>JAFTTY010000035.1 GCA_017466525.1 Alphaproteobacteria bacterium
AAGGGTTACTTGGGCCGTCATCATTCAACATATCGTGCCGCCCGTGAAAAAACGGAAAAGGCAGGACAGTATGCATATCGCGACCGTCGCGTTAAAAAACGTGAATTTCGTGGTTTGTGGATTGTTCGTATCAACGCCGCTGTGCGCGCAAATGGTATGACTTACAGCCAGTTTATGAATGGCTTGAAAAAGGCTGGTGTCGCCCTGGACCGCAAGGTTTTGGCCGAAATGGCCTATGCAGGCGATGCAAACTTCATCAAATTGGTTGATACAGCGAAACGATTTAACAACGCCGAAAGTAAATAATACCTTGTCGGCGGGGTATCTGTTTTGTAATAATAAAAGCCGTCAATTGACGGCTTTTTAATTTATAAAGTTTTTAAGGTAAGAAGTTATGCACGAACAAATAAAAAATATAAAAACACTGGAAGAATTACAGGCATTATATGCGTCTGTCTTTGGTAAAAATGGTACAATGACCGCGCGTTTGAAAGAAATGAAGAATCTGGACAATGACGCACGTGCGGCATTAAATCTGGAAAATCAGGCGTTGCGCGAATTGTTCAAAACACGTCAAGGCGAAATTGAAAATGAGATTTTGATGGCGTCGCTGGAAAAGCAAAAGTTAGATGTATCATTAAGTCCATTGCCTGAAAATCGTGGCACATTACATCCATTGACACAAAGTTTCAAAGAAGTTGTAAATATTTTTGAATCTTTGGGTTATACATATATGACGGGTCCAGAAATAGAAGATGATTCGCATAATTTTACCGCATTAAATACACCAATGCATCACCCTGCCCGTGATATGCAGGATACTTTCTTTTTACCAAACGGCAATGTAATGCGTACACAAACGTCTGCGGTACAAATTCGTGCGATGAAAAAAAATGGTGTACCAATTAAAATGTTTACTGTTGGTCAATGTTATCGCAAAGAATTAGATGCAACACATTCTGCAATGTTTGGTCAAATCGAAGGGTTGTATATTGATACAATTGAAAAAGGTGTAAATTTGTCTGATATGTTGGCAACAATGCGAACATTTGCATCTAAATATTTTGAAAAGGATGACCTGGAACTAAGAATTCGTCCATCATACTTTCCATTTACGGACCCATCAATTGAAATAGATATGAAATTTGGTGACAAATGGATGGAATTATTGTGCGGTGGTATGGTTCATCCAAATGTATTAAAAAATTGTAATATTAATCCAGATAAATATCAGGGTTTTGCATTTGGATTCGGTTGGGCACGTCTGGTAATGATTAAATATGGTTTGAACGATATACGTGCGTTTACAGATTCTGATGTACGTTGGTTGAAAAACAGTGGTTTTTAATACGGGGGTATAATTATGAAATGGACATATGATTGGTTACAAGATTATTTAAAAACAGATGCAACCGCATCCGAAATCGCTGATACGCTGACCCAAATCGGATTGGAAGTTGATGACGTTATCTCCCCAAAATCACCAATTGTGGCGCGTATTGTTGAATGCAAGCCACATGAAAACAGCGACCATTTGCATGTATTAATGGTTGACGACGGGTCTGGAAAATTGCGTCAGGTTGTGTGTGGCGCGCCAAATGCACGTGTGGGTTTGGTGTCTGCCTTGGCGACACCTGGTTGTGTTATTGATGGACATGAAATTCAGTCTGGAAAATTGCGTGGCGTATTATCAGATGGTATGATGTGTTCTGGCAAAGAATTAGGAATAAACGATGACCACAGTGGTATTATCGAATTGCCAGATGATTCTGTGATCGGTTCTGATGTTTTGGAAACAAAAACTGTATTTGATGCAGGTATAACACCAAACAGACCTGATTATTTATCTGTACGTGGAATTGCGCGCGACCTGTCTGCGGCGGGTATTGGTGAATATATTGAACCAAACGACCCAGCGTTCAAAAATATTTCTGGAAATCGTCAGGTTGTATTAAAAACAGACAAATGCCGTGCATATAAAATGATTGAAATACATGGTATAACGGTTAACCCCAGTGATAAAAAAATCGCATCCAGACTTGCTGCGATTGGTATAAATCCGAAAAATGCACCGGTTGATGCGACAAATTATATCTGTTATGATATGGCGCAACCAATGCATTGTTTTGACGCAGACGAAATTGATGGTGATATTGTTGTACGTATGGCAAACAATGGTGAAAAGTTCACAGACTTGTTTGGTAACGAACATGAATTGGTTGATACAGATATGGTTATCACAGACGCGTCTGGCATTTTGGCATTGGCGGGTGTAATTGGTGGTGCGCGTGGTGCAACCACAGATGATACCAAGAATATTATCTTGGAATCTGCGTATTTTGACCCCGTATCTGTTCGTAAGTCTGCAAAAAGATTGGGTATATCAACAGACGCGTCATATCGATATGAACGTGGTATTGACCCAACGATAACAGGCGTGGCTGCAATGAATGCCGCCCATATAATTATGGACGCGTGTGGTGGTGAAATTGTTTCTACATTTGCCGCCGGTACAGATGCCGCCCCAGATGTTAAAATTAAATATACGCCAAAATATTTTGCACAAAAAATTGGTTTTGATATGGATCCAGAAACCCAAAAATCTATATTAGAACGTTTGGGGTATACAATAAAAATCAGTGGTGATACATGGACTGTTACACCCCGTCCTGCACGTGTTGATGTTGAAATTCCAGAAACAATTGTTGCTGATTTGGTTCGTATATATGGTTATGAAAAAGTTGGTCTTAAAAAAATGTCAGACACCGTAACAAACGCTTTTCATAAAGACATAGATTTAGAATTAAAACAAAAATTGGCAAATCGTGGATTAAACGAAACGATAACATTTGGTTTTGGTAATTCTGTTGTTGAAGAATTGTTGACTGATAAACCAATAATTCCTGTTGCAAATCCTATAATTGTAGATTTGAATACCGCACGAAATAATTTATTGGGAAATCTGTTGATTGCGATTTCAAATAACGAAAAGCGTGGTTATCCAGATTTGAATTTATTTGAATTAGGAACGGTATTTGATGGTGATATGCCAGGGCAACAGCATACATCTGTTTGCATTGTTCGCACCGGCAGCAATTCGCCAAAACATTGGACACGTCGCAATCGTGATGTTGATATTTATGATGTTAAGGCTGATTTGATTGCTTTGATGCAGGGTCAGCGTTTCACGGTATCGTCAGAAAATGCACCACGTTGGGCGCATCCATATCGTTATGGTGCATTAATGCAAGGCAAAAAGAAAATTGCAGAATTTGGTGAATTACATCCATCTGTTGCAAAGAAATTACGCATTAAAACAAACGTTGTAATTGCAATTGTTGATGATATTAAAAATCTGCCTGAGACACGTCGTGCAAAGCAACCAACATTATCAGATTTTCAACCGATAACACGCGACTTTGCATTTATCGTAGATTTCGATACACCGGCTGAAAAGTTGACGTCTGTTGCGTGTTCTGCGGACGCACGCATAACAAACGCGGTCGTATTTGACGCATTTGATATGGGTGATGGCACAAAATCGATTGCATTTACAATAACAATTCAACCAACAGATAATATGTCTGATTCTGATTTAATGTCGATTCAAAACGCTGTTATCAGTTCGGTTGAAAAGAAATGTAATGCACAGATACGTGATAAATAAAACATTCCCCCACATGGGGGATTTTTCTTAAACAAAAAACACCCGCATTACGGGGTGTTTTTTTTAGTTTTGGAGGCCTGGGTCGGAATCGAACCGGCATCCAAGGATTTTCAGTCCTCTGCATAACCACTCTGCCACCAGGCCAAAACTTCGTGTCGTCATATTACGCAAAAAAAAATTGTATTTCAACATAAAAATAGTATACTTATAAATAAAGTTTATAAGAGAGAGTGTTTTTCATGAAAAAAGTATCGTTTTTGACACTGTTTTTAATTCCATATTGTGCATTTGCGGCGTCTGATGATTGTATGACACGAACAACTGTGCCATCAGAACGTCTGAATCTGCCCCAGGTTATTGAACTGGGATTATGTCGAAATCCCCAGACAACGGCATCTTATTTGGCGTACGAATCTGCGCGTTTATCAAAAAATGCGAATTATGCGGATTATTTACCAAGTGTAAACGCGTCTGCATCGGCATCATTGCCATACAGAAACAAGGAATGGGGTGATTGGTCATATGGTGCGTCATTGTCGGCATCATATTTGATTTTTGATTTTGGTAAACGTCTGGCTGATTTAAATCAGTCTGCGGCCGCGTGGCGTGCAACCGGGTTTGATTATGATGAAACTGTTCAAAATTATATTTACAGTTTAATTGGTTCTTATTATGCCCTGTTGAATGCAGATGCAGACGTAAAGTCTGCGGAAATGTTGCGCACCGTGGCCCAGACGGCACGCGATACCGCCCAGAAAAAGTTCAAGGCCGGTGCCGTGGCCAAGGCAGATGTATTAAAGGCTGACACTACATTGGCCAGTCGTGATCTTGATTTAGAGCGCGCGAAAAACAATCGTGAAATTGCCAAGGGTACATTGTTAAACAAATTGTCTTTCCCGGCCAGCCAGAATATTGAAATTGCAGACCTGCCGTCTGAAATTGGCGCGCCCCAGGAAACCAAGACGCTGGACGAATTATTTGCCCAGGCGGAAAAAACACGCCCTGATTTATTGCGTGCAACCGCGAACAAGGATTCTGCGTGGCACAGACGAAACAGTGTGTTTTTAAGTAATTTACCATCGATTTCTGCATCTGGTTCTGTGTCTTGGAATGACACGCCATCTGAAACATATGGTGCCGGCAACGATAAAATTAGTGGCAGTATTGGCATCCGTGCATCTATGCCATTGTTTGCAGGTTTTGCGAACTTATACAATGCCCGCGCTGCCCAGGTAAATTATGACCGTGCAATTGAACAAGAACGTGCCACCCAAGATAATGCGACATTGGACGTGTTTACTGCGTATCAGAATTACAAGACTGCCCAGACGGTATTAAAACAAACGGAAACGTTATTAAAATCTGCCACAGAATCAGAACGCGTGACTGCTGGTATGTACAAGGTTGGTCGTGCAACAATGTTGGATTGGCAAACTGCACAGTCTGAATTGGTGTCTGCGGAAAAACAAAACAATGCCGCCAGATATGATTTGTTTACAAAACGTGCGGCGGTTGCATTGGCGGTTGGTGAAATAAAGGCAGAGTTAGAGGAGGGAAAACACCATGAAGAAAACAATTAAAACACCGGCAAACACCGGCAAAAAGCCATCATTTTTCGGTCGCGTTTTTGGATGGCTGTGGCGTAAAAAATGGTGGGTGTTAATTGCGCTGGTTTTGGTAATTGGTGCATGGATATGGATTGGCGTATCTAATAAAAAGCCTGGTGAATTTATCACGTTAAACATTACACGTGGCGACCTGCGCCAGGTTGTGACTGCAACCGGTGAAATTCAGCCTGTAAATACCGTAAACGTTGGTTCCCAGGTTTCTGGTACAATCGATAACCTGTATGTCGATTTTAATTCCAAGGTAAAAAAAGGCGATGTTTTGCTAACAATTGAACCGTCTGTATTACAGGCAACAGTTGATGAGTCCAAGGCTTCGCTGGACAGTGCGAAATCCCAGCGTAATTTTGCCAAGAACGAATACGAACGCAATAAAATGTTATACGATGGTGGCATGATTGCCCGCGCCGACATGGAACAGTCCCAGACCCAATACGAACAATCCGAACAATCTGTAAAACGCGCCCAGTCCACATATGACCGTGCAGTCACAAATCTGGGGTATGCGACAATTACATCGCCTGTTGATGGAACTGTCATATCGCGCAAGGTTGACGTTGGTCAAACGGTTGCGGCATCTTTCCAAACACCAGACTTATTCGAAATCGCCGAAGATTTAACAAAAATGCAAATCGAAACATCTGTGTCTGAGGCTGACATTGGTGTCATCAAAGAAGGTCAACCTGTCACCTTTACTGTTGACGCATACCCAACCGAAGAATTTGACGGTATTGTACGCCAGGTACGTTTGGCCCCAACGACAACATCTAATGTTGTTGTATACACTGTGGTTATTGACGTTGATAATTCTGATTTGCGTTTAATGCCAGGTATGACTGCGTTTGTGACAATTATTATTTCTGAACGTGATAATGTTTGGAAAACCCAGAATGCTGCATTCTTGGTTCGTGATTTCAAAAATTTCTTGGACGAAGAACAAACAAATGGTGCATCACCTGTGACACATTTGGCGATATTGCGCGCCGAAGATGTTGTTATGATTCCGTATTCCAAGGGGTTGTCAACCGCAACAGAAACAGAAATCATCTCTGATGAAATAAAATTGGGCGATAAAATTATTGTTGGTCGTGTTGGTATGTTAAGCACCAATAAAAACAAACAAGGTGGTATGAATCCAATGCGTGGTCCGCGCCGATAATATAAAAATGTTAAAAAAAAACACCGGCATTTGCCGGTGTTTTTGATTATTTTTGTTTTTCGTTATTCAATGCATCCATAAACATTTGTCTTTGTGCATTCATTTCTTTTTGTTTCAATAACGCTTGTTCTTTTTCAACGCGTGCCTTGATTTCACGGCTGACCAGGTCGCGTAAAATTTCTGGAATTTCATATACAACCGCGTCTTTATCAAGTTTTGTATCTATCATAAAGTTACGTTCGGTCTTTGTTCTGTTCAAAACAGCGTCACGTGTGAAGATGTATTTATTCGTAATAATTTGTTCGTCTTGTGGATTGAACACACATTCAAAATCTGTTGCTTTTGCTTCAAAGCGTGTGCCAAAAAACCGCATTTCACGAATGCACTTGATAACCGCGCCAACTGGCGATTTTTTCAAGTTTTCTGGTGATTCTGCTTTTTTGATTTCCTGACGTCTTGCTTCTTCACGTGCTGCTGCCTCTGCTGCTTCACGTTTTTTGATTTCTGCTTGTTCTGCATCATATTCTTGCAGTCTTTCTGTACCGTGTTCATATGTTTCTGCAATACTTGAAATTGAATTCAATGACACCTGATACAACGGTTTTGCAACAAATTTTACAGAATCTGCTGTTGAAAAAGGTTTTCCACGCTCTTCGGCCTTTGCCTTTGCACTGCGCAGACGCGCCAACGCAACAATTGGCCCCAACACTGGTCCTGCAATTGCTAATGTGCCATACCCTGTCACCGCCAATGCGCGGTCACCAACGTTTTTCCATTTAATCTTCGTTCTTTCATTCATGTCTACATCCTTTTTTTATATATATTTAACCATTACACAATACTATATAATACTTATTTGTGTTTTGTCAATAGGTTTTGTCAATAAAAGTACTTGTTTTTTATATTTTAACGTTGTACCCTGCGTGATATGAAACAAACAACAATAATTATTATTAAATAAAAGGCAACTGCGCTTCTGCGGTGGCTGGGGCGCATGGGCGCCTTTTTTTAATATAAAAACAGGATACAAAAATGGCATATACAAAGACAGATGCACGTGCAGACTTTACTGCCCTGGAACAGGGGGTATTAACCAAGTGGGCAAACGAAGATACGTTTCATAAATCGCTGGAACAAACCAAACAGGGGCATCCTTTTTCGTTTTATGATGGGCCGCCTTTTGCGAACGGCATACCACACTGGGGACATTTGGGTGTAACCGTGGTCAAGGATATGGTTGCACGTTTTCAGACAATGAATGGTCGTTTTGTGCGACGTGAACTGGGGTGGGATTGCCATGGGTTGCCTGCGGAAAATTCGGTTGAGAAAAAGTCCGGTCGTCCTGCCAAGGATATTGTTGCAAACGATGGTATTGCGGCGTTCTGTGATATGTGCAGAACAGACGTTATGACATATACTAACGAATGGAATCATTTTATCACACGTATGGGGCGTTGGGTTGATATCGGTGATGGATATGGATACAAGACCATGGATAAAAACTATATGGAATCCATGCTGTGGACATTAAAATCTCTGTATGAAAAAGGTCTGTTGTACAAAGATTATAGTGTTAATCCATATGACTGGGTAAACGGCACCGTTGTTTCTAATTCCGAGGCGTCCCAAGACTATCGCGAAATTGTTGATGATGCGGTGACTGTTTGGTTTGAATTGGAAAATGGCGACCGCGCGATTGCATGGACAACGACACCATGGACATTACCTGCGAACAGTGCATTGGCCGTTAATCCAAACATGACATATTTGCGTATGCAGGATTCTGATGGTGCCGTATACATCATCGCAGAAAGCCGATTAAAGGCATATGAAAAGCAATTTGCCAACGCAACAGAAATTGGACGTGTATCAGGTGCAGAACTGGTTGGCAAACATTACACACCATTGTTCCCATATTACGCGGGTCAGTCTGAATTATTATTCCAGGTAATCCCAGCAGATTATGTATCTGACGGCGACGGTACTGGTATCGTTCATATCGCGCCAGCATATGGTGCCGAAGACTTTTGGGCGGCAAAAAACATCGACCCAAAATTCCCGGTACTGTTAAACGTTGATACATACGGTAATTTTGATGAAACAGTAATCGATTTCGCCGGCGAAAATATTTTTGACGCCACACCAAAAATCATGGAATGGTTAAAAACAAATGGTAAATTGGTAAAAAAAGAACAGTATAAGAATTCGTATCCATTTGGCGACCGCAGCAAACAAAAACTGATACAACGCGCCACAGATTCTTGGTATATCGATGTACCAAAAATAAAAGATAAGCTGTTGGCAAATAACGCAAAAGTAAACTGGACATCTGCCGGTGAACGTTTCCGCATGTGGATTGAAAACGCCCGCCCATGGTCAATATCGCGCAATAGTTTCTGGGGTATGCCATTGCCAATCTGGGACCGTGACGGTGAATACAAGGTATTTGGTTCAATCGCAGAACTGGAAGAATTCTTTGGTGTGAAAATTGATGACCTGCATCGTCCAACACTGGACAAACTGACCAAGGATGGTTGGACACGCATAACAGACGTTTTGGATTGCTGGGTGGAAAGTGGTTCAATGCCATGGGCATCCCTGCATTATCCATTTGAAAACGTTGAAAAGTTCAATGAATCATTCCCAGCTGATTATATTATCGAAGGTCAAGACCAAACACGTGGTTGGTTCTATGCGCTGATGGTGTTGGCGACGGCATTATTTGATAAGCCTGCATTTATGGCGGTATCTGCCAATGGAATGGTTGTTGATGAAAATAAAAAGAAGTTCTCAAAATCATTGCGCAACTTTGTTAATCCGTCTGAACAAATCGAACAATATGGCGCAGATTCTGTACGTTTGTATATCTTGGGATCAAACTTTATGAAGGCAGAACCTGTTCCCGTTGACAAAGAAGGCAAGGTATTTGTTGAATCAACAAAAACAATTCAAACACCATTGTGGAATGCGTATCACTTCTTTACATTGTATGCAAATGCAGGCAACGTCACTGCGCATGAAATCAGCAATCCAACGAACGTATTGGATAGATACATTTTGGCTGAATTAAATGTATTAACAGATGTGGTTAGAAATTCATTAAATGAATATAAACCAGATGTTGCAATCAAAGAATTTGTTCGATTCTTGGACGTATTGAACAACTGGTATATTCGTCGTGGGCGTGCACGTTTCTGGGACGAAGAACAGGATGCATTTGATACGCTGTATACGGTATTGGTGCGCTTTTGTCGCGTATTGGCACCATTCGCGCCATTTATCTCAGAATATATCTATACAAATTTAACAGGTGATGAATCTGTACACCTGACCACGTTCCCAGAATCAGAAAAAGTAGATGAAAAAATCGTTGATGACATGCGTCGCGTGCAATCAATTGTATCAACTGGCAAGCAGTTGCGCGAAGAATACAAATTGCGCAATCGTCTGCCATTGAATTCATTGACGGTTGCAGGTGCAAATATGCCTGAATACGCAGACATTATCAAAGATGAACTGAACGTAAAATCAGTGAAATTCAATGAAACCTTTAACGATGTTGCGGATAGTTTTATATATCTGATTACACCAAAAATTGGCGCACGTTTGGGTGGTGCATTAAAGGAAATCATCCCATCGGTAAAGCGTGGCGATTATGAAATCGTGGGCGATAAATTAATTGCGTCTGGGCACGAACTAAATTCGGACGAATTTGAAAATCGTCTGACTGTAAAGCCGGGTGTGACGGGTGCAACCCTGCCTGATAATACGGCGGTTATCGTATTGGATACAAATGTGACAGCAGATTTGGTGGCCGAAGGATTGGCGAACGACGCGTTGCGCTTTATCCAAGATACGCGCAAGGCAGCGGGGCTGGATGTATCTGACCGTATTGTGTTGACATATAATGCAGAGCCTGCCCTGGCAAATGCGATTGAACAACACAAACGTCGCATTATGCGCGATGCATTGATTGTTGAAATGCAAAATGGCGATGGTGAATACACCAAGGATATCGAAGGGTATGCTTTAAGTATTTCCGTTAAAAAGGCATAAGGGGTAAGTTATGGCAAAATATTATTGTGAAAAATATTTTTACCCAGAAAAATACGCTTCATACAAATGCGAACAAAATGGGCAACGGGTATGTCCGCGTGAATGCCATGCTTCTAATTACTGTCCGCGCAAATTGCATTTGGATAACGAACAGTTTGCAATGCTGGACAGTTTGCGTGCTGTAAAGGAACAAAATCTAAAAATCTTGGAACAAAACAAAAAGATTATAGAAGAATTGGCATTACAACAATTACAGAAATTAAAATAATGACACCGGCACAATATTTTGAAATGGTTCCGCCGACCGTTGATATGACGATACGGTCGGAACTGTTTCATACAAACGAATTTAATTTTGCGGTGGCGGTGATTCTGTCCGCCCAGGCAACAGATAAAAAAGTGAACGAAGTGACACCTGCCCTGTTTTCTGTTGCACCCACGCCTGAAAAAATGTTGACATTGGGCCTGGACGGATTAAAAGAACATATTCGGGTCATTTCTTTCTTTAATAACAAGGCGAAAAATATTATCGCATTGTCGGAACGGTTACATGCCGAAAATATGACCGATAAATTCCCAACCAAATATCATAATCGCGACGAATTGATGAAATTGCCGGGTATTGGGCAAAAGACTGCAAATGTTGTGTGTAATGTCCTGTGGGGTGCGCCAAATATCGGCGTAGATACGCATGTTTTCCGCAATGCACATCGGTATGGCTGGGTCGATGACGCGGACAATACACCCGAAAAAGTTGAATTAAAATTATTGAAAAAAATTCCAAAAAAGTATCACCCAATTGTAAATCATGTAATGGTTTTACATGGTCGGTATGTGTGTACTGCACTGCGACCAAAGTGTGATAAATGCCCTGTCGCAAAATATTGCCCTGTTGCAAAATAGATACGCATATAATCTGCATTTTTCATAAATATTGATTTATCAAAAATATGCTTTATAATTTTGGCGAAATAAATATAAAAAGGACGACAAAAATGGCAAAGAAATACCTGATTACATCTGCATTACCATACGTGAACAATAACCTGCATATTGGACATTTAATTGGTTGTTGGTTGCCGTCAGATGTGTATGCACGTTTTTGTCGCGCACGTGGACGTGATGTTTTGTTTGTATGTGGGTCTGATGAACATGGCACGGCCAGTGAAATTGGTGCCCTGAAAGAAGGTATCCCTGTTGCTGAATACGTTGATAAATATCGTGCTGCGCATGAACAGTCTGTTCGTGATTTTAATTTGTCTTTTGATACGTATGGACGAACACATACAAAATTACACGAACAATTAATTCAGAAATTGTTTGAACGCCTGCAAGAACAAAATATGTTGGTTGAAAAAACATCTGTTCAGCCATATTCCGTCAAAGACGAAATGTTTTTGGCTGACCGATTTGTTATCGGAACATGTCCAAAATGTGGCCATGATGGTGCATATGGGAACGAGTGTGACAAATGTGGCGCAACCCTGGAACCAGAACAGTTGATTAATCCGCACAGTGCGATTACGCCTGATTCACCTGTGGAAATGCGCGAAACAAAACACATATATTTTAAATCAAGCGAAATGCAAGACAAACTGCGCGAATGGATTAATTCGCGTGTTGGTTGGCCGAAAACTGCATTGGCAATTGCAAATAAATGGCTAGACGAAGGTCTGCGTGACAGTCCGATTACACGCGACCTGAAATGGGGAATCCCAGTAAACAAGCCGGGTTATGAAAACAAGGTTTTTTATGTTTGGTTTGATGCGCCGTGGGGCTATGTTTCTATATCGCAGGCGGCAAATGACAAGTGGGCAGAATGGTGGCACGGTGGTGACGATGTTCACTATACCCAATTTATGGGCAAAGATAATATTTCATTCCATTCTATATTCTTCCCTTCTCAAGAATTGGCGATGAATGACAACTGGAAAACAGTTGATGTGTTAAAGGGTATGAATTTTTTAAATATGAATGGCGCGAAAATATCTAAATCCACGGGCAATGGTGTTTTCTTGAACGACGCGGTTCAGGAATTGCCCGCTGATTACTGGCGTTATGCGTTAATCGCGTCTGCCCCAGAAACAGACGACACAGATTTTACCATTGAACGTTTCGCAGATATTGTAAACAAAGATTTGAACGGTATGTTGGGAAACTTTGTAAGTCGTGTATGTAAACTGACCCAAAAGAATTTTGGCAACAATGTTCCAAAATCTGGCGCAAAAAATCCAGAATTAGAATCACAAATTAACGAAAAATTGGCTGAATTAACAGATGCGCTGGACGCGTGTGAATTCCGCAAATCAATATCGGCATTACGTGGTCTGTACGCGATTGGAAATGAATATATGACCAAAATGGAACCATGGGCATTGGTAAAGAATGGTGATATGGCGACTGCGGGTGCGGTATTGAACGAATGTTTCCAGATGATTGATTTGTTTGCACGTGTATCTGCGCCTGTTATCCCAGAAACTGCCGCAAAAATGCAGAATATATTTAATCCAACACACGATTTGTCGTGGCCGACAGAATACGAACATCGTATAAAAGACGGTGATGAATTTACGGTTCCAGAAAACTTGTTTAATCGTATTGACGATGACAAGATTGCACAAATGACAGAAAAATATACCGTGAAAAAAGAAGACACAACACCAAAACCCGTTGTTGCAGAAATTGTAAGTGTTGAAAATCACCCTACGCGTGAAAACTTGCATGTTTTATCTGTGAACGCGGGTGGTGACGAAAATATTCAAATTGTATGCGGTGCACCAAATGTACGCGTTGGTTTGCGTGGTGTTTTGGCACCGGTTGGTTCAAAATTACCCGGCATGAAAAAACCAATGGCACAACGCACTGTTGCCGGTGTTGAATCATTTGGTATGATGTGCAGTGCATTGGAACTGGGCGTTGGTGATGACGGTGATAATATCATTGAACTGGGGTCTGACGTCGAAATCGGTTCGGAATATAAATAATATGTCGGGATTGCGTGTTGTTTTGTTGTCGTGCTGTGCACCATGTTCGGCGGGTGCAATTAAGCAGTTGGCAGACCGCGCAATCCCAGACGTATCTGACTTTATCGTTCTATTTTATAATCCAAATATTTTCCCAGAATCAGAATATACCAAGCGTATGCGCGAACAGATTAAATATTGTGAAAGTATTGGTGCAAAATATGCGGTTTTGGAATATGACCATGATGCGTGGCGTGACGCCGTACGCGGTCTGGAAATGGAACCAGAACGTGGTGCGCGTTGTTCGGTTTGTTTTGAATATCGGTTTCGCCGTGCGGTAAAATTTGCACGTGAAAACGGATATAACGCAATTGCAAGTGTCCTGGGTGTATCGCGTCACAAAGACCAAAGTCAGGTTGACGTCGCCGCCCAAACGGAATGTTCTGATATTCAATATTTGCCAATAAAGTGGGACGAAGGTTTACGTGTACAAATTAATCGTGAATCTGATTTTTATCGTCAGAATTATTGCGGTTGCGAATTTAGTATTCGCAAAGTATAATCTGAATTGAATTTAACAAAAGGTTATATATGTCATCAATATTTGTTTTCCCGGGCCAAGGTGCACAATCTGTCGGCATGGGACGTGAACTGTATGAAAACAATGCTGCGGCACGTGCGGTGTTTGACGAAGTTGACGCGGCGTTGGGCGAAAAATTATCAGATATTATTTTTAATGGTCCGATGGATGAATTAACCCTGACTGCAAATGTTCAGCCGGCAATTATGGCAACGTCGATTGCAATGTTGCGTGCATCTGGTGCGTCAATTCCAGAATATGTTGCGGGACATTCATTGGGTGAATATACGGCATTATGTGCGGCCGGCGCATTAAGTGTTGGTGATACTGCAAAATTGTTGCGTGCACGTGGCAATGCAATGCAGACGGCTGTTCCGGTGGGTCATGGTTTAACTGCGGTTGTTTTGGGTTTGGATATTGATGTATTGCGTGAAATATGCGCCAAAACAGACTGTGATGTTGCGAACGACAATTCCCCGGGCCAGGTTGTGATTTCTGGCGCCAAGGATGTCGTAGAACAAACAATGGTTGCGGCCAAGGATGCAGGCGCAAAACGTGCAATGCCATTGGCGTTATCTGTACCTGTTCATTGCCGGATTCAGCAGCCTGCGGCCGACGCAATGCGCGCAGCGTTGGAAAGCGTAAAAATGGTTGCACCATCTGTACCATTAATTTCAAACAAGACATGCACGCCTTTGACAGATGTAAACGAAATCAAAGACGCGCTTGTTTATCAAATGACCCATGGTGTGCGCTGGCGCGAAAGTGTGTTGGAAATGGCGAATATTGGTATCACAGATATGATAGAGGTTGGACCAGGTTCTGTCTTAACAGGTCTGTGTTCACGCATTACAGATAAAATTAACGCAAAGAAGATGGAGATATAGTTATGTTTGATTTAACAGGACGTGTTGCATTAATCACAGGTGCCACAGGTGGTATTGGTGTCGCAATTGCAAAAAAGATGAAGGCCGCCGGCGCCACGGTTGTTGTATCTGGTCGTAATGTTGCAAAAATGGATGCAGAATTTGGTGATGATTATATCAAGATTCCATGTGATCTGGCATCAGATGGTGGTGCGATTGAATTAATCATGGATACAATTGACAAGGCTGGCAAGATTGATATCTTAATCAACAACGCCGGTATTACCAAGGATACATTGTTAATGCGTATGACAGACGAACAATTTGATGATGTTATAAACACAAACCTGCGTTCTTGCTTTAAGATGTGTCGTGCGGTAATTATGCCAATGATGAAAAATCGCTATGGCCGTATTATAAACATGGCGTCCATTATTGGTACAATTGGTGGTCCGGGCCAGGCAAACTATGCGGCAAGTAAAGGTGGCATGATTGCAATGACAAAATCCATCGCAGCCGAGGTTGCATCCCGTGGCATCACTGCAAATGCAATTGCGCCGGGCTTTATCAAAACCCCAATGACTGACGTTTTGTCCGAAGAATTGAAAAAGACATACCTGTCACAAATCCCAGCGGGTCGTTTTGGTGAACCAGAAGATATTGCGAATGCATGTGTATTCTTGGCCAGTGAAGAGGCATCATACATCAACGGTCAAACATTGCATGTAAACGGCGGTATGGGACGTTTTTAATGAAAAAATATGATGTAATTGTTATTGGTGGTGGTCATGCAGGTGTCGAAGCGGCATCTGCGTCTGCGCGTCGTGGTGCAAAAACATTACTGTTAACCCAGGCAAAATCTGACCTGGGGGCGTTGTCGTGTAACCCCAGTATTGGTGGACCTGGTAAATCCCAAATGGTCGCCGAAATGGACGCATTGGGTGGCGTTATGCCACGCGCCGCAGATCGGGCGGGAATTCATTGGCGCACATTAAACGCGTCGCATGGTGCCGCAACCCAGGCATTGCGCGCCCAGATTGATCGTGAACTGTATCACAATGCAATTGTTGATATTTTATCGGGCGACAAAAATTTAACGGTAAAATACGAACCTGTTTTTGATTTAGACATTAAAAACAAGACGGTTAATAAAGAATATTCTGCCACTGCAATTGTTTTAACAACGGGCACATTCTTGGGTGGTTTGGTGACGCGTGGTGATGAAAAAATCCCATCTGGACGTTTGCAAGATGATGGAACATATCAATCGCCTGATACGCATATTTCCGGCGTATTGCGCGATTCTGGATTTAAATTATTGCGCCTTAAAACAGGAACGCCTGCGCGTATCAAGAAAGATTCGATCGATTTTTCCGTGTGTGAGGTTCAGCCCGGTGACATCCCACACGATTGGTTCAGTGATGGTGATGAAACTAATAATTATGACAGTGTGTGCTATATAACCCACACAACGGAACATACGCATGATATTATTCGTGAAAATATAACAAATGCCCCGATGTATAATGGCGACATTCGTGGTACTGGTCCACGTTATTGTCCGAGTTTAGAAGACAAGGTTATGCGTTTCCCAGACCATAAAACCCACCATGTTTTCTTAGAGCCTGAGGGTTGGAACAGTGACCTGATATATCCAAATGGCATATCAACCAGTTTTGGCAGTGATGTCCAAGACAAATGGATTCGCACAATTCCAGGTTTGGAAAATGCAGAAATTGTCCGCTATGGTTACGCAATTGAATACGATGCAATTGATGCACGCGCCTTGAATGATAAATTACAGGCCAGGGATGTTCCGCATATGTTTTTCGCAGGACAAATCAATGGTACATCTGGATACGAAGAAGCCGCCGCCCAGGGCTTAATTGCGGGCGCAAACGCTGCTGCATATGCATTGGGTGCGGATTCGCTGGAAATCGACAGAACAAATTCAATGATTGGTGTATTGATTAATGACATAACAACATTGGGTGTGGATGAACCGTATCGCATGTTTACATCGCGTTCTGAATATCGCCTGTCTTTGCGTTCTGATAATGCAATCGCACGTTTGGGGCCAATTGGTGTAAAACTGGGGTTAATCAGTGACGAAAAATATAACGAAAAGTTGTCACGTAAATCGGAAATAATTGCCCAAAATGATAAGTTCTATGCCGGCTATATCGCGCGCAACGAACGTGAAATTGCGGCGTACAAACGTGATGCAATGTTGAAAATTCCGATTGATTTTAAGTATGATGCCCTGCCCGGCTTAACAAACGAATTAATTGAAAAATTAAACGCCACGCGTCCAGAAAATATTGCCGCCCTGTCACGTATACCGGGTATGACCCCGGCGGGAATAATGGTTGTTTTACGACGTGTGAAAAATTAATAAAAACGCCGGCATTTGCCGGCATTTTTTTATTCTTTAATTGCCTTTTGCAAGACTGCGGTAAATGTTGCCTCTGCTACCTTTTTTCCGCCAACCATTGCCAACCCATGGAATTTATACAATTTCATTTTAGTCATCAATAATTCGACGTGTAATTCTAATTTGTCGCCTGGGCGTACCATATGTGAAAACTTAATTTTTTCCATGGTTGTAAAATAACCCAACATGTCTTTGCGTTCTTCGTCAGTCATGCGACTGAATGCGACAAAACACGCTGTTTGTGCCAATGCTTCGACTTGCAATACACCCGGCATAATTGGGTCGCCTGGGAAGTGTCCCGGGCACCAGAATTCATCGTCACGAACATATTTTATACCAACTGCGCTGGTGTCATTATATTCGCGAATTTCATCAACCAGGCGCATATCACCACGATGTGGAATTATTTTTTCAATTTCTTTTGCGTCAATCATGTCTTTCCTTCTCTTTTATTTTTTATCGTTTTTCATTTGTTTTTTTAACCATGCATAATGACGCATAAATTCTGTTCCTGGCCCCGCCGGATATCCCATGTGTGATTCCCCATCTGGAATATTGCGGAATACCCCACTGTTTGCACCAACGGACGCATCGTTTCCAATGTGTACACCGTTTGCAACACCAACATGCCCACCCAGCAACGCACGGTCACCAACCACAACACCGCCCGCCAGGCCAACACCACTGGCCAAGAAACATTCAGAACCAATAACAACGCCATGTGCAATTTGACACAGGTTGTCAATTTTTGTGCCATCACCCACGCGCGTATCTGTCATCGCGCCACGGTCAATGCATGTATTTGCCCCAACAGATACCCGTTCGCCCAAAACAACACGGCCAACGTGTGGGATAAATATGTTTTTGCCATTTTGACGGGTATATCCAAACCCGTCTTTACCAATCACAGCCCCAGAATTTATTACACTATCTGCGCCAATTGTTGCGTTTTCAATATGCGCCCCAGATTGTATAATTGTATTGCGTCCGATAACAACGTTTCGACCAATATACGCATATGGGTATATCTTTGCACCCGGTTCGATTACCGCCCCGCGTTCAATTGTTGCAAATTGTCCGACATAGTTTGTGCGTCTTTTGCGAAAGAACACACCCCGGTCAATATGTGCGTTCTTGCTGATACCAAAACGTGGTTTTTCTTTATAAATTTCACCCAATATTTTTACAATATTTCCACGTGGACTGTCTGTGATTAACAGCGTCGCCCCCTTTGGTGCATGTTTTGCCTGTTCTGGCTGAACCAGTATCACAGTTGCACGTGTTTTTTGTAAAACCTCTATCGGTAGAATTTTAAAGGCATTACTATTTTGTTCTGTGGAATAGAACGCCAATTGTCCGGCGCGTGCATCTGCGATTGGTGCGACACCACGCACAGGTTCATTTGCGTTTCCACGTAATTCCAAGCCAAATTTTTTGGCCAATTCGCCCGCGGTCGTCTTGCTTGCGCTGGGCATAAACAAAGATTTAATTATTTTCATCATAGTGACACGATTATAGACCATAAAACCCACCTTTTCCACATTTTTGTTAACATGCAGATTTTTCTTGCGTTTTAATATTTCGTCTATATAATACACAGTGTTCTTAAATAATTTTTTTAAGGGCGGGGTTCGGGAAAGAATCCCGCTCTTTCAATAAGACATAAAATAAACGCGAAGGAGTATATAAATGTCTTTTGTATCTATGCCTCGTCAAGATTTGCTGTTGGCCATTGATTCTTTGGCCCAGGAAAAGCAGATTGACCGTGAAATCGTTATTGAATCACTAGAAGCGGCGATTGCCAAAATTGCAAAACATAAATATGGCGAAGAATTTAATATCACTGCCAGTATTGACCGCAAGAATGGCGCGATTTATGTAAAACGCTTGTTTGATGTTATTGAATCACCTGAATCTGTTGGCGAAGAATACGATGCAAATACAATGTTAACTGTCGCCCAGGCAAAGAAATATGCAAAAAGCCCGGTTGTTGGTGACGTGGTCGAAGATGCCCTGCCAGAACCAGAATTTGGCCGTATGGCATTCCAAACCGCGAAACAAATCATGACTGCACGCGTACGTGACGCTGAAAAAGGTCGTCAGTACGAAGACTTCAAAGATAACATCGGCGATATCGTCAGTGGCGTTGTTAAACGTATTGAATTCGGCAACGTTTTTGTCGACATTAATGGCAAGGCCGAAGGTTACATCAAGGGCACAGAATTAATCCCTGGTGAACGCTTGACGGTTGGTGACCGTGTTCGTGCAGTGATTATGGATGTTGCACGTTCTAATACAGGTCCTCAGATTTTCTTGACGCGTACACACCCAATGTTCATGGAAAAATTATTCGTTCAAGAAGTACCAGAAATCTACGAAGGTTTGATTAAAATCAAATCTGTTGCACGTGCACCTGGCTCACACGCAAAAATCGCAGTTGAAACATCTGATCCATCAATTGATGCGGTTGGTATGACTGTTGGTATCAAGGGTACACGTATTCAGCCGGTTATTAACGAATGTCATGGCGAAAAAATTGACGTTATCTTGTATTCCGAAGACCCTGCTGTATTTATCGTTAATGCAATGCAACCGGCCAAGGTCGCAAAAATCATCGTTGACGAAGATACACGCAGCGCAGCGGTCGTTGTAAACGAAGATCAGCAGTCTTTGGCAATTGGCCGTCGTGGTCAGAATGTTCGCCTGGCGTCACAATTAACAGGCTGGAATATCGACGTTATGAACGAGGCCGAAGAACAAGAACGTCGCGCCAAAGAATTTAAAGAAAAGACAGAATTATTTATTGGCGGTCTGGATGTTGATGAAATGATTGCACAATTACTGATTACCGAAGGTTTCCGTACAATCGAAGAAATCGCATTTGTTGACATTTCTGAACTGGAAAGCATCGAAGGCTTTAACGCGGAATTGGCATCAGAATTACAGAAACGTGCAAAAGATTATTTAAATAAAGTCGAACAAGACTATCTGGACAACGGTCACAAATTGGGCATGTCTGATGACTTGTTAACATTTGACTTTATTAAACGTCCGACAATCATGAAATTGGGCGAAGCAGGAATCAAATCGCTGGAAGATTTGGCTGATTTATCAACAGATGAATTGGTTGAAATCTTGGGCGAAGACACAATGAGTAATCGTTTGGCAGGTCGTGTAATTATGAAAGCACGCGAAGTCGCATACGACATAAAACAAGACGAAGAGTAAAAAAACGGGGTGCAATGGTTAATCCACCGCACCTTGAAAATTATTAACGGAGTGAATCTATATGGCAACATTGACACTTGGAAAATCTGTGACAACTGACGCAGTGCGCAGTAAAAAGGGCGACGCAGTATTTGTTGAACGTCGTCGTCGCGTAATTGCCCCAGGCAGCAAAGAATTGCGCGATGAACCGGCAACGCCGGCCACACCACGTAATGCAACAGATGAAAAGTTGCGTGCAGTATTGGCCGCCGCCAAGGCGCGTGAAGAAGAACGTAAAAAGCGCGAAGCCGAAGAAGAAGCCGCACGCAAAGCGCGCGAGGCAGAAATCGAGCGTGAAAATCGTGAATACGAACGCGTCAAAGAACAACTGAATGCGCGCGAAAACACTGTTGCTGAAAATACTGTTGACGTTGTAGAAGAAGCGCCATCTGCGCCACGTGCACAAAAACCTGCACCTGCGCCAAAGGTGTTTACGAATAATGCCGCGCCATCACAGAATAACCGCAAGAATCGCGGTAATGATGACGAAGATTCACGTCCATCAAAATTTGCAAATTCAAAGAAAGATTTCAAAAAATCTGGCAAAATTCACCTGAATGACATTGTTATGGGTGGTGGCGACGACGATGATGAAATCGGCATTCGCGGTGCAAACCGTCGCCGTTCCGAAGCGTCCTTGAAACGATTCCGTGAAAAGGCGCGCGCAATGTTCACTGTTCCGCAAAAGGTTGAACATGTTGTAACATTGGGTGATACAATCACCGTCAAAGATTTGGCGGCCGCCATGGCTGAAAAGGTTGGCAATGTTATTAAAAAATTGATGGAAATGGGTATGATGGTATCTGTAAACCAATCCATCGATGCAGATACTGCTGAATTGATTGCCAGTGAATTTGGCGCAACGGTAAAGCGCGTAGATGTAAAACCATATGCAGAAATCCTTGAACGTGAACCAAACCCAGAAAAATTGGCGCCCCGCGCACCTGTTGTGACGGTTGTGGGTCACGTTGACCACTGTAAGACATCGTTGCTGGACGCGTTCCGCAATGCGAATGTTGCCGCCGGCGAAGCGGGCGGTATCACCCAGCATGTTTCTTCGTACGAGGTAAAAACAAAATCCGGTCCAATGATTACATTCTTGGATACCCCAGGTCACGAAACATTTACAGCCATGCGTGCACGTGGTGCCCAGATGGCAGACATCGTTGTTTTGGTGGTTGCAGCAAACGATTCTATCATGCCACAAACGATAGAGGCGATTAACCACATCCGTGCGGCCAAGGTTCCATTTATCGTTGCGATTAATAAAATCGATTTACCAGAAGCAAATCCAACACGCGTTAAAACAGACCTGTTGCAGCAAGAAGTTCAAGTCGAAGAAATGGGTGGTGATGTTCAATGTGTTGAAATTTCTGCAACGAAAAAAATAGGTCTGGATAAACTAGAAGAAGCGATTTTATTACAGGCAGAAATGATGGATTTAAAGGCAGACCCAGAAATGCCAGCCGTCGCCTATGTTGTCGAAGCAAAACAAGAAAAAGGTTTGGGTGCCGTTGCAACTGTTTTGATGCGCCAAGGTACCTTGAAAATTGGTGATGTTTTTGTTGTCGGCGAAACATTTGGACGTGTTCGTGGTTTGATTAATTCTGCTGGTGAACGTGTAAAGTCTGTAAAACCTGGTCAACCTGTTGTTGTGTTGGGATTGAACACCGTCCCAGGTGCTGGTGACGAATTACGCGTTATGGAATCTGAGGCGCAAACCCGTGAAGTCGCTGCATACCGCGCACAAAAGGCCAAGGACAAGGCAAATGCAGTTAAACGTTCGTCATTGGAAGAACTGTTTGCAAAACGTGATGATAACAAGAAATTAATCTTGCCGATTATCCTGCGTGCAGACGTTCAAGGTTCGGTAGAGGCAATTTCAGACATGGTCAAAGAAATCAATACAGACAAAGTTGGTGTTGAAATCTTGTCATCTGGCGTTGGTCAAATTACCGAAGGCGACATTCGTCTGGCAACGGCATCTGGTGCTGTTATCGTTGCGTTTAATGTTCGTGCAGATTCTGTCGTTCGTGACATGGCGCGCAGCAATGGCGTTGACATCCGTTATCACAGTGTTGTTTACCGTATTACAGACGAAATCAAAGAAATCTTGTCTGGTAAATTGGCGCCTGAAAAACGTGAAACCTTTATCGGTTACGCAGATGTTATTGCGTTATTTACCGTTGGCAAAGGTATACGCGTTGCCGGTTGTCGCATGACCGAAGGTACGGTCAAGAAAGATGCATTTGTTCGCCTGTTGCGTAACAATGTTGTTATCTATGATGGTAAAATTGGTCAGTTGCGTCGTGAAAAGAACGAAGTAAAAGAAGTATCTGGTGGCGTTGAATTCGGCATGTCTTGTGATAAGTATAATGACTTAAAAGAAGGCGACCGTGTCGAATGTTACGAGGTAGAAGAAGTTCGTGCACAATTGTAATAAAAAACACCGGCATTTGCCGGTGTTTTTTATTCATATCTCAGACTATCAATTGGGTTTAATTTAGACGCCTTTTTTGCTGGCATCACCCCAGATGACAATCCAACGATTATTGCCACAGATACAGATAATATTACAGGCCATATACTGAATGGTACGTTGTATCCCAATACAAATCGGCCGACGCCTTGGGACAAACCAACCCCAATGACCAACCCAATCATTGAACCAATAAATGAAATTAATACGGATTCGGACAAGAATTGAATCACAATCATGCTTTCGCGTGCACCAATTGCCTTGCGAATACCGATTTCACGTGTTCTTTCTGCGACCGATACCAGCATCATGTTCATAATTCCAATTGCGCCAACCAACAGGGAAACCGCTGCAATCGCAATCAGTAACAGTTTCATATATCCGGTGACGGTTGTCATTGTTTCCATAACCTGCTTCATATCCATGATTTGGAAATCGTCCACTGCATCATCTTTCAGTCTGTGTCTTTGGCGCAACAGTGCAGTTATTTGTTCAATTGCCATATTGTTATCAGAAGATTCAAATAATTTCATTGCAACCATTTGAACAGAATTTGGGAATCGTGACCCTTGCAGTCGTTTTTTTAATGTTGTGATTGGTATTATAACCATATCGTCTTGACTGCCCATTGCAGAATCGCCCTTTGCCTTGGTGACGCCAACGATAACAAATGGTGTGTTTTGTACGCGTATGACTTCGCCCACAGGATTTTTCGGCAGACCTAATTCTTCGGCTGTTTCTGGCCCAATTACCGCATATGTTGACGCGTTTCGCACGGCGGCCATATCAAAGAATGTCCCATATTCGATTTCAACATTTTGAACAGTCGTATAATCTGGATACACACCAACCATTGATGTTGCCCAGTTTTTATTTCCATAAATAACCTGGGCTGCACCATTTTGAACCGGTGTAATTGCCATAACATCGGGCAGTTTTCCAATAAATTCTGCGTCTTGAATGGTCAGTGTCTGACGACTGCCTGTACGAACGCCGGCCTGTTGCGCGGCGCCTGCACGAATCATAATCGTATTTGTTCCCAGTGATGAAAACTGGTCTGTGATTTGCTTTTGCACTGTTTCACCAACGGCAACCATAATCACAACCGCCATAACACCGATAATAATACCCAACACGGTCAGAAAAGATCGTACTTTATTTCCGCTGATTGACAGCCAAGATTCTTTTAAAATATCGTTAAAAGTCATATATTATTCCCCCCTGCCCCACGATTATAATTTTGCATCTGATTTTGGGATTTTTCCGTCATAATTTATTTTGCCGTCGCGAATATGAATCAAACGATTTGCATACTTTGCAATGTCAAATTCGTGTGTAATCATCACGATTGTGATACCAAATTCTTTATTTAATTTCTTAAAGAATTGTAAAATATCATGCCCCATTTTACTGTCCAGTGCGCCGGTCGGTTCGTCTGCCAAAATTAATTTTGGATTTCCGGCCAACGCGCGTGCGATTGCGACACGTTGTTTCATACCGCCTGATAATTGCGTTGGCAAATAAGACTCGAATTTTTCCAAGCCCACTAACTTTAACATTTCGCGTGCGCGTTCAACACGTTCATGCATGGGCAGTCCACGATACATCAACGGCAACATAACATTATCCAACACCGTTCTTTTCGGCAGCAGGTTAAACTGTTGAAAAACAAACCCGATATATTCATTTCGTGCGATTGCCAGTTCGTCTGGCGACATGGTTGTAACGTCGGTACCATATAATTCATACTGTCCACTGGTTGGTGTGTCCAGTGCACCAATTATATTCATACATGTTGATTTCCCAGACCCAGACGGCCCCATAATCGCAACAAATTCACCAGATTTGACCGTAAAGTTAATGTTAAACAAAACCTGTTGTTCGCCACCAACCTCTAATGGGAAAATCTTGTTAATATTTTTCAGCGATATAATATTTTCCGATGATTTTTTCATTGTTTTTAGGCTCTCTCTATACCAGAAATATTATATCACCGTTGACATGAAAATAAAAACGCAAAATAAACACCGGCATTTGCCGGTGATTTTAATCGTATGGATTGTCTGATTTTTCATAATCGATAACGATTGGCAAATGTTCCCATTTTAATGCGGTTGCCAACCCACGACGTAAATACCGTGTATATGATTCTGGGATGTCAGACGCGCCACCAACATTAATTGTGATGCGCATTGGGTGTCGACCTGTCTGACGTGCGAACTTAATTTTCATTGGTCGTTTCAGGCGTGATAACGGTGGCTGTCTGTCACTAACCAATTTTTCAACGATTCTATTAATCAGACTGGTTGGTGCCTGGGTCATTGAAATATCCCATTGTTCATAGATACGTCGGAACATATTCTGCACGCCTGTACCTGTTTCTGCCGATACGGCCAAAATCATAGGCTTTATAATTTGATGAAAAGAATTAGAGAATTGATGTTTCAGTTTTAATAACTTTTCATCACGAATTTCCGGTTCAATCAGGTCCCACTTGTTCAACGCGACACACAGTATTTTTCCTGCGTTATAGACGCGTCCTGCGATACCCAGTGCCTGGTTTTCGATATTTCGTGTTGCGTCAACCATCAGGATAACAACGTCTGCTTTGTCAATTGCATCCAACGATTTTAACGCAGACAGCGTTTCAACATCGTCTGTCACGCCCGCTTTGCGACGTAAACCGGCCGTATCCATCAATACAATATCACGCCCATAGAATTTTGTTGGAATCTTGACTGTGTCACGTGTAATTCCCGGTGCGTCCATAACAATTTGACGCTTTTCACCCAATACACGATTAACGAATGTGGATTTTCCAACGTTTGGCTGACCCAAGATTGCGATTTTGATACGTGTATCTGTGGGTTTTTCTGGTATGTCGATTTGCGTCACATCAACACCGGCAATTTTATCAACAAATTCGAATATTTCATCGAATCCACGCTTGTGTTCTGCCGATACCAATACCGGCGCGCCAAACCCCAGCTTATAAAAGTCATGAACGTTTGCCAGACGTTTTTCCGATTCGCTTTTATTGACCAGCAACAACACAGGCGCACGTGTTTTGCGTCGTACCAGTTTTGCCCAGTCTAAATCTTCGGTGGTTAATCCGACACGCCCATCAACGACGAACAATACGGCGTCTGCACTAGCAACTGCATCGATTGCCATATTGGTTGAATCCAACGCAATCCCAGAACGCGCGTTTTCCAGGCCTGCCGTGTCGTACAGCATGTACGGACGGTTTTTAAATTGTCCAGAAATTGTATCGCGTGTGACCCCCGGTCTGTCATGAACCAGTGCGTCGCGCGTCCCCGTCAGGGCATTAAATAATGTGGACTTTCCTGTATTTGGTCGTCCAGCAATCGTTATCTTTATCATCACTTTTTCCATTGATTTTTTGTTATTATAAAGCAAAAATAGAAATAAGCAAATGAAGGTGATGATTATGAAGAAAAAGAAAGTCGGAATATTTGGACATATTCGAAATGTCATTGTGAATCCGCGTCGCTATTTTACAAAAATTGTTGCAGACGGCAACATGGAAGAATCAATGTTAAAGGCGTTTATATACGGCTTGATTGGTGGTGCTGCGGTATTGCTGATAAAGTTGATTGGCGGTGCGACATTTACAATTGGTTCTTTGTTTACATCGTTTATTATTATTCCTGTGTTGGCGGTTGCGTTACTGTTTGTCATGGGCGGTTTAATGATGTTGGTATCTGAAATCACGGGTGGCGAACGTGATTGGGAAATCGCGATAAAGGGTTTGGCATCAATATTCTTTATATATCCTGTTATATTGATATTGAATGCGTTGGCGTTTAATTGCACGTCGATTTGGGTAATCAGCATGTTGGTTGACGCGTATGTTTTGTTTTTATTTTACAACATATCGCTGTATTGCATGCGCGGCAAGAAAGGCAATGTTTTAATTGTGATTGGTATCTTGGCATTGTTTATGATAACAGTATATGTCTCAGATTTTCGTCTGGGTTGGTTTATGTTAAAGAATACGGGTGCAACCTTGGCGTGTTTATTATAAAAAGGCCGGCAAATGCCGGTTTTTTTTATAATGTCCGCACCCCCAAAAAATCCATAAATAAAACCCCATGCAGTTGCACGGGGTTTATTATTTCTGGTGGGTGGTATTGGATTGGTCTGGCGACCGCACTGGCGCAAATCGTCACATACGTTCCGACCGCGATACATCCGTCTCGCTTTTGCTGGTTGTCGAACCAACACCCGTTGGTTCTTGCGTCCACCACCCAAATCCATAAATAAAACCCCATGCGGTTGCACGGGGTTTATTATTTCTGGTGGGTGGTATTGGACTCGAACCAACGACCTTTACGATGTCAACGTAACGCTCTAACCAACTGAGCTAACCACCCATTGCGACACGGATTATATCAAAGAATTTTCAGATTGCAAACAATATTTGTTATAGGTTATAATACCGATTGTAATAGGGAACCTATTATGCGAGATTAGAACTCTCGCCCAACAGTCGTCTGCGCAGACGTTAATTGCTCCAACCCGTGGTTGGAGGGCGGTAAATATGTTGAATAGCCGCTGAGCATACTGTTGTGCAAAGTTCTAACCTCCAACCACCCTATTATTCGGTGGTTTTTTATTTGAAAAAGGGGTTGGAAATGACAACTGCTCAGGAATTAGAACGTTTACGTCAGACGCGCGGTTTTTCAATTATTGACGTTTGCAATGCGTTAAATGTCGACGAAAAAGAATACAATCGAATTATAAAGCATAACCGCACCCCCAGTGTTTATCAGTTAATCATGTTTATTGATTTGGTTCATTGTCCGTTGGAAACAATTTAAAATTAACTGTGGAAATAAGAAAAAATATGTATTACAGTTGACTCCGTTCGCCGGTGTAGCTCAGCTGGTAGAGCATCTCATTCGTAATGAGGGGGTCGTAGGTTCAAGTCCTATCACCGGCACCACAAATAAAAATACCGGCATTTGCCGGTGTTTTTTATTGTGTTAGCTCTTTTACCTGTTTTGTTTCCGGGTCATACACACGTGGTGCGCCTGGGTATCGCAACGCGCGGTGATGATGTGGCACCAGGTATTCTGGAATTGGTGCCGCCCTGCCCATCTTTACCTTGGCGGAAATTTCTTTTTCTTTTGGTGTTTTTTCTTCAAAGTATCGCAGTGCTTCTGCCTCTATCGGGCGGTTATAGAACCCTTGGAACAATACCAACTGCTTGCCCATTTTCAATGTCATCAAATCCATTGGGCTGAACAGGTCTTCTTCTTTGGTGACTTCGGTATCTTTTCCGTCTGGGCCTTTTTCTTTCTTTTTTACTTTCTTTTTGCCAATCATGTCTGTAAAGCGTTGTGCCGTTGCCGGGTCATTTACACGCAGGATGATTTTTGCTGCACTATTTGCGATAACTGTATCTGCGGCCTTGTCGCCATATTTTTCAGCAATCTGGCTGATGTCCTGACCAACAATCAGGTATGAAACCTTTTGTCCACGACCAACGGCGGGTCCTTGTATAACTGCCTCTAACTTATTCATTGTTGGCATTTCGTCCAACACGAACAGCGTTGGGTATGGCCCCAGTTTCTGACCGTGGTCCATATCTTCTGGTTTGTGTGCAATTAAAAAGTTTGATAACAATTCAACGAACATACTGGTAATTGGGCGGAATGCTGGTGCGTCTGCCACATTCATTGACAGGTATACCGTCACTGGTTTGACTTTGCCATCACGTGGGTCAACCATACCGCGCAAATCGCCAAAGTGTAAATCAGAATGACGTGTGTGTTTATTAACCGCCGGATGACGGAAAATGTTCAAGCCGGCATTCATTGTTGAAATAACAGAGCCACGTTCCTTGTCCGGTGTATTGGCCAGGTTAATAAGGGACGAAACAGCATCACTGTCATACGAATACAATTGGGCTTCGTTTACTGCTTCGTTCAAGAAGTCTTTCATTGGGTCTGCCATCATAACCATTTGGTCGCCTTGGCGTTTGCGTTCTTCGATTTGTTGGGCAACTTTGATTTGTCCTTCGACGTACCATGCCAAGAACATTGGTATTGATGCCTCGGCCCCGTGCCATTCTTTTGGTAACCCAGCCCAGGTTCCAACATGAACATAGTTGTTAATATTTAATTCTCCACGTTGTAACAGCGCCATCGCTGCATACGCATTTGGATCGGCAGACATTGTCATATAATAATCCATCAACACCGCCGCATCTTGGGCATCAAATGTTCCATTTGATAATCTGGAATAGAAATAGTCATTTGCCTTGGCACGTTCAACCTTGGATACAATAAAGTTCACAAATCCCGTCAATGCTGCACGTGCCGTATTTGACCAGTGTGGGTCCTTGGCATTTTCTTCGATGATTGTGTTAACAATAACCTGGATATATGTACTTTTTTCTTCTTCGGTTGCCGGCAGGTTTTCTGGTGACAATGGATTCCACGCCGGGTAATAGATACCTTTTTCTGGTTCGTCGCGTGCCGCCCAGTTTAATATAAACACCGGCCCAACGGTTGCGCGATATGCAGATGTTTTCAAATCTAATTCCGGTTTCGGGTCATTTACAATCATGGATACATTATCGCATTCCAAGATTGTTGGAATAACGCACCCGATTGTTTTACCGGTACCTGCCGGTGCCAACAGCAATGCAGACAAACATTCGTCCATCTTTAATGCCTTGCCCTTGAAATAGCCCAATACCATCATAAAACCACCAAACAGACCGTTTTTGTTCTTCCAGTCTGCGGCCATTTTTTTAATATCAGCCTCGTTCGCGACACGTGCAGTTTTCTCTTCGAATTTATCCTTGCTGTGTGGGTTAAATTCATCGGCCATTGTTGCGTCTGATAAAAAGTAATATCCGATAATTGGAATTAATGGCGCAATACATGCCCAGTCTGGACGGGCAACCGCGCGTGCAATCCATGCAGGAATTTCTGCCACCACAGACATCCCCAATGTTGTCACCATTTGATAAAGATATATACCAATCCAATGCCGTGTTGCCGGCGACCAACCATAACGCCATATTTGTTCGGCCGGAAACGACATTGCGAACATCAGTGCGCCAATTAACCAAATTATAATTGCCCAACGTATCGACCAAAACTCACGCGCCAATGGGGTTTGTTCATGTTCCTTGTATTTTGTGGAATCAAAAATCCCCAGGCCTTTGCCCTTGCCCGATGCTGATAAAAAGTTGAATTTTATTGCCATGGTGTTAAGATTATACCAGAAAAAAAGATATTTATAAATCAGGAAATGAAAAAATATGAAAAATATTCCACGTATTTTTATGGGCGATAATTTAGCAACTGGGGTGGCTGTACCTGTTGACCGGGGGACAATGCACTATTTGACACGTGTTATGCGTACGTCCCAGTGCTTGGTGTTTGGTGGCGGAAATGAATATCATGCAACGCTGTCAGATGATGGTCGCATGTTGAATATCGGTGAAAAAACAGACCATGTTGACCCGTCAAACAATATAACATTGATGTTTGCACCGATTAAGCGTACAGATGACTTGTTAAATATGGCAACCCAAATGGGTGTTGCAACATTTCAACCTGTTATAACAGAACGCACAAACGCCAATCATATAAATTGGACGCGTATGGTCAAAATAGTGGTAGAGGCATCAGAACAATCCAATCGCAACAGCGTTCCAAAAATATTGCCACCGAAAAAATTCTCGGAATTGGAATTATCTGGTTTGGTCTTTGCAGACGAACGTGTTGCGCATGGAAAAGAATCGGCTTGTGCGCCGGTTGGCGCGAATGCTATCTTGGTTGGACCAGAGGGTGGTTTTTCAGATACAGAATTTTCTGCGCTGGATAATGCGGGTGCGCATGGAATATCACTGGGGAAAACGATATTGCGTGCCGAATTGGCGGCATCAATCGCGGTTGAAAAATTATTGGGGTAAAAATATGTCGGTTCGTATTGCAAAGTTTATTGCGGATTCTGGATTTGCGTCACGTCGTGCCGCCGAAGAATTAATTGTGGCTGGTCGTGTATCTGTAAACGGCGATACGATTACGACACCTGTGTTTTTTGTCGAAGATGGCGACCGTGTTTGTATTGATGGAAACATTTTGTCTGGGCGTGCACAAACAGAATTATATATGTTTAACAAGCCACTGAATACAATGACAACCACACGTGACCCAAATGGTCGCCGTACAATTTACGATTGCTTGCCCCCAGAATGTCGGGGCCTAAAATATGTTGGTCGTTTGGATTATAAAACAACAGGATTGTTGCTGCTAACAAATGATGGTGCGTTGGCGCGTAAATTGACATTGCCGTCATCGAATATTCCGCGTACCTATATTGCGACGGTTAATTGTAATGACTTTTCTAAGCTAGATTGCGCACGTCGTGGCATAACGGTTGACGGTGTTAAATATGCACCGATGAAAATCGATGAAATTGGCGATAATGATTTGCAGGTCACAATAACAGAAGGAAAAAAGAACGAAGTGCGAATTGTCTTGCGTTCTTGCGGGTGTCCTGTGCGCAAATTACATCGTGTTTCTTTTGGGAATATAGTACTGGGAAATCTTGCCGTTGGAAAAATTAAAAAAGTTTCGCAGAAAACAATTGACGAATTGATTAAAACTCTTTAACATTCCAATAAAAGGAAGGGAGTTTTACATGAAAAAAACATCTGCAAAGAAAAATACAAACGTTAAAAACCACGCAGGTACGCGGTCTGTGGCGGCAAAGCCTGTTGTCAAAAATGACAAGGTTAAAACATGTGGTGGTTCATGGTCTTTATCGATTTATGTTTATTGGTTTATAATTTTATTCTTTATTGCTGCAACATTTTATATTTTGGGACGCAGTCATACACCAACAAACGTCATTGCACCAACGGTTGAAATCACCGAAGAAGTTTTGTTGCAATCTGCTGACTATTATAAAAGTGGCAAAGAAAAATTAGTCGCCGGAAATATTGATGACGCGATTGCAGATTTAACTGCCGCAATTGATGCAGGTGGTGCGTCTGTTGATGCGTACATCATGCGTGGCGAAGCATATTTGCAGTCTGGAAATTATGACATGGCGCTGAATGATTTTGATGCTGCCTTGGCCAAGGATCCTGCAAACGCGGTTGCATATTATGATCGTTCTTTGTTGTACACACGTATGGAAGATTACAGTGCCGCATTGGCAGATATTAACAATGCGTTGGCCGCAAATACTGCGAACCCAAGTGCAGCGTTGCAAATGCGTGACCTGTATGCAAAACGTGGTCAGTTAAATTTGTGGTTAAAGAACTGGGAAGGTGCGGTTGCAGACTTTACAAACTCTTTGGCGCGCCCAGAAGGTTCTGTATCACCAACTGTTTATGCCGAACGTGCAGAGGCGTACACCGCGCTGAATAACTATGCAGGTGCAATTGAAGATTACTCTTCTGCAATTCGCGTAATTTCTGAACAAATTCAGGGTGCGCCAACGCTGGAAGAACGTGAAACGTTATCCAGTCAGGCAATGGCGTATTTCGAAAAATCTGCTGCTTTGAATTTGCAACTTGGTAACGTTGACGCGGCGCGCAGTGATTTGGAATCATCTTACACAATTGCTGTTGCATTAAATGATGCAGAAACAGTCACACGTTTGCAGACATTAATTGCAGAATTAACACCACAGCCTGCTGCCCAACCAGTGGCTCAGCCGGCGGTACCTGCGGTTGCTGATCCTGTTGCAACAGATGCAATTGTTGAACGTGATGCAACCCAGGCAGAATAAAGTAACTAAGAACAACCAAGAACACCCCGAAACATCGGGGTGTTTTTTTATGATTCTTTAACAAAAAATACAGACTTGCAAACGTGTAAATATATTTTATAATCAAACAGTTGCGAAGGTGAAATTGTTCTTTTATGCATTTGGCACAGAGTGTATAAACGAATAATTTTTCTTCGCAGAATTCGAACAAAGAAAAAAAACAAAATGGAGAAAAGAAATGGTTTTTGGCTTATTCAAGAAAGAAGACAAAACAAAATTAAACAATCCAATCGCGGTTGAAATTCCATATGGCAACACAACATTGCGTTTGGAAACTGGTCGTATGGCAAAGCAGGCAAACGGTTCTGTTTTGGCGACAATGGGTGAAACAATGGTCTTGGCAACTGTATGCGCAGAAAAGTCTGCGGTCGAAGGTCAAGATTTCTTTCCATTGACTGTTGACTACCAAGAAAAATTTGCGTCTGCGGGTCGTATCCCAGGTTCGCGTGACAGACGCGAAGGCAAGGCGTCAACTGCGGAAACATTAACTGCACGTTTGATTGACCGTCCAATTCGTCCGTTATTCCCAGAAACATTCAAGAACAAGGTTCAAATCATTGCCCAGGTATTTTCATATGACAAGGTTAATCAGCCGGACATCTTGGCGATGATTGCGTCATCTGCGGCGTTGGCGTTAAGTGGTGTTCCATTCCAGGGGCCAATTGGTGCAGCACGTGTTGGCTATGAAAATGGTAAATATATCTTGAACCCATCGAAAAAAGAAACCGAAGATTCTGAAATGGATTTGGTTGTTGCTGCAACCAAAGATGGTGTATTGATGGTTGAATCTGAAATTGGCGAATTGGATGAGGCAACTGTCCTGGGTGCTGTTAAATTTGGTTTTGACGCGCAACAGTCTGTTATCGCTGCAATTAATGAATTGGCAGACAAGGCCGGTAAAGAACGTTGGGCAACACCTGAAAAGACAGCCGAACAAATCGAAATGGAAAAAGATTTTGAACAGTTTGCTGGTCAAATCGAAGAAGCATTACAAATCAAAGAAAAATTGGTTCGTTTGGAAACATTGGCAAACATTCATGCAGATGCCAAGGCACGTATCCCAGAATTATTCCCAGAATCCGAACGTGCGACATCTACATTGGAATCATGGGCAGACGAAGTTATTGAAAATCTGACGGCACGTATTATGCGCGGCAATATCTTGGCAGGCAAACCACGTATCGACGGCCGTGATAATAAAACAGTTCGTCCAATTGAAATTGAATTGGGTGTTATGCCACGCGCACACGGTTCTGCGCTGTTTACACGCGGTGAAACCCAGGCCTTGGTATCATTGACATTGGGCGGTGGCAAGGACGCATTGCCAATCGAATCTTTGGACGGGTCCGAAGAACGCGACTTTATCTTGAACTATAATTTCCCAGGCTATTCTGTTGGCGAATGCAAAGGGTTAAAGTCACCAGGTCGTCGTGAAATTGGTCACGGTAATTTGGCGTGGCGTGCGGTTCATCCAATGGTGCCAAGTCGTTCGGAATTCGACTATGTAATCCGTATTGTATCAGACATCTTGGAATCAAATGGTTCATCATCAATGGCGACAACATGTGGCGCAACATTGGCAATGATGGACGGTGGTGTTCCAATGAAACGCCCTGTTGCAGGTATCGCAATGGGTCTGATTAAAGAAGGCGACGATTACGCAATCTTGACAGACATTTTGGGTGACGAAGATCACTTGGGCGACATGGACTTTAAGGTCACAGGTACTGACCAAGGTGTGACAGCATTACAGATGGATATTAAAATCACATCCATTACTTTCGAAATTATGGAACGTGCCCTGGCCCAGGCAAAAGATGGCCGCATGCACATATTGGGCAAGATTGAAAAGGCAATCAAAAAGCCACGTGCATCTGTGTCAGAATATGCACCCCAGGCATACACCATGAAAATCAATCCAGACAAAGTCCGTGATGTTATCGGCAAGGGCGGTTCTGTGATTCAGGCGTTGGTTCGTGAAACAAACACGATTATTGATTTGGAAGATGATGGTACAATCAAAATCATGGCAACAGACAAGGCAGATGCAGATAACGCAATCGCGCGTATCAAAGATATCGTTGCCGAACCAGAAGTTGGCATGATTTACAAAGGTACCGTATCCGGCATGAAAGATTTTGGTCTGTTTGTAAAAATCATGAACGGATTCGAAGCCATGGTTCATATTTCTGAAATCACGGGTGAACGTATCGCAAAAATCGAAGATACAAAAATCAAAGAAGGCGATACAGTATATGTCCGTTTCTTGGGTGCCGACAAACGCGGCAAAACACGCATGTCTATGGTTGGTATCGACCAGAAAACAGGCGAAGAAATCAAGAAATAAGGATTTAGTATATGACGCCTGAACAGTTAAAGTGGACAGATGAACAGTGGGCGGCACACCTGGGGTGTGCTGCCCAGGATGTTCCGAAATATAAACGCTGGGTGGCAGAAAACTATTTACCGTACATTGCGCTGGACGCAGAAACAAAACGATATCTTTTTGTTCTTTCGCGTCGTAATGATACTCCATCTGGTTTTGTTCGTTATATAGATATGATGCACAAATCAACGCATCAAGAGAATATAAAAGACGCACGTGATTATGCAAATGAAATAATAATACCAGGTTTATGGTTGAATTCGACGTTTGCACGTGTATACGATGTTCCACAAAAAATTCTGCAAATGTTGCACATAAACAAAAAACAAAGATAAGGTTTTTTAATGACACCAGAACAATTAAAATGGACAGATAAACAATGGGCGGCATATCTTGGATGTGCTGTCCAAGAAATTCCAAGCATTCGGGCATATTTACTTGAAAACTTTTTTCCTGTAATTGAACAGAATAAAAATACAAAAGCGTATAATTTCCTTTTGACAAAAATGTCAACGTCTATGGCAGGTACCAGAAGGGTTATGCCCATGATTTCTGACAAGAAAGTATTTTCTGATTTTGAATCTGCCAGAACGCGTGCGAACAATGAAGTAATACCAAAATTGGAACTGACGAAATTTTGGTCTGACGCATATAATATTCCACAACGTGCGTTACAAATGTTGCATATAAAGGAGAGATAATATGGATATGGAATCGTTAATGGCCCAGGCGGCCGCCCTGCAAAACAAGGTTGCAGATGCGCAAGATAGATTGGCAAAAATGACAATCAAAGGTATTGCGGACAATGGGGCATGTATTGTTGATATGTCTGGCAAATACGATTTGTTAAAATTGACAATCCGTCCAGATGTTTTATCACGTGGTGCGGATGCGGTTGCGGAAATCGTAATGGCGGCATATAACGACGCCAAGAAAAAGGCAGACGACATAATCGACCAGGTTATGGGTGATGCAACGGCCGGCGTACCATTGCCTATGTAATTGTTTATAAAAACATATAAAAACACCGGCATTTGCCGGTATTTTTATTATTCATTTTTCAAAAACTTTTCCAACCATTTGTTATCAAAATTTAACTGTTTCACATCTTTGTTTTTCAACAATTTTTGTTGCAGTGGGATTGTTGTTTTTACCCCTTCAATAACAAATTCATCCAATGCGCGTGTTGCACGCATAATACATGCGGGTCTACTTTGTGCATGAACGATTAACTTTGCAATCATTGAATCGTATGTTGGTGGAATTGTATATCCTGTGTAAACCGCACTATCTACGCGAACGCCCAATCCGCCAGATGGTGCATAAAGCGTAATTTTCCCAGGATTTGGAATAAATGTTTCTGGGTCTTCTGCATTGATACGAAATTCAATTGCATGACCATTTGGAATAACGTTTGATTGGGTATAACCCAACTTTTCGCCCGCCGCGACACGAATCTGTTCACGAACCAGGTCAACGCCATACACCATTTCTGTGACCGGATGTTCAACCTGCAAACGTGTATTCATTTCCAAGAAATAGAACTTGCCATCTTCGAACATAAATTCAAATGTACCGGCGTTTGTATATCCCATTTTTTTTGCAGCAGATTTACAAACTTCTATCATATCATCACGTTGTTTTTGTGACAGTACGGCGGCTGGACATTCTTCCATAACCTTTTGATTTCTGCGTTGTAACGAACAATCGCGTTCGCCAAAGATTACAACATTGCCATGTTTGTCACCCAGTACTTGAAATTCAATATGACGTGGATGCAACAATAATTTTTCCATATACAATGTATCGTCACCAAATGCAGATTTTGCCTCGTTCTTGGTTAATTGATACGCTTCTGCCATTTCGTCGGCATTCATCACAGGTCGCATTCCGCGTCCGCCACCACCAGCCGATGCCTTTAACATAACAGGATAGCCGATTTTTTCGGCGGTCGCCAACGCATCATCTAAGGATACCAGTGCACCATCAGAACCCGGCACCACCGGCAGTCCACATTCGATTGCGGTGCGTTTTGCATTAACCTTGTCGCCCATTTTTGTAATCATTTCTGGGCTGGGCCCGACCCAAATCATACCATGCTGTTCTACCTTGCGTGCAAAGTCCGCGCGTTCGGACAAGAAACCGTACCCCGGGTGAATCGCATCAGAATTTGTTAATAATGCCGCGGTTAATATTGCAGATTCATTCAAATAAGAATCCTTGGCAGGTCCCGGTCCAATGCATACAGATTCATCTGCCAGTTGAACGTGCATTGCATCTTTATCAACTGTTGAATATACTGCAACGGTGCGAATGCCCATGTCGCGACATGCGCGAATAATACGCAGGGCGATTTCCCCACGATTCGCGATTAATACTTTTTTTATTTGTGACATATTATTCAATCACTATTAATGGTTGATCAAATTCAACAGCCGCGCCGTCAGATACCAATATTTCTTTTACAACGCCGTCCTTATCAGACTTTATTGGGTTGAATGTTTTCATTGCTTCGACCAATGCGACGGTGTCACCAGACTTGACCTGTTTGCCAACTGTTACGAATGTGTCTGCGCCCGGTTCTGGTGCCAAATATACCACACCAACCATTGGTGATTTTAATGCATATCCGCTGACTGTGCCAGCCACAGGTTCTGATGTCGCAGATTTTGCATCTGCCACCGGTGCAGATGACACAGCGACCGTTGCAGCCTGTTGTTTTGACAGGTGAATATGTTTACGGTATACGCCAAATAAAAACTGACGTTCTAAATCCAATTCTGTAATGCCCATATCGTCCATAATTTTTGACATGGATTCAACGGTTGCACGAAATGACATTTTTTATATCCTTATGTTAAATTTAATATGTCTTGTGGTTTAAAAGTTTATCATATTCTAACCCATTGTCAAGGGACGGGGTCATAGCCAAATCCCCCACCTGGTCGACATCGGCTGATGCGTTTTATTCCCAACCAAGTACCACGAAATACACCATGTTTTTGAATGGCGATACGTGTGTATTCGCTGCATGTTGGGGTAAATCTGCATGCTGCCCTGCCCCCAATTATTGGCGATATTGCGCATTGATACGCGCGCACCATCGCGCACGCCATACGTTGAAAGAATGTTTGATTATTCTGCATTGATTTCTTGTTTCCGCAGATAGTGCAATGCTTTTTTCATTGCGACACGGCCAGCTGTTCTGTCTGCATCCAGTATTGCGCGCCGTATGACAAACACATAATCCCATTCTGGGCGCATCATTTTTTCATTAAATGCAATCCAGTCCCGTAATACCCGCTTTGCACGGTTTCTGTCAACGGCGTGTTTGAATGTTTTTTTTGTTACGATTATGCCATATCGTGCATCATCTGGGAACTTTGCAGGTTTTGCACGTACCAAAAAATAGGCACAACGTGCAGTTGGGTCATTTTCCCCCATTGCAAAGTCTATATGATTTTTTATTGTATCGCGTTTCATTGTGGGCACATAATACCACATTACAGAATAAATCAAATAAATTTGTTGGCGCGCCTTGATTTTTTGAACATCGTGCTTTATAGTGCAAAAAAATCAATATTTTATGGGGAAAAATATGTATAACTGGCTGATGAAATTCTTTTCTGCCGACATGGCAATTGACCTGGGAACGGCAAACACACTGATTTATGTAAAGGGACGCGGTATTGTTTTAAATGAACCATCTGTTGTTGCGGTGGCTGAAAATCGTCTGTTGGGACGCAAAGAAATTTTAGCCGTTGGAACAGAGGCGAAACAGATGTTCGGTCGTACACCTGGCACGATTTCTGCGGTACGCCCATTGCGTGATGGTGTGATTGCGGACTTTGAAGTTGCCGAAGAAATGATTAAATATTTTATTCGCAAGGTTCATCATAAAAACCCACTTGCGGCCCCGTTGATTATTATTTGCGTACCATCATGTGCGACCCAGGTGGAACGTCGCGCTATACAAGAGGCTGCTGACGCCGCCGGCGCACGCAAGGTTTATATTGTTGAAGAATCAACCGCCGCTGCGATTGGCGCAGGTTTGCCGGTTGAAAAGCCTGTTGGTTCAATGGTATTGGACATTGGTGGCGGCACGACAGAGGTGGCAGTCATGTCCCTGGGTGGCATTGTGTATTCAAATGCGGTTCGTACGGCTGGTGACCAAATGGACGTTGATATCATCGATTTTGTACGCAAGAACAAGAATTTGTTAATTGGTGAAAATACCGCCGAAGAAATTAAAAAGCGTATTGGTACCGCCATCGCGCCAAAGGACAAGGCCAACGAATTAACAATGAAAATAAAGGGGCGCGATTTGTTGTCCGGTACACCACGTGAAACTGTTATCACAGAATCTCAGGTTGCGGGTGCGCTGGCCCAGACTGTGTCCAAGATTGTTGACACTGTACGTCAGGCATTGGAATTAACCCCACCAGAATTATCTGCGGACATTGCTGATTTGGGTATTGCAATGACGGGTGGCGGTTCGATGTTGCGTGGTCTGGATACTGCGATTCGTTCTGCAACTGGTTTGCCGGCGTTCTTGGTTGATAATCCATTGGCATGTGTTGCATGTGGCAGTGGTAAAATGTTGTCCAATTTGGACAAGAGCAAGCATGTCCTGCAAACGATGTATTAATACGAATAAAAATGTTAAAAAATACCGGCAAATGCCGGTGTTTTTATTGGTTTCTATTTTTTCTAAATTCATCCAGTGATACAACCCGCCCCGGGTCTGGAACAGTGTCCGGTTTTTCTTCCAGTGGTAATTCCATATCGTTATCTGCCGCCGCCGGTTGTAATTTATTTTGAAAGGTCAGCATAAAATCAACAGACGGGTCTTTAAATTCAACCAATGCAGAAAATGGAACGCGTATAAAGAATGGTCGCCCATCAAATGTTAATTGTACACCAAATTCTTTATCTGAAACATGCAGGTTGTTGTACGAATACTGTAAAACAATCGTCATCAAATCAGGATATCTTATACGCAGAAAATCTGGTAATACAACACCGTTGTCGCGCGTGCGGAATGTTATGAAAAAATGCGTTCCATCGCCCAGACCGTTAAATTGTGCATGTACCAGTGCATCCTTGACCACTGATTTTAATGCGTTGTCCAAAAGTGTTTGATAATCAATACGTGCCATATCTTTTTACTCCGCACATACTATATTATTTATTTCACCATTTTGGCAAGCAACAAATACAGCGTTTGGAACATCCTTGAAAACATCGGGGTCTAAACCAGTTGCCCAAACTTGTGCATCTGCCGCGCCCAGTTCGCAAAACAGCTGATTGCGTGCATTTGCGTCCAGATGTGCCGCCGCCTCGTCCAACAGGATTAGTGGTCGTTTGCCCGTTTTTGTATGAATTAATTTTGCATGCGCCAAAATCAATTCAATCAGAATAGTTTTTTGTTGCCCTGTGCTGGTTAAATGTGCAGGTAATTTTAATTCATTATTAAAAACGCCAAAATCAGATTTATGCGGTCCATCAATAACCATTTTATCACCAATCAGCGTTCTGTTTTCCTTTAAGTATTCAATATAGGCGCGTTCTGCATCGCCTGCACTTGTTCCGTCAATCAACATTTTTTCAATCATACCTGATACAGAAACGGCGCATCTTTTTAGAAAATAATTTAGTTCGCCTGCATATTGAATCCGTGCGGCTGCAATTGCAACCGCCACGCCTGCAATTTGTGTGTCCAGTGCGTTCAGCCAATGTGTGTCTGCGCCTGATTTTAATGCGTACGCGCGTTCGCTCATCAACTTGCTAAGTCGCGCTGTGCGTCCCGCGTGCGACGTATCAAAACTGGTGGCCAGTCTGTCAAAGAATCCACGTCTGTCAGATGCGCTATCAACAAACAATCTGTCTTCACGTGGGGTCAGCCAAACCATTCGTAAATGTTGCGTTAATTCAGATAGTGGCGCATTTTCACCATCTATCTTTGCGCGTCTGTTTGTGTCGCCACCGATGAATTGTACCGCAACCTCTGTATCATCAATCAGGTTGGCGAATACGCTAAACCCCCCTGCCCCATCAAATCTTGCGATGTCAGACATCTGTGCGCCGCGCATACCACGATCCCCCGACAGCATGGATAACGCTTCTAATATCGCGGTTTTGCCTGCGCCATTTGGGCCTGTGATAATTACGTTGCGTCGATTGTGTGTTTCAACACGACACATTGTGTGGTTTCTAAAATCTGTCAGGCTAATTGATTTAATCATACGCGCATAATACACCATATAAAAAACGCCCGCAAGGGGCGTTTTATTTATATTTTTAATTTGTGTTTCATTGCTTTTAATACCGGCATATCGATACCCAACGCATCACCGCGCGCAATCAGGCCATTCAGGGCAAAAATCCCCTCTACGGTACCTGCAGGCGTTTCGCCACGTGCAATTGCCATGCCGCCTGAAAAGTTTCGGCTGGTTGGACTGGTTGCAGACAGGAACAAGTCCCCTATTCCGCACAGTCCCAAGAATGTACGCATTTGTGCACCTGCGGCCATCCCCAGGTCTACAATCTCATTCCAGGCGCGTGTGAAAATCATTGCGCGTTCGTTTTCACGTGCAACAACGCTGTTGTATCCACATATCAGTGCGACTGCGTTTTTCCCAACACCACAAATTTCTGTGCCAATAACATCTGATGTTGTGTCCAGATACAATTTATTTAGCGCGTCTGTCCCTGCATTTAGTGCGATGTTTGTTCCTGCCAATGTTGACCCAGTTGGTGTGCCTTGTGCCACTTCGTGTGCAAATTGCGGGCCTGACAGTACGCCAAAATCGATGCATTCTGGTAATTCAGATTGCAGTATTTCAGACATAAATTGATTGGTTGTGCTTTCTGCGCCCTTGGTGCAAATTATAATTGGTTGACCGTTATACGCCAGTTTTGCCTTGCGCAGTGTTTCGCGAAAAAACGATGCCGGTGTCACAATTAACCAAGTGTCAGTATTCTTTGTTTTGCCAAAGTCATTGGTAATTTCTATGTTGTTTGGCATGTCTACGCCATCAAAATGTTTGTATTCGTTATCATAAGACCACAATACAACATCTGCGCCGCCATGTGCGACGGTAATGGCCAACGCTGTGCCCCATGCGCCGGCGCCTATAACACCTACTTTCATTTTAATTTCCTTATTTTCCTTTCAATATCGGGGACAACTGTTAATCCATCATCAGATAAATCGATTGCGCGTTTATATGCCTCTATTGCTTTTTTATTTTCGCCTTTTGTGGCATATATATCCCCCATGTTTACAAACAACGAAGAACATGTTTCTGATACTTCGCCAACACGCTCTAATAATTCCAGTGCTGCGTCTGCACCTTCGCGCACTGCGACAACGCATCCCAGTGTATCCCATGCCAATATGTCTGCTGGATTTTGTGTCACCAACGTCATGGCATAACTATATGCGTTATCTAATTCGCGATTTTGTTTTGCCCATATCTTTGCCTGTAATGATAATATTTCGGCATCAATATTCAAAACCTTTGTTGCATCGCGAATATCTTTCTGTGCAGATTTTATGTCACCAAAAGCAAAGTAGATTTGTGCACGGCTTTTTATAAAGAATGCCCTGCCCGCCTCATTTAAGTTTTTGTCTTTTATCGCTTTGTTAACCACGCGTAATGCAGCGCGCTTGTTTCCGTTTTTAATATGGTGTCCAATCAGTTTGTTAACCGCAGGCACAAACAACGGATGCTTGTCCAGTGCATCTTGCAGCACATGGATGTCGCCGTTTTTTTCTGCAATTCTTAATTGTGCAAATAGATAAAAAGGACTGTTTTTATCAATGTTTTTAAATTGCGCCTCATAATCGCCCGTATTGGTATAAAAATATTGTCCCAAATAATAGTTTATTGCATCGGTGTTTCTTGTGAAATTTGGTGCGGTTATTTCTGCAAATCTTAACAGCAGCATTGCCAAATCAGAATGCATCATGATTTGTGTGTGTGATACAGTTTGCACCAGGCTAAACGCCAATGCATTTTCATAGCCACTATACACAGACCAGTCTGGTATTGTGTCATAGTCTAACATGTACATGCCGCCTGGGCGCTGTGTAAACTTTGCACGCAGTTCGGTTGATTTAACCGCCATGTTATTGTGGTTATAAAAAGACATTAAATATAGATAGTCATTTATATTGATAAAATCTGTATTTACTTGGTCGAAATTTTCCGCTGCTTTATCAATGTCGCCTAATTCTGCATAGATTTGCCCACGAACAAAGGCCTTCCAAGAATTGTTGGTCGGTAGTTTTTCGATAAATTTGAACGTGTTTGTACGATAATCATTCGCAATTGCAGACCATATGCGCAGTGGGGCCGCCAATGCAGATTCATCTTTTTTGTGACGGTCGTGTAATTCTTTCCAGTTATTGTTTTTTACCAAATATGCATCGTAAATTAGCTGTGCTGGTGTGCTCTTTTCTTTTTTTAGCAATTTTGCATCAGCTGGCATGCGGCCACTCAAAAAGTCTGATAAATATTTTGCGTTTTGAACGATTGGGTATTGTTCGTTGCCAAACGTTTCGGACAGTTGTACGGCCGTATCAAAATCGTTCACGTATATTGCGTGTTGTGCGGCCAAGAATGCACCGTATTTCGTTTCTGGAAAGCGATGATTGCTTGTTTGGTTTTTGTTGTCATAGTGTTGCCATATCGCCCCACCGATGACGGTCAGCGTCGTCAATAAACCGATACTGATAAATATCCTTTCTATTTTCTTCATGGTTATGTTAGAATAACGCTTATGAGCAATAAAGTCAAATTTGAACAATATGCGTCACTGCTGCGATTGTGGTCAACGCGCATGAACTTGGTTGCCCCCAGCACATTGGGGGATATTGAAACACGTCATATTGCCGATTCTGCGCAGCTTGCCGATGTTTTACCACGCGATGTCGATGTTGTTGATTTGGGCAGTGGTGCCGGATTTCCTGGGGTTGTTTTGGCGATTTTGGGTTGGCGTGTGACGTGTATCGAATCGATTGGAAAAAAGGTTGCCTTTCTGAACGCGGTCAAAGAAGAATTAAAATTAGACAACTTGACTATTTATCATGGTCGTGTCGAAGAATATGTCCGGCATTTGCCGGCAAAAACGGATGATTTTGTATTTACATCACGTGCGTTTGCGTCATTGACCAAGATTATGGACTATGTTGGACGTACAAAACGCCGGCTTTTTCTATTAAAAGGCCGGGAAATTGAATCTGAAATTGCGTTGGCGAAACAAAAGTATAAATTTGATTATGAATTAATTCCGTCCAAGACCGGTGATGGTTTTATAATTTGTGTGCGTTTTTGCCGGTAATTTCATGTGAAATGAATTTTAACGTGTTGATTTTAGCGCGAATTCCAGTTTTTTAAAAAGTGCGTGTTTTTGCCGGCGATTTTGCTAATTGTAGAGTCCACTGAGTTCAAAATGCGTTGTCTTTGTTTTGTGCTGGCGGCAATCCACAGGTTTACAGGTCCTTTTTTACTTTCAAATTCCCACATTGGTGCCCACATTCCGCTGTTGGGCAAAAATAATGCCTCTTGCAGTTTGGCGCATTGGTTGTTTGGGGTATATTTTTTTGCGCTTCGGTTATTCATTTCGCGACGAATTGTTCCGATGTATGTTCCGCGTGCAGTTTCGCTTAGAAAGCGTTGTAATGCATTTTCCAAAACGATGTCTGCGATATGTTCTTGATTAAAGTCCGCGGGCGCATATCTCAGACTGTCGTTTGTTGTGTTTACAATCTGCTTGTCTGCATTTTTGATGATGCTTTTTTGTGTTGGGAATGCCTTATGATTTTCGTGTCTATAGTCTATCGCTTCGATAATTTCTGCGGCTGGTGCCATAATTTCATTCATGGCTGCGATTCTGCCACGTGTAAAAGAATCAAATTTAGACACGTTTTTTGTCAGACTTGCTTTTCGTGCGTGTTCTGTTTCGTGGCGTATGGTTAGTGGTATCAGGTTGTTATTGTTGTTGCAATATCTGTGTATTTTTGGGTTGTTGCTTTGTGGGTTAAAATAGTATATAACAATGGTGTTATTGTGTGCTTTGAATTCGCCTGCTGCGTATTTGCATTTAAATTTTTCAAACTGTTCATCTGTGACGTTTATGGTGTCTATGCGTGTTCTTATGCTTGGGCGTACTTCGGTCTTTTTTTGCGGTTGTTTATTTTGTTTGTCGCGCGTGATAAATGGTGTTGCTGTGCATGTGATTGCCAGGGCTATCCCAATTGACCAAGATGCGACTTTTTTGAATTTCATATTTTCTATCGTGTTAAATAGTTTTTTATGTTAAAAGCAATATTGTTTGGCGGCAGTTTGTCTGTGTTTGCTTGTATTATAGAATCGATTGTGTTCAGGGTTTTTTGACGTGTTTTATCGCTTGCGGCCAACCACAGGTTTGCCTGTCCGCCGGCTGTTTCAAATTGCCACATTGGTGCCCACATATCGAATTCTGGCATGAAAAAGACTTTTTGTATCGGGTCGCATTCCTGATTTGGTGTGTATGATATTTCTAGTGTGTTATAATATTCGCGTCGTAATGTTGATACGTATTGTCCGGTTTTGATTTCGCCTTTAAAGCGATCCAGTGCGTTTTTGATGACAATGTCTGCAATTTTTTGGTTGTTAAAATCGATGGGTTGTGCCGGTGTTTGTTGGTTAGTTGTATTTAATATGTTGTCGCATGCTTTTTTCACAAATACTTTGCATGTTGGAATTGGTTTTTGGTTTGTGTAGTGGTAATCCATCGCTTCGATAATTTCGCCGGCAGGCGCCATTGTTTCATTGATGGCCGCGATGCGTGCGCGTGTTTGTGCGCTGTAATGAGGTTTAGTCATTTTTGTCATGTGTGCTTTGCGTGCGTGTTCCATTTCATGGCGCAGTGTTAGTGGCAGCATCCCGTTTTGGTGATTACAGGCGTGATTAATGTATTCTGCATTGTCTGTTGGATTATAGTATGTTACCGTAACCTTGTTTTGTAATGGTGTAAAAACGCCGGCGATTGCCTTTGGGTATTCGATGTTAAAGTTTTGTCTGTTCAGGTTTAGTGTATCTATTTCGACAATTAGTTTTGGACGTGGTTTATAGCTTAGGATTCTTGCGCGTTCAATGTCTTTATCGTGAGCGTTTTTTACAAGCAATGCCGGCCCCAGCACGGCTGTGACGGTCATTGCGATTGATAATGATAGTGTACATAATTTATCAAACTTCATAATATTAAACTATATAGCACAAAAAATATATTTTGTCAATCAATTAATAATTTCATATGAAATGGGGTTTAACGTGTTAATATTAGTCGCTTTTTTTATTTGTATAATATAAACCCTTGACCGAATCGACCGGTTTTTATAAGGTGTACATGAAAAGTATGGAAAGGGAAAAATGACACGAATTATTGCATTTGCGAACCAAAAAGGCGGCGTTGGTAAAACGACGACCGCAATTAATATTGGTGCATCATTGGCGGCGATTAAGCGTCGTGTATTGTTAATTGATTTAGATCCCCAAGGGAACGCTGGGACCGGACTTGGTTTTGTACGTGCGTCGCATCGCCAAAGTGCGTATGGCGTTATCATGGGGACTGCAAATGCTGCTGATAATATTTTGACGACCGCGGTACCGGGGTTGCATTTGTTGCCGTCGTCCCAGGCGTTGGCAGGCGCAGACATTGATTTGTTAGATATGGAAAATCGCGAATTTCGTCTGCGCAATGCATTGGCGCCAATTCTGGAACATTATGATTACATTCTGCTGGATTGTCCGCCCGCATTGGGGTATTTAACTATTAATGCATTGACCGCATCGGACAGTGTTGTTGTTCCGTTACAGTGTGAATTTTTTGCACTCGAAGGTGTTCAACAACTGACCGATACCATCAGTGTTGTCAAAGAAAAGTGGAATCCTACATTAGATATACTGGGTGTATTGCTGACAATGTATGATAAACGCTATGGTGTGACGCGCGCAGTCGATGATGATGTTCGCGCAACGTTTGGTGATTTAGTGTTTAAGACAGTTGTTCCGCGCAATGTTCGCGTGTCAGAGGCACCATCACACGGCAAGCCGGCATTGTTTTATGATTTTAATTCTGCTGGCGCCCAGGCGTATCTGCGTGTCGCGACAGAGGTGGTAAACAGAACCGAAGGGGGAATCGATGGCGAATAAATTTGGATTAGGACGTGGCTTGGCCGATTTACAGGCGTCGCGCGGCACAATACCTGATATATCATTACTAACGCCAACAGAACGCGTTGTTGTAAAGCAAATTCCGTTGGCGCAAATTGGCGCAAATCCTGATCAGCCACGCAAAACATTTACAGAAAACGAATTGGCGGACCTGGCCGCGTCAATAAAAGAAAAAGGCGTTTTACAACCAATTTTATTGCGCGCGGTAAGTGGGCGTCCATATGCATACGAAATTGTTGCAGGTGAACGTCGTTTTCGTGCGTCCAAGATGGCTGGATTGAATGAGATTCCTGCATTGGTAAAAACGATTGATGACACAAATGCGCGCGAAATAGCACTAATTGAAAATGTTCAACGTGAAAATCTGAATCCGATAGAGGAGGCAAACGCCTATAAAAATCTGATGGAATGTTGCGATTATGAATTGCCGGATGTTGCGCGCCTGATTGGAAAATCCGAAAGTTATATTCGTAATATGCTACGCTTAACATCGTTACCAGATTCTGTTCAAAATTTGGTCGGTCAGGGCGAATTGTCCGCATCCCACGCCCGCACGATTGCGGTTGCAGAAAATCCCGAAGAATTGGCACATAAAATCATTGCAGAAAAGTTATCTGTTGCAGATGCGGGTAATTTGGTAAAAAGTGCGCCACGTGCAAAAACGACGCGCGCAATTGTTCAAAAGACAATTGATGCAGATGTCCGCCGTGATATAGAAAAACGACTGGCAAAATCATTAAATTCGCCGGCAAAAATCGTTGAGCGTCGGGGTGGGGCGGGGCAGATTGTAATATCGTTTGCGACACGAACGCAACTGCACGAACTGGTTGAAAAATTAACTATATAAAAATATGCAAAAAGGCCGGCAAATGCCGGACAATCCCATTCGCTGGCGAAGGGGTGCCGCGAATGCGGTGGGGTAGTGGTAATGATTGTAATTAAAAACAAACAAAAAAGCCGGCAAATGCCGGCATTTTTTACTTTGATAATCCGGGTATCAGGTTCCTGATATACAATCGTAAATCTTCGTATTGTGCAGACCGTACTAAATCACGCCTAATTGCCGGCAAATCCCGGGGATTTTTATTTCTGTCGCGCCATGGGGCATGGATTTTTCTGCCGGTGTTTTCGCCCAACATCACGTTCCCAAAACTATCAAACGCCATAATTATTTGTGGTCTTTTATCCCGGGTCAAGAATTTGAACTGTGGCATTTCGACCGGAACTGCGTCTTCTAAATTATTCGCACGTCCGTGTTTATTTAATTGCGCGCTGCTGCAATAAACCAGAACGCGATCATTAATCGCATAAAATATTTGATTTCCACCACCAACCAGTTCCAATTCCGTAATACGATTGCCGTCTTTGTTCAGTTTTTTTATTAATTCGGCAAACATCGGCATGTCTTTATCAAATGTTGATATGTGTATCATGCATGTGCTGTTGCTTTGTGCACGCGACAAGTCTGATATTAATTGTGCATTTTTATTTATGCAATCTGCATGATATCTGTCCAACGACAGTGAAATTTGTAACGGTGACACGTTTATTTTGCCTGGGCTGTACCGCGTTAAAACATCTGCCAGGTCACAAATAATCTGTTCGCGATACTTATTTGTTTTTGTTGCCCAGCCTGCATTGGTTTTTATATCAACGCCACACCCATGGGACAGACCGCAATCCAACAATTCTTTTACATATTTTGTATCGTGATTGTAGTACGCACTGAAAATTTCGCCACCCGTAAAGATTAATTCTTTCCCGAATTTAGGGTCTTTTATTGCCTGATTTATATATCCCTTGATGACATCTGCCGGGATATATTCTTTGGGCATATTTGGACCACATGATTCCAAACAGTGCGCGCAACTATACCAACACCAATGTGTTGTCTTAAACCCCATGATATAAGGCAGCTTTCGCACATATTCACGCGAAATGCAAATTTTATCCATGGTATCTTCGTAAAAATCTTTAATCATTGACATACTTCTATGTATATCACAAAATCCGCATTTGTCAATATATTTGTCAAAAAAATAAAATTTATATAAAAACACCGGCATTTGCCGGTGTTTTTGCATAATTTTTGCAACAATTATTTAACTGTTGTTGTGGCATTACGATTCCATTTCCAGACTTCTTCGCCAGAACCCTGAACCAATGGACGTTCTTTACCATAAGAAATTGTAGAGATACGTTTTGCATCAATACCGTCATTTACGATAACTTCTTTGGCTGCGTTTGCACGACGTGCACCCAATGCCAAGTTGTATTCTGTTGAACCACGTTCGTCGCAATTACCTGCGATTTGGATTTTAACATCTTCGTGGTTTTTCATATACAACGCCTGACCTAACAGGTTGTTTTTTGCATCTTCGGAAATTTCAGAAGAATTGAAACCAAAGAATACGCGTTGATCGTTTAAGTCTGCTGGTTCGACGATTTTAGAAGAACCACCACATGCTGCTAACAAGCCAGCAACGCCTGCCAACATAGCTAAGTTTTTAATTTTCATGAAAATACTCCCTTGAGTTTTTGTTGCTCGTGCTATATTGTACAATAAAAGGTTTGAAAAATCAAGGAAAAACACAAATGTCTGATAATACGTTGCGGGATTTAGAGTTGGCTGGTGTGTATTGGGAACTGGCAGACATGCCAATTGGTGCCGTACAAAAGGTTGCGTCACCTGTGACTGATACGCCTGTGCGACGTGATGCAACATCAATTGTCGCAGAAATCGGACGTGCTGCAACGACTGTGGTGCCACCAATTGCGCCGGTCCAGACAATGTCGATTGAAACGGTACGTGCAATGGCGTCACGTCCAAATGATATGCCTGCATTGGGCAGAATGATTGGGGAATTTAATCATCCATTACGTGCCAGTGCAACAAATACGGTATTGCCACATATTGCGCCGGGGCAGGGTGGTCTGGTTATCTTGGCGGACATTCCGGGTTCTGATGATGATGCAACGGGGAATATTCTATCGGGGGCATCTGGCGAATTAATGGACAAGATGTTGGCTGCTATTGGTTTGTCACGTGATAGTGTTTCTATTGTTCCTATTTTATTTTGGCGTACCCCTGGGGGGCGTACGCCATCGCGTTCTGAATTGGATTTGGCGCGTCCATTCGTTGACAGGGCATTGGAATTGTTAAAGCCGCGCGTTATTCTGACGTTGGGGACATTACCTGCAACAGAAATGGCGGGTGTAAATCTGGGGCGCGCCCATGGCATTCCTGTGACAACAGATTCTGGGGTGACAATCATGCCAATATTCCATCCGAATTATCTGTTATTAAAGCCTGCGGCAAAACGTGATGTTTGGAATGCATTGCAAAATGTACAAAATATCTTGAAAAGTGCCGAATAATAGTCAATAATTTGCACATGTTTAATAAAGGAGCGTACAATTAAACCTGCATTTAATCGTGATAATCGTCGCGACACTGGTCCGCGTATGAACAATAAAATATTTGCCAAGTCAGTTCAGGTAATCAGTTCTGATGGCCAGAATTTGGGCGTTATGCCGACGTCCCAGGCATTGCAGATGGCAATGGACATGGATATGGATTTGGTTGAAATCAACGCCAATGGCGCAACACCAATCGCCAAGATAATGGATTATGGAAAATTCAAGTATGAACAGAAAAAACGCGCATCAGAGGCACGCAAAAAACAAAAATCCATCGAAATGAAAGAAGTTTGGGTCAAGCCTTTTATCGAAGAAAACGACCTGAATATCAAAATGAAAAAGGCTTTGGAATTTTTGGCCGAAGGTAACAAGGTAAAAATTTCTGTCATGACCAAGGGCAATAAAAAGGTTTTGGCACGTGGTAAAGACGCTGTTCCAGAATTGTTCGCCCGTATCTTAGAAATTATTGGCGATAATGGTAATCTGGAATCTAAATCTAAACCAGATGAACGAACAAAATCTATTATCGTTGCGCCTGTAAAATAAATAAAAACACAATAAAAAAAACGCCCGTTCGGGCGTTCTTTTATTGTTCTGCATTCTTGCGTGTCTTTTTGCGGACATTGCTGTCTAATTCTTTTTTACGCAGACGAATTGTATTTGGTGTAACCTCTACCAATTCGTCGTCCAAGATATAAGACAATGCTTCTTCCAACGATATGCGACGTGGTGGCGCCAAGAACAGTTTTTCATCAGCCGTCACTGAACGCATATTTGTTAATTCTTTACCTTTTACTGGGTTGACTTCCAAATCATTTTCTTTGCTGTGTTCACCGATAATCATACCAGAATAAACCTCGGTCTGGGGGTCAACAAACAGTGTTCCGCGTGGTTGCAGGTTAAACAATGCGTATGTCGCAGTATTTCCTTTTTCCATCGATACCAGCACGCCTGGTCGATATTGCTGAATTGGACCGCGATATGTGTCGTATTTATCAAAGACACGGTTCATAATACCTGTGCCACGTGTATCTGTGCGGAATTCGGACAGATAACCAATTAATCCGCGTGATGGCGCAGAAAATACGATACGTGTTTTGCCAGCACCAGATGCCTTCATTTCTGTGATTGTTGCCTTGCGCTTGGTCATTTTTTCGATAACAACGCCACTGAATTCGTCGTCAACGTCAATAACGACATCTTCGATTGGTTCTAATTTGTTGCCGTTTTCGTCTTCGTGCATAACAACACGTGGACGGGATACAGATAGTTCAAAGCCTTCACGACGCATTGTTTCGATTAAAATACCCAGTTGTAATTCCCCACGACCAGAAACCTCAAACGCTTCGTTGTTTTCGCTTTGTTCAACGCGCAGCGCGATATTTGTTTCTGCTTCTTTGAACAGACGTTCGCCAATCATGCGCGATGTTAATTTTTTACCTGATTTACCTGCCAATGGCGATGTGTTAACAAAGAATGTCATCGTCAGGGTTGGTGGGTCAATTGGCATTGCAGGGATTGGTTCTGTGACCTCTGGCGCACACAGGGTGTCTGCCACGGTCGCCTTGGAAAATCCAGCAACGACCACAATATCGCCCGCAGACGCGCTATCACGCGAAACCTTTTCGACGCCACGGTGTTCAATAATCTTGGTGATTTTTGCATTTTCGATAAATTCGCCGTTGCGATTGATTGCCTTAACAGATTGCCCAACCTTTACAGTCCCAGATTCGATTTTTCCGGTCAGGATTCGACCAACATATGGGTCTGCTTCCAGTGTAGTTACCAACATTGTAAATGGTGCGTCTAATTGACAGCGGCTGCCATTACAATCAGGTGCCGGTACATGATCGACAATTAATTGAAATAATGGTGTTAAATCTTTGTGTTCATCATTCAAATCGCGTACCGCCCAACCATCGCGTCCGACGGAATACAGATATGGGAAATCCAGTTGTGAATCAGTCGCACCCAGTTTATCAAACAAATCAAATGTTTCGGATAAAACCTCATCAGGGCGCGCGTCTGCGCGGTCAACCTTGTTAATGCAAACAATTGGACGCAGCCCCAGTTTTAATGCCTTGGACAACACGAATTTTGTCTGGGGCAGGGGGCCTTCGGCACTGTCGACCAGCAACACAACCCCGTCAACCATGGACAAAATACGTTCTACTTCGCCACCAAAGTCCGCGTGGCCCGGCGTGTCAACGATATTGATTTTATAATCGCCCCATTGAATTGATGTTGGTTTTGCAGAAATTGTAATTCCGCGTTCGCGTTCGATATCACCACTGTCCATAACACGTTCGTCAACGCGTTCATTTTCGCGGAATGTTCCTGCCTGTTTCAGCATATTGTCAACCAGTGTCGTCTTTCCATGGTCAACGTGTGCAATAATTGCAATGTTGCGAATTTTCATGATTTTTGCCTTAATTTTTCGTTAAATCAGGCACAGGGTATACCCAAAAATATGAATTATCAAGATTTTTTATACAAAAATATTGACATTTACGCAGTTTTGTCTATATTGTAAGATGTGATGAATAAAGATAAAAGGAATTAGATATGCCAACAGAATATACACAACAAGAAGTTTTAAATGCGATGGTCGTTGGATTGTCGGACTATTTAGATTTGGCACGTATTGGTTTGCGTGGGCGCTGGAACAGTTTGTCTCAGTCTGAAAAGTGGGCGGCGGGTCGCGCATTGGTTGCGTTGTCCGATGTTAAAAAGGCGCCACAAACATATTTTTCACGTGCCACGACATGGAATGATTGGCAAAGCCGTGCAGAAAAATACAAGGCAGAAAAAGATTTGCCTTCAATTGGGCATGCGTATTATATGGTCCAGGATCCAACCGGAATTGTTTGGAATCAGGTTGCATCTGCATTTGCATATAACGCAGAAATGGGAAAAAAGTTTTATCATTTTTGTCGTTTAATTCAAAAGTGGGAATATGCCCGAACATCACGTTCGCATGCAGAAAGCGGTGTTGCTGTTTTATATGGTCATGACATTGTATCTGCTGCAAATCATGTTCATCAGGTCGCGAATATCAAGAAATCAAATCCGATAATTCGTCCAATCAAAGAGATGTTACATTCATTACAAAAATAAAAAAAGGGATATAAAAATGATTGATTATGATGCAACTTTAAAAGTGTTTTTTGCAGAAATTATAAAATATTTGGATGATCGTGCATCACATGCCGAAGATGGTATTTCTTATGCCAGAATCGAACATGCGCGTGATGTTGTTAAAAAGATTGCAGAAAATCCATTGCAGTACGCGGATTATGATGTTCGTGTAAAAAATAATATGGTTGCTGATGCGCGCGCGTTTATGCCGAACAATACAGACAACAAAGTATTTCGCATGTATCGTCGTGTGTTGGATATTACGCCTGATTTGTACGATGATTCTGATCCTGTACGTCACAAGGCGCAAGATGCTTTATTGACAATCTTGCACGAAATCAAATACAGAAATTCAAAGAATCTTTTAAAGAGTTTGTATTTCTCGTTTATTCCTGTAAAGAAATACGCTGTCAAAGCAAATATGCAAAAAACAAAATAAAAAAAATCCCCAGTTTTGGGGATTTTTTTACCACTACCCCGTCGCATTCGCGCCACCCCTTCGCTTAGCGAAGGGGATTATGCTTTCCGCCGATTTTTGTACGTCCCCCCATCAGTGGTTGTAATTTTTTTGGAATGTTAACCGAACCATCTGGGTTTTGGTGGTTTTCAATCACTGGTACAATTGCGCGGGGCAGGGCGATGCCCGTATTATTCAGGGTCGCACAGAATTGCATATTGCCCTCTTTATCGCGATAGCGTGTGTTTGTACGACGTGCCTGGAATTGACCAATGGATGAACAAGACCCTAATTCGCGATATTTGCCTTCGCTTGGGAACCATGCCTCTACGTCGTGCATTTTTACTTTGTTGAATCCCATGTCACCTGTGCAAGCCTGGATAACGCGATATGGTAATTCCAAGTCTTCCATAACTTCGCACAAATTGTTTAACAGATGTTCGTGCATTTCATCAGATTGTTCTGGTGTACAGTATATATATTGTTCAACCTTGTTAAACTGATGTATGCGAACGATTCCGCGCGTGTCGCGACCGGCGGCACCGGCTTCTTTGCGAAAGCATGGTGAATACCCTGCATATTTGATTGGCAAATCTTTTTCGTTTAATACTTCATCGCTGTGCAGTGAATTTAAAATGATTTCTGCGGTTCCGGCCAAACATCTGTCCGTATCGGTCAGCATAAACACATCGTTATTCATAACGGCTGGGTCAGAACCCATAAAATGCCCCGCGTTAAAGATTGTTTGTGGTTTTGTGATAGACGGACAGTTTACAAACGTAAATCCCTTGGACATCAGTTTTTGCAGAACATATGTCTGGATTGCGAGTTCCAGTTCTGCCGCTTCGCCAAACAGCGCATATGTGCGTGTGCCACAAATCGATGCGATTTTTTCTGGTCTGTACCAATTGTTCATTTCCAGCAAATCCCACTGCGCACGTGGTGTAAAGTCAAATTCGCGCGGTGTGCCGACGCGACGAACCTCTACATTTTCTGTGTCGTCACGTCCAATTGGTGAATCTGCGCTGGGGATTTGTGGTACGCGATGCAGCAAATCCAACAGTTGTTCTTCTTTTTCTGCCAATTCTGCCATGTCTGCGGCGATTTCATTTGCAATTTCTTTGGATTTTGCAATCAGTGGTGCCTTGTCCGTGGCAGTTGGGATTTCGCGTGTGATTTTATTTTTTTCTGCAGTTTTGCTTTGTGTGATTGTTTTCAGTTCACGTACACGTTTATCCAGATTTAATATTTCGTCTGTATTGTCTGCGATTCCTTTCAGTTCGCATGCACGTTTTACTGCGTCTGGGTTTTCACGAATAAATTTTATATCCAGCATTTTATATTCCCCTGTATTTATATGATTATGCTTTATATTATAACTGTGCGATTAAATTCGCAATTAATAAAATTGAAAAAGTACACGATAAATTATTCCCCCAACGGGGATGAAGAACGACTAAAAAATGTAAAATTTATTTTCATTTCCCATGAATTATAAGCCAATCCAAACAAAAATTCAATAAAATTAACGTATGTCGATTTTGTTTGCGCTATTTTTTGCTTTGTGTTATGTTGGGCGCGAAATATAAATACAAAAGGAAGGTATTGCTATGTATGATATTATCATTTTGGGATCTGGACCGGCGGGCCTGACGGCGGCATTGTATACGGCGCGCGCGAACAAAAAGACGCTTGTCTTGGGTGGCGACAGATTGGGCGGCCAAACAGCAGGTATCGCAACGCTGGAAAATTATCCCGGCTGGGCGGGCAGTGGTCTGGAACTGGCGCAATTTATGCAAAAGCAATGCGAAACATTCGGCGCAACGGTTAAATTTGTTTCGGCCAAGAATATTTCTGGTGATGCAGAAAATGGCTTTGTTGTATCGTGTGACGATGGCGCAGAATATTCGGCGCGTGCGGTTATTGTTGCAACGGGTGCGTCCCCACGTAAACTGGAAATTGATGGTGCACGTGAATTTATGGGCCGTGGCGTATCATATTGCGCGACATGCGATGGGTTCTTTTACAGTGGCAAGACCGTAATTGTTCTGGGTGGTGGAAATTCTGCATTAAATGATGCGTTGTATTTGGCAGACCTGGCCAAGACGGTAAAGATTGTGTATCGCAAATCAGAATTTTCCCGTGCCGAAGCGGTATTGCGCGAACGTGTCGCGGCGCGCGAAAACATCGAATGCCTGTTTAATACAGATTTGGTCAAAATCGCCGCAAAGCCTGATTCCACAGATGGCGAATTAATCGTCACAACCACAGACGGCACAGATATGGTTGTTGATGGCGTATTTGTCGCCATCGGACACGAGGCAAATACAGACTTCCTGTCCGAAGATATAAAGCGTGATGCGCTGGGGCGTCTGGCACCGTCTGCAATGCCGGCGGGTATGTTTGTCGCAGGTGACGTTCATTCTGATATCAAGATGCAAATTGCAACCGCGGTTGGTACGGGATGTACGGCCGGCATGGACGCAATTGCGTATATAAATAAATTGCAGTAAAAAATGCCCCAATTTGGGGCGTTTTTTATTTTATTTCTAACATTAATCCGCAATGGTCTGTGGGTTTTTCTGCCAATCGTGGTTCCATGTCAATTTCGCAATTTTTTATCATTGTCGCAGCGGTTTTGTTGCACAGGAAATAATCCAACCGCAACCCTTGTTTATTGCCAACCGTGTCGCGCCCACGATATCCGTACCATGTATAGTCGATTTCGTCTGGGTGCAGTGTGCGCCATGCATCAACCCATCCAGCATTCAGCCATTGGTTCATAATTTCGCGTGCCGCCGGTGCAGAAATCGCAATGCCTTCATAATTTTTTGGTTTCCAGATATCGCGATCTTCGATTGCGACATTGTAATCGCCGCCGATAATTACCGGTTCTGGTGAATCAATGTATTGCGCAATATAATCTGTAAATGCGCGCATCCATTCCAATTTGTATGGAAACTTTGGCGAATCAACGGTGTCACCATTTGGCATATACACGTTAATCAGGCGTATCCGCCCATCGACCACGCATTCCAAGAAGCGCGCATTTGGATCTGCATAATTTGGCATTCCGATAATGGTATCTTCAATAGAATATTTTGAAAATACTGCAACGCCGTTCCAGCTTTTTTGTCCGTATACCTTTATATTATATCCAAATTCATCAAACAGCATATGTGGAAAGTTTGCCGTCTCTACCTTTAATTCTTGAACCATAATTACGTCATATTCGCCAGACCGCAATATGTCCATAAAGCTTTCGGCATGTGCGCGTATAGAGTTGATATTTAATGTCAGAATTTTCATAATTGCTTTCCTTTTTTTCATGAGTATAATAGTCACTGTCCAATATAAAAACAACAAGGAATTTTATAACATGAATATGTATCAGTTGCTGGAACGTGCCGCACAAACATGGCCGGATAATTTATATCTGGTTCGCGAAAACGTTTCATACAAAGATTTTATCGGTTTGGTCAAGGCGCGTGCCACATCGCTGAATGCGGCCGGTGTTAAAAAGGGTGATGTTGTTGGTGTTTTATCGCACAATATTCCGGAATTTCCAATTACCATGTTTGCAGTATGGTATTTGGGCGGAACTGTATTGTTGTTGGATACAAATCTGACGCCGTTTGAATACGATAACATGACATCGACCACAGATTGTCACATCGTATGTGCAGAAAAATCATTCTTTTATAAGACCAGCAAATTTAAGTTCTATGACATTACCAAGAAAGATGGCAAGGCTGACCCAGAATTATTGCCTGCACCAACAGAATCATTGGATGTTGCAACAATGTCGTTTACATCCGGTTCGACCGGTACGCCAAAGGTTGTGCCATTAACACACTTTAATCTGGTTGAATGTGCAAATTCGCTGGAAGATATGGCCGAATGGATTCGCCCCGGCGATTTCTTGTACGGTTTCTTGCCGATGTATCACGTATTTGGTTTTGCTGTCGAAATTTTGGCGACCTTGCATTACGGTGCCGGTGTTCTGTTGCAGCCGACAGTTAATCCAAAAGAAATCATGGCAGACTTCAAGAAATATCGTCCGCAAATTATTCCTGCGGTTCCACGCCTGTGGGAAGTGTGCCGTAACAAAATCATTGATAATGTAAAGTCGCAAAAGAAATGGTGGCTGGTATCGTTTGTTTTAAAATACGGCAAGACGCTGGAAAAAATCGGTCTGGGCGCCCTGGTACGCAAGGTACAAAAACCAATCTTGGATGTATTTGGTGGACGTGCGCGTCTGTTGATTGCAGGTGGTGCCGCCACTAAGCCAGAGGTGGAAACATTTTACGAACGTTTGGGGCTGACATTTATTCAGGGTTATGGTTTGACAGAAACTGTTGGACCAATCTGTATTTCAAAGCCAACAAAAAAACGTTTCCCGTTTGCATTTGGTGGTCCAACATCAAACAACGAATGTGAAATCCGCGATAAAAACGAAGATGGTGTCGGCGTATTATGGTTGCGTGGTCACCAGGTGTTCGGTGGCTATCTGAATAACGATGCGGCCAACAGTGAAATCTTTGACGAACGTGGTTTCTTTAATACGGGCGACATGGTTTCGATGGATAAAAACGGCGAATTGCATTTCGCAGGTCGCAAAAAACAAGTCATCGTTTTGGATAGTGGTAAAAACGTTTACCCAGATGAACTAGAAGGCTTGTTTATCGCAATCCCTGGTGTCAAAAACGTTGCTGTGTTTGAACATCGGGTCAAAGGCAAAACTGTTACATATGGTGTGTTCAGCGTTGAACCAACAATGACAATGGAAAAATTATCTGCGGAAATTGCCGCGGCAAATAAAAAGGTTGCCAGTTATAAATGGGTGACACACTTTGCCATGACAACCGAAGATTTGCCATCAACCAGCACGCAAAAGGTTAAACACCACATCGTGCGTCAGAATCTGATTGATGGTAAATATCCAGACAGACACGAATAAAAAACACCGCCCATTTGGGCGGTTTTTTATTGCAATTTTTCGTTCCGTCTTGTACCGTAGGTTTACAATTACAAGGGGAATATAATGGACGAAAAAAAGTTATCTTTCGAAGACGCGTACAAGCAATTAATGGAACTGGTAAAAAAAATGGAATCTGGCGAATTACCATTGGCTGATTCTGTTGCGGCATATGAACAGGGGATTAAATTAAAGGCGTACTGTGAACAATTGTTAAAAGAAGCCGAATTAAAAATCGAAACGTTAAAAGTTAGTGCATAATTTTATCGTATAAAAAATGGATTTATCGTGGCAGACAAAGGCAAATTAACCCCGGTAATGCAACAATACGTAGACATGAAGTCTGAAAATCCAGACGCATTGTTGATGTTTCGTTTGGGGGACTTTTATGAATCTTTTTTCGAAGATGCAAAAACAATCAGTGTGGCCTTGGGGTTGGTTTTAACGGCGCGTGGCACCGATGGTAATGGTGATTCGATTCCAATGTGTGGAATTCCGTGGCACGCGTCTGATAATTATTTTGGTCGCTTGGTTCGTGCCGGATACAAGGTTGCGTTGGTCGAACAAATGGAAACCCCCGCCCAGGCCAAGGCCCGTGGGCATAAGTTTATTGAGCGTAAGGTTGTTCGTGTTTTAACGCCCGGTACACTAACAGACGAAAATTTATTAACACCGACACATTCGAACTTTTTGGTTGCGATTGTGCCGGTTGGTGGTGGCAATTACGATATTGCCGGTTGTGATATTTCCACAGGTGAATTTTTTGTCGGTCAAACATCAGACGTAATGGATGATCTGGTTCGTATTAACCCGGCAGAGGTTATATTTCCATTTTCGCGTGCCGAAGAAAAATCGATTATGCAATTGCGTGGCGCATTTAAATCAACGCCGGTGTATGAAAAATTATATCAGCGCACAGATATTGATATGGTCGTATCGCGTGTCTTTGGTGGTGCAGTTGATGCGAACACGGTCGCAAAAAATTCTGATGGTGCAATTTGTCTGCTTGCGGGTTATTTATTTAATACCCAGCGTGATGCCACGATAACGTTCCGTGCGCCATATACATTCAAATCAGGTCATCAGTTATTGATTGATTCTGCCACTTGGAAAAGTCTGGAAATAGATAATCCAATAAATGACGGTGGTGCATGTTTGATTGATGTCTTGGATAAAACCCAGACGTCTGCGGGTGCACGAAAATTGCGTGCGTATTTGCGTAATTTGTCCGCCGATATTAACGAGATTGTTTCCCGCCAGCAGCACGTATCGCATTTTGTCTTGAATCCAGATGTGACGGCGTCTGTATCAAACGTATTATCATCTGTGCCAGATGTCGGACGTTGTCTGTCGCGTTTGTTGGCTGGGCGTGGTACGCCACGTGATTTGCGTCATATATCTGAATTTATCAGCGTATTGCCACGCGCCCAGATGTTGGCATCGCGTCTTGATACTGGCTTTGCAGACCGATTTGAAAAAATAAATGTTCATGGTGCGTTTGGCATGCGCCTAATGCGCGCCCTGGCGGATGAATTGCCAACGTTCTTTCGTGATGGCGGTGTAATACGTGACGGTTTTGATGTTGCGCTGGATAATATGCGCGGTTTATCACATGGCGCGCGTGAAACAATCGCCGCGTTGCAATCAGAATATGTTGCGCAAACAGGCGTAAATACCCTGAAAATAAAATACAACAATATTCTTGGATATTTTATAGAGGTGCCATCCACCCGTGCCGACGTTTTGATGAAACCAGAATCTGGATTTATTCATCGTCAAACAATGGCTGGCAATATGCGCTTTACAACATCGCGTCTGATTGATTTGGACAATGATGTTCGCAGCGCCGCGGACAAGGCCGCCGCGATAGAGGCAGAAATTATAGAATCCTTTATCGCCCAAATCCGTGAAATTGCAGATGATTTATTATCAACGGCTGACTTGTTGGCAGATGTTGATGTTTGGATATCGTTGGCATCTGTTGCAGATACGTATTCATGGGTTCGCCCAAACATGACCGACGATTGCGCGTTTGATGTTGTTGGTGGGCGTCATCCTGTGATTGAATCTGTATTGCGTACACGTGGTGATAATTTCGTAAAAAACGATTGTAATCTGAACGCACATGCAATTGCGTTGTTGACCGGTCCGAACATGGCTGGTAAATCAACATACTTGCGTCAGAATGCAATAATTGTCGTGTTGGCGCACCTGGGGTCATTTGTCCCTGCACAAAGTGCGACGATTGGTGTCTGTGACCAATTATTCAGTCGTGTCGGTGCATCAGATAATCTGGCGGCAGGTCAGTCAACCTTTATGGTTGAAATGAGCGAGACTGCCAACATCCTAAACCGTGCGACAAACCGTTCGTTTATAATTTTTGATGAAATTGGACGTGGCACCGCAACATATGACGGTATGGCAATTGCCCAGGCGGTATTAGAGTATCTGGATGAATTACAGCCACGTACACTATTTGCAACCCATTATCATGAATTAACGCGTCTGGTTTTATCTGGTAATTTACATCATGTTTCATGTCTGACGATTGATGTTCGTGAACATAATAATGAAATTGTGTTTATGCATAAAATTGTATCTGGCGTTGCCAATCGTTCGTATGGTATACACGTTGCAAAAATGGCGGGCATGCCGTCATCTGTTGTTGCGCGTGCAGAATGTGTATTAAGTGCGCTGGAATCGAACGAACCTGTGATGCCATCGCAAGATTGTGCGCCAAAACCGATGCCGGCACGTAAAAAGCCATCTGTTTCGGATTGCGTATCTCAACCACAATTGAATTTGTTTGGATAAGAAAGGTAAATATTATGATTGTTAAACCAATTTATGTTTTTGAAGCAAATGCGTACAATATTGTTCGTCGTGAATTTCCAGACAGCAAGTCTTTGTATAAGTTTATTAAGTCTTTTGATTTTACCAAGATATACGATGAAAATGGCAACCCGATTGATAATAATTACAGTTGTGAAACAAAGCGTTTTCGTTTGGGACATCGTTTATCATTTGCGATTGATGGGTATAATGTAAAGTCTGACGTTGTGTGGGGACCAGAATTTTATGTTGGGCGTTCTGCGTCTGTCCTGCCCCAGCCTGGTGGTCGTCCTGCGTTGGAAATTGATTCGCCAAAGGCAGCGACAGTTTTTGATAACGCCTGTTATCAAAAGTTGTTAAAATATAACTATTCTTCCCTGGACAAGGTTTTTGATACCAAAACAATGCGTCAGGTTTACCCCAGTGCGCGCGTGCGTGAATCTGACTTTGTGCGTTTTATTCGTGCTGTTTCGGCAAAAAAATATAAAATAGAAAAAATAAAATAATGACATCGGGTTGGATTATCTTAGACAAAGATTCAGGACTGTTCTCACGAACCGCGGGCGGACGTATTGCACGAATGCTGGGGACGAAAAAGTTCGGGCATATCGGCACATTGGATCCTATGGCAACGGGTGTGTTGCCAATTGCAATTGGTGACGCAACCAAGATGATTCCATTTGTCGAAGAACATAACCCATCAATCAAAGAATATTTGTTTTCATGTCAGTTTGGTTTTGAAACGGATACGCTTGATGTCACAGGGCGCGAAATTGCGCGCAACAATGTCATTCCGACACAATCTGATGTTTTGGCGGCGTTGCCAAAATTTATTGGAAAGATAATGCAGACACCCCCGATTTATTCTGCGGTGCATGTCGATGGGTTGCGTGCATATGATGCAGCGCGTCGGGGCAGGGCGATTGATATTCCGCCACGTTCGGTTGAAATTTACGAACTGGAATTTTTAGGCATACATGGAAAATCGTGGCATTTTCGTATGCGCTGTTCAACGGGTACTTATGTACGCAGTATTGCGCGCGATATTGCAAAAATGTGTGGTGCGTTTGCAACGGTTGATATGATACGTCGGACGCTGGCGAATGGTTTTGACATAAAAAATGCCGTAAAACTTGATTTTTTGGAAAATCTGTTTAATAATAGTGGCGATTTTGGGGATAACCTAAAACCGATTGATTTTGGACTGGGGGACATTCCGGTTCTAAATCTTGTCGATAAAGACGCTGATTTCTATCGAAATGGTGGCTTTATTGGGGTTGATGCAATTGATGGTTTGTATCGCATTTATAACGATGATGTGTTCATTGGTATTGGTGCGGTCTGTGACGGTCTGTTGCGTCCAAAACGAACAATTTAAAAAACAAAGGAAAATGTAATGTCCATTACAAAGGCAAAAAAGTCTGAATTGATTCAGGCATACAAATCATCTGAAAAAGATAATGGCGGTTCTGTTGAATCCCAGGTTGCAGTTCTGACAGAACGTATTCGCAACTTAACAGAACATATGAAGGCGAACCACAAAGACAACCATTCAAAACGTGGCTTGTTGTTGATGGTAAACCGTCGTAAAAAATTGTTGGCCTATATCAAGAAACGTAACCCAGAAGATTACGAAGCCTTGATTAAGAAATTAGGTCTGCGTAAATAATAAAAAATCCCCCGTTTGGGGGATTTTTTAACCGTTCTGTTTAATGATTTTATCAAACTCTTCTAAACAGTTAAGTTTTTTTCCAATTTCTATAAAATGATAGATTGTCACGTCCAGGGTTGCTTTTTCGTATGCATCAATAAATTCTGAATTAATCCCCAGCATATTTGCCAGTTGTTCTTGTGATATTTTCTGTGCGATGCGAATGTCGCGAATTTTATTTCCAATTTTTTCATAGAATTTTTTATCGCTGTCTGGGACTATGAATTCCTCGGGCAGGTTGATTTTATCAATTGGCATTTCTTACTCCATTATTTATATATTGTTTGATTGTTAATTTTCCACTATCCCCGGACTGACGTCCTTTGTTGGGATTATATACAGTCAAATACTAAATATAAACAGGAGAGTTTTCCTGACGCGATTTATTTCTTGGCGTTATTCAGTCGCAGTTGTCCACATGCAGAACCGATATCTGTACCGCGTTCACGGCGAATACGCGTATGAATTCCGTTTTTTATCAGTGTATCTTGAAATCTGTGTACTGCGTTCCCAGATGGCGACGCAAAGTCGCGTTCGTCAACCGCGTTCCATGGTATCAGATTTACCATACAGTTTTTACCTTTTAACAATTCGGACAGTTTTTCTGCATATTCTGGGGTTGCGTTATACAAAACAGTTTCGCCGTTTTCGTCGCGTTTGCCCAGCAATATATATTCAATCATCAATTGTCTGTTGTGATTATCTGTAAAACGCCATGCCGCATCTAAAACATCATTTAATTTATATTTGTTGTTTATCGGCATGATTTGACTGCGCAGTTCATCTGTTGGTGCGTGCAGTGAAATTGCCAAATTAATTGGTCGGCCCCATTCAATCAGTCTGTCAATCCCCGGCACAATTCCGCATGTTGATACGGTTATTCTGCGCCACCCAATTCCCATATCTGAATTTGCGCGTTCAATAAAGTTAATAACATTTTCTGTGTTTTGCAGCGGTTCGCCCGTACCCATAATCACGATATGTGACACATCGCCATTGTTTGCGTCCCCATTTGGACGAATTGGTTTGTCTGCAAATTTATCGCCACGCAGTTCCCATTGCGCCACCAGTATCTGTGCAAATATTTCATTCGTGGTCAGATTTCTTTTTAACCCCAACAGTGTGCTGGCACAGAATTTACAGCCCATTGCACATCCAGCCTGTGAACTGACACATACGCTGTTGCCATACGTTGTGCGCATTAATACACATTCGATTTGTTCGCCATCGTGCAAGCCCAACAAAAACTTGGTCGTTTCGCCGTCCGATGATTCCAATTTTTTTACAATTTGTACAGGCAATGTTTGTGCCACATCGTCTAAATCACGACGCAGTTTTTCCGGAATATTTTTCATGGACATAAAATCTGGTGCGCCACGATTTAACCATTCGCGAATTTGTTTTGCACGAAATTTTGGCTGTCCCATATCTGTAATAAATTTTTCCAGTTCTGGGTCTGTAAAATTAAAAAGTATTGGTTTGTTTATCATAATTTATATCTGTCGTCATTGATTACAATAACTGCCTTGCGACGCAGTTGTTTTAATTGTTGGTCTGCCTGGAACATCGCCTGTTTGTACATTGTGTTTTGCTTAATCATATCGTCCAGGTTTTTGTATTCGTCGGTCTTTTTTGTGCTGCATACCAGTAATACAGAATTATCTGCGCGTTTTGACCATGTCAGCAGCGGCAGCGTTGCAACGCGTTCGCGAATATCGGCAGACAGTTCATATTGTTTTGCTGTAAATTTTTGTGGGATTCCACCCAACGCCTCTGCCATTTTGATTGCGCCGTCGCATGATTTTGGCTTGGTCAGCTTTTCTGCAATGTCTGCTGGAATATCTGTCAAACGAATAATTGTCATTTCGATTGGCAGTCCATGTTCGCGTGCCAAATTTGCCTTTTCATTTGCGATATCTTCTTTTGATGTTGATATTGTTGGCATAACTGTTCGCGCAACAATGATTTGCCATGCAATTTCCGCGCGCAGTGCATTTTTTGCCATTGCTTTTTCAGACGCGCTAAGTTCCCCCAGATTTAATTTTTTTAATTCCTTATCAACAATATCGTCTTCGGGCACAGCGTTAAAGTTGCCTGCGTATTTTATTTTTATATCGTCATCAATAATGTTTTGCAGCGCGACACGGCGATTGTCTGTGGATGTTTTTCCTTGTTTTGCCATTAATTGTGTACGCACAGTAATATCTGTATCTGTGATTGGCGTGCCATTAACGGTTGCGACAACCTGGGCTGCGAATGCCGGAATGGTTAACAAAGTCGACATTAACATAGCAATGTTTAGTATTTTCATCTCTCTTTCCTTGCGTTTTAATATTGTTGTCCGTTAATAGCCATGCCGAATCTGAACTGGAATGTTGTTGTTCCGACATAGTCTTCTTTGATTGCGTTATCACGTCTGTATTCCACAGACAGGTAATAACACGGATGATTATAAAAGAATCCGCCGGTGTGTCTTTGGAATGCGCCAACTTCGATGTTATAAATCGCACTCCATCGCATAGACCAACGTTCTGTCAGTTTTAAACCCGCGCCAATAACCGCTTCGTTCAAATCTGTGTTTTCTGTTAATTCATCACTAAGGTGTTGTGACCATATATGGCCAATATTAAAGAAATTTTGTGCCGTTCCCAAATTGATTGTATTCTCCATATGGCGCAGTGCCAAATCGTCTTGGTTTAACCTGAAACGTGACGCAAATCCAAACCATTTCATGTTGTTATAACTGATGCGCCCAACATAATCAGACAGTCCATTGTGGAATCCGCTATTTAAATCAATTGCCGGTCTTTCTGTAAAGTCATATGATTGCCCCAAGAAGACTTCAACCGTATGTCCGCCATCATTAAATGCCGCCCAGCGTACACCATAATCTGCATATGTACCATTTTCCCACAAATCCAACCCCGAAAAGCGGTTGTTTGAAAACAGTGTTGAATCCGTCAAAATTGTTCCGGCAGAATCGTTGTTTAACGCAAATTCCTCGGCGTCCATTTTACGCATAACGGTCAGTCTTGCGCGTGGCTCGATTATCTGTGTCCAATTGTTTGTCGGCTTAAACAGTGGCAATCCCCATTCCACATATCCACTGGGCAAAAAGCGATTTTTAAATCCGGAAAATACATCGCCATCAACCATTTCTGTATTGTTAAAGTGATATACGTCGTATCGCGCAGATACGCTGGCGGTCAGTCTGTTGCCGCCCCACAATGTCCATGGGGTTGTCAATCGTGCGTCCCCAATCAGTCGTTGTGCCGATGTTCCGTCCCCTGAAATCCCCAGTACGTCCGTACCAAATGTCGCATATGTTTCACCGAACAGCGGTGCTGTTTGATGTACGGCGCGAATGTTTGGTAAAATATCACCGTCTGGCGCGGAATACAATCCGGTACTGTCGCGCAGTTCTTGGAAAATATGCGCATCTGCAACGACATAACTGCTTTGTCCAAATACTTCCAGTTTTGCCCCAGAATCCAAATACGGCTGATCACCATAGAATCCATATTTCTGCAAATATGTTTTATCAGACGTACGTTCCAAGAATATTGTTGCGCGTGCATATTCGCCCAGGTCAATAACATCGTCATTAAAGATATGCCATCTGTTTTCGCCGGCCTTGTTTCGTGTGAACGACCCTTCGGTTCTGTATTCAGAATGGTCCGCGTTCAGTCGGTGTTCCAATTGAAATAACGGGTTTTCTTGGGTCAGATATGACAACGTAAACGTCATATCGTGTGTATCAGATATTGAAATATACAGCGGTATATTTATCTGGGTTCCCATTTTATTAGTCGACTGAAAATCTGGCATTAACAGGCCGGTTTTATACTTAACCCCCGGGTCCGGCATTTCAAAATAAGGCAACCATAACACCGGTATGTCATACGTCCGCAATACAGGACTATAAAATTTCAGCATACGTGTATCCATATCGTGGATAATTTTATATGTTGTAATCTTCCATGCGTCCCCATATGCATCACAGTCATCACATGCGGTAAATGTTGCATGTCTTGCAATGGTCAGGTCACCCTTGCGTATTATGTTATCAGATTCAATATACACATGATTCCCCAGCCACATTTTTATATCTTCGCCGGCCAGTTCATCGCCCTGTTGCGTTATATATGAATCCCCCAGTGTCAGTCGTTGTCCAGATTCATTGACTATTTCTGTCTCTCCGATAGTTTTAATGGTTTCGGATTTTACATCGTATTCAATTTTTTGTGCGGTGATTGTACGTGGTTCATCCAGGTTTAACGCCCCATGCGCCGTCACAGACGCCAATATCGCCGGAAAAATCACGCAAATTTTTTTCATTTCTTTGCCAAGATTAAATAAATTCCCATCAAAACGCAACCCAAACCGATGGCCAGCAATCCGAATTCAGTTAAACTGCCAATCATATTAGATGCAGACATATATATCGCCATCAGGCCTGCCATTGCGCCAACGGCGAACATTGGTGCAAAACTGGCGCGTCTGCGCAACAGCGACGACCGCAACAGTATTGTTGCACACAGCAATGCCAAAATCAGATTCATAACAGGGCTTAGAAACCGGTTGCATAATTCTGTCAGAATCATCTTGTGTTGTTTTTTTGTTTCTGCGTCGAACGCGATTTTTATCAGTTCGTCTGTTGGAATGCGTCTTACGCGGAATGAACTGTTTGTATCTTTGTCTATAACATTCAAATCCATATCAAATGTTTCAAAGGTGCCTGTAATCATTCTGTCGCCCTGGGATTGCAACGATCCGTTTGTCATCACCAGTGATAGTCCGCGTACAGTTGATACTAATTTGCCTTTTTCTGCAAAGATTGTGCTGGGTCTGTCCTTGTCACGCATATCAGATAACATAACCTGACTTAAATCATGACCAGACACTTTGTCGACATAAACTACCATACCTTCGGTAATTGTGGTGAACGCGCTCTCGTGCAGCTTCATATGCGCCATACCATATTGCAGATTCCATTGCGTATCGTAAAACATGCTTTGTGTTTTTGGCACAATCCATATGTTTAACACCAGATTTGCCACCATTAGTACCGCGCCCAATTTAATTGCCGGTCTTGCAATCTGTTTTGGTGACAGACCAGATGCCGCCATAACGGTCACTTCGTTATCGCCAATCATCTTGTTATAAACAAATATCACGGCGATAAAGCAAACAAATGGCACAATAATTGACGCGATAAACGGAATCATCAGCGCAGTCAGTCCCAAAAAATCACCCAAATCAATACCGTACTTTATCAAGAACTTCATCATAGACATGATTTGCATCATCCATGCCAGTCCTGTCAGTATCAGCATCAGCATCACAAAAATTGCGACCAACTGTTTTGAAAAATATCTATTTAGGATTTTCATATATCGCAGTATAAAATATAACTTTGTTATTTTCAAATTAATATTAAATATGAAAAAAAATAAAAAAGGGCTGCTGTTTGTGCTTGGCGAAGTTCAAAAAACATGTTATAATGAATACAAAAAATATGGAGTCAGGGAATGTCTTTTCTGAAAAATACAGTTAGTTTAGTGGCGCTTTTTAGCGTAATTCCGGCTGCCCAGGCGGTCACGGCACGTGCCAGTGCGATACCTACGTCGAATGTCGTGGTGACGGCTGCGGGGCGTCGTATGCCGACAATGACCGCGTATTTGGGTGCGGCTGGTTCTGGTTCTGGAAGTATATCTGGTTCTACATCATCTGGCTCTACGTCATCGTCTACACTGTTGGAAAATACAGAATGTATTGATGCCTATACTGGTTGTATCAAGGGGGCAGAGGCATGCGGTCCAAACTTCGAAGAATGTACGACCAAGGTTTTATTCCATGGCAAAATGCCACAATGTCTCAGCACGCTGGCCCAATGTTCGTCTGGCGGTGTCAGCAGCTTGTTTGGTACATCAGATGTTTCTGCGTTATCAACGGTTGCAACAACAAATACCTATGGCGAAGTGACGGATTATGCATATCCAACCGACGGCAGTGTTTTGGGACAAATGATTACCGCTGCGGCGATTGAAAACAAGTATGATACGTCAACGTGCGTTCGTCGCTTTACATCATGCTTAAAGAAAGAAAGCGTCTGTGGCGAAGATTTTGAGTTGTGTACAACAAATACCGAATTCCGTAAACAACGTGTGTTTTGTGATTCTACACTTGCGCGTTGTCAGTCTGATGGTTTGATTGAATTGTTGGGATCTGCGAACATGACCGCAATGCCAACCGCAACCAGTCGTGTTGGCGAAATGATTAGCGAAGGTGCGGCCTTGGCTGCGATAAACGCGGTATCCACGTGTTACAAGGTTGCAGACCAGTGTATCTTGAATGCATGTTCTGCAAATCCGTTCAAGTGTCACGAAAATGCAAGTCAGGCGGTCAGTGATTTGGCTGAAAGCATTTCAACGGGTGTTGCGCCTGCGACGGCGGCAGATATGACTGCTGTGTTGACCAAGTCTGCGATTTCTGGCTATATCAAGAATTCCTGTATGGATACGATTGGTTCGAATAAATATTGCTATGCAACATTTATCGGCGATGGTCAGATGCCAACATCATCGCAATTGCGTGACGAAGATAACAAAGAAGAAATTTATAGCCTGGCATACAGTTCGCGTATGAATTCTGGGATGAAGGCAAAAATTTCAGAAATGATTAACAAATTCGATACCAAGGCCAAGGAAAAGTGTGTAAACACAATCAAAACATGTGCAATGCGTGTTTGTGGTTCTGGGTCTGGTGCATCTTGTTATGCTCAGGTATTTGGTGCAACAAACAAGACGATTAATAACGCCTATACCCACAATGAAATCAAGGTTGGGTGTGAAGCTGTTGTTAATTCTGATGCGAATTGTCAATATGCGGCCCAGAATCCAAATTCTACGGGTACATATAACTATACATTTTCTGATGCGAACACATTCAGCACCTTGTTCCCTGTATATGACGATGGTGCCGAAGGCGATCCAATTGGCGTAATTGCATCTTTGAATGCATCCTTGGCAACAAGTTATAGTGATGCCGCTATCGCCCAGATGAAAAAGCAATGTCAATCTGTTGCAACATCTTGTGTGCGTTCACTGTGCGGTACAGATTTTGTAAATTGCTATCGCAATCGTACGGACATCTATTCGTCATTGACCAACACGGGCAGTACATCTTTCGATAAGTCTATGAACAAGGTCGGCGGTGTTCTGGATTATACAATTGTGTTGGGCTTGTGCGTTGACACTGTTAAAAACGCATCTGTCTGTGAAGAACATTTGGCAATAGAGGCCAACAAGATTAAAATGTCTGATAAATCTGGCAGTTCGTCAAACTGGGGTACCGGTTCTGTACGTTCTGACTGGGTTGATGCCGGTTCTGCATCAAAAATGGACGAAGTTCTGGAACAGGTTCAGGCTGTTGATGAAAATGGTAACGAACTGTGTTCGAACAAGGCCGGCGACCAGGGACCATGTTATACAGTTGACGCGTCTGGTGCGGTATATGACACACCGGTAAAGATTGGTTATGTCACATACGTTGAATCCCAGGCGGCAAGTTCATTGTTCAAAGACCTGATCTATGATTTGGAAATCGAGGCCCAGGCAAAATATAATGCCAAATTGACCAAGCAGCAGAATATGTGCTTGTCATCGAACAGTGGTGGTATTATTGGGGCCAAGGACACTGGTTCAACATATATGTGGGTTAAGTTGAAATCAACCAAGGTTCCAGCGAACTATTCTGTATCTGGTTTGAAAACATCGCAATTCGCGGCCAGTAACGAATTGTATGGTTCGTTCTGTCGTATCCGTGTGACATTGCATTCCGAAGACAAGGATATCCAAGAAGCGATCCAAAAGGGTGCAGATTGGTCAACGGCATACTTTGCAGCGGGTGATCCGTTCACATGTGGTTCATGGATTCCACAGGCAAAGTTAGAAGAAATTGCCGCAGCGGCGGGCGAACGTGCGCGCGAAGAAAAAGATCAAGAACAAGGTGATTGGAAGGGTTGGATAACTGCCTTGGGTACGATTGGTGGTGGTGTTGGTGGTGCATACCTGGGCAAGGGCATCAGCGACGGTTCTATCATGGGCGGCTTAACCGGCAATACCAAGACAAACACCGCCAAGGATGACTTTGAAAAATTACAGAAAAACTGTAAGTCGTATGCACGTGTCGTAAAATCGAATTTGACCCGAACTGGTTGGGCAACTGCGAAAGCTTACGCCGAAAAATTGCAAGGTATTTTGAGCGACATGGGTATCACTGCTTATAGTACTCCTCAAGAATTGTCTGGTGTCGGCGCTTCGATTACTACTCCGAACTGCAAGGCCTCCAACGCCAAAGCTGATGCCGCCAACGACCAATATTGTTGTGTCGCAGGTAACTATGAAACTGTAACAGAATATGGTGGTTATTGTTATAACGATCAAGATGTAACAAAGTTTAAAACTCCTGTAGAGACTTGGATTAAACAAGTAGAACTTGCGTGTGAAGAAGCGACAGAAGAAGATTTTATGGAAAATAAAGGCGATGATTACAAAAAAGCACAAAAGAAAACTCGTACATCATCTGGTATCGGTGCGGCGGTTGGTGCGATTGCTGGTGGTATCTTGACATACAAGATTACAGACTCTATTGAAGATGCCGCCAAAGACAAAGCAGAACGTCAGGCAATCGAAGAATTTATGGAAAACATCGGTTCCAAGATTCATTGCTTTATCGGTTCTGACGAAGTCGCAACCTATGGCGAAACAGTATCGACCAGTATGGAATAATTCACACCGATGTTGAATTATCTAACAAAACAAAAAACGGGAACCCTTTCCCGTTTTTTTGTTTGTTTTTGAAGTTCCCCTCCTGTGGAGGGGTGGTGCAAAGCACCGGGGAGGGTATTCCCCTCCTGTGGAGGGGTGTCCGCAGGACGGGGAGGGTTAAAGTCCCCCCCTTACACACACTTGTCATTGCCACAAAGCAACCACGCAGCGTTATGATGCAAATAGTGGGGATGTACATATCATGCATGCAGTAAAAAATTTATACGTCTTCCAAGATTTCTTTTAATTCTGCCATATCTTCGGGCAGGCGCGATTTAAAACGCATCTGTTTTCCCGTCACAGGATGAACAAATTCCAACAATTCGGCATGCAACATTTGCCCATCGTGTTCTTTTAAAAAATCCAATAAATATTCATCTTTTACAGACCCCAGTCTGGTTGTGCCACGCCCATAAATCGGGTCGCATAAAACCGGAAATCCATGTGCAGACAAATGAACGCGAATCTGATGTGTGCGCCCCGTAAATAAAGTACAGCGAAATTCAGATACACCCGCGCGTGGCCACGCATTTATAACCGCCACAGCCGTCTGTGCAGGTTTTCCCCCAGACTTTACCATTGTCATTTTTTGACGATTACGTGACGAACGCGCAATGTTTCCGGTTATGTCTGCTTCTTCCCAATTGGGGACGCCCCAAACAAAGGCAACATATTTACGTGTTAAATCATGTTCTGAAAATATTTTAACCAATCCACGATATGCCGCATCTGATTTTGCAAATACCATAACACCACTGGTGTCTTTGTCCAGACGATGTACAACGCCCGGTCGCGTATCGCCCCCCAGTGTCGACAAATGCGTATGCGCCAGTATGTTTTGAACCAGTGTTCCTGTCTTGTTCCCCGCAGATGGATACATAACAACACCACGTGGTTTATTAATTACAATTATGTCGTCGTCTTCGAATAAAATGTCTAAATCGAAATCAGATGATATGTTTTCGGTCGCAATTTCTGTTTGTGGCGTTGGTATTTCAACAGTGAACACATCGCCGACCTTAATCTTTTCAGAAAATTTCACCGCACCACCATTTGCACGTGTCACATTAAATTTTTGAATTTCACTGCGTGAAAATTCGGGCATCTGTCCCGATAAATATTTATCAACGCGTACAATATCATCTGTATCAGATACAATAAATTCACGAACGGTTGTCATTTTATATCTGTCCTATTTATATTCGTCCCAGTCTGGGCCAACTATACAATCAGACAAATCTATTGTCAATTCGCGCCCTTTATCAGATATTGGGCATGTCAGAATACCGGTTGTTGTTGCCTGGTCCGCATCACGCGTGGCATTACGATATGCGAATTTTATTTCTGTCGGGGCGGCAACGCACGCGATATGTAAATCATTATCTGTTTTGCCATCCGGCCCAACCCAAACACGCACGCCATAGCCCAAACCATAACATGGGAAGCCATCCAGATAGTATAATACCAACCCACGTCCCACTAATTTTTTATCAGAAATAAATTTCCCGTTATATTCATTTAGTGTTAAACCTGTCACCGCTTCCCAGTCTGTACTGGTGGAAAAAATACTAACCCTTGGTTGTTGTGGTGGCGTTGTGGCGGCATTCGCGCCACATGTTAACAACAGACCGGCAAATATAGATGCAATTTTTTTCATTTCTTTTCCTGTGGGACTTGTAAATCTGCAAAATGTGCAGAAATCTTTTTTACGCCGGCAGGTTGCGCTGATAAAATATGACTAAAACTGACCGTTGCACCCGAATCCAGCAATGTTGCCGATGGCATAAATTTCTGTTGTGCCAGAACCCGTCCTTCGTCATCAGTTGAAACAATGATTAAATCAGGCACGCCATAAATTTCATCAGACACATTTTGAATTTCGCCATTTACAACGACGTGCAACAATCCATTTTCGTCGGTTGTGGTTTCAACGCTTAAAACATTTGCGATTAATGGACCACGATTAGCCTTTTTTGCCTGGTGGTGTGTGATAACCGCCACTGTAAATATAATCGCAGACAACAGTGCGCACAGCGCCGCAAAGAACATCAGCCATGCATTTTTACGTGGTTGTGTTGTGACAACCCATTCATGACCACATACGGCACACTTTACCGGCGTGTTTGGTATTCTGTCCAGGTTGTATTCAGTCTTACAAAAGTCACATTTTATTTTCATATTTTTAGTTATACCATAATTTATTCTAAATGCAAACTGTGATATTTTCCGCTGACACGTTTTTGTATTTCGTGTATTGCGTTCATATAGTCTGCCACAGTCGCGTTTTTATTTGTCGCAACCGCGCCAAATATTTGACCTGATTCGGTTCCGTTGCCTTTTTCATTTCGTGTGGCCAAAACAGCCATACGATTTAATTCGACAAAAGACGCGTCTGCAAAGTTCGCAGTATTTGATTGTGCGTCCCAATAATACGCCGGATTTGTTGAATCTTCGATTCTGTTGTTAACAACCAGACGTGGCGTTATAGAACCTGTAAAACCAACGGTTACAAACATTGCTTCTATTCTGCCGGATGTCATATTCAACGATTGATTAATTTTCATAATGGCAAAGTCATCTGTTGCATCGATGTTTAACCCGCCCAGCGTTAAATCAGATACCCACATGTTTTCTGCGGTCAGTGATGAAAACTTTGCGACATCCCCCAATGTTAATCCGCCCGCGATTTCAATGTTTTTTGCATCTGATGACAACATTCCTGCAACCATTGTGTTTACGGATTGATAGTTGCCGTCTATACTGGTTCTATTTTGAAAAATGACATTGTCAGAAACGATTTTATTAACAGTAGTATATTCGCTAATTTCTGTAAATTCTGCATTTATAAATGTTGTATTTTTTATATCGTGTCCCCCCAGGTTTAATGCAGACATCATTTTTGCATCGTCTGGGTTTTGTGACGGTACGCGCCACAGATACAGGGTTTCATCACGATTAACCTTGGTTGTTTCAATAATTGCATTGTCTACATCCAGGTCCAAATCAATTGCATCAGCATGCCATGTGCCGAATGTTCCATATGCAGTTGTTTCATCTATGAATCCCATTGAACCACTGGACAGGTTAACAATTTCACGTGTACGCAGTGGTGTTATGTCGTCCGATACACGTACCACAATACCTTGTAACGTAGATTGTCCAATACCATCACTAGATTTCAATATTCGTAATTGATATTTTTTATCGCCTTCATTTACGATGGTATCCGCCAAACCAAATTCCGCCAAGTCAGCAATATCGACCCGCGTGATGTTGCGTCCAACTGTTTTTAATAATTCAGGTCTGTTTGCGACGATATATCTTTCCAGTGCCGTTTGTATTTGCGACATCTGATTTGTTATAGCAATATTTTGTGCACGTATGGCGGCATTTTGTTGATTCTTGAATGCGAACGGAATTATAATCGCCGCCAATGCAATACTAAGCAGCAGTTCAACCAGCATACTGCCACGCGAATTGTTTTTATCTGCAAAAATACATCTGTTGTTTTTCATTTATTGAATTACGTCTGTTGTTTTGTTTGTTGCCTGCCATCCGTCGCGCATCAGTGCGTCAAATTCGGTGTTCTTTGGTGGTTCTGGTCGTGTTGCGCGTGATACAGAAAAACTTGAAAAATGTGGTGGCTTGGTTGACGGGAAAACCCAGGAACCAATTTTTAACGGTGACGTTGTTGACATCAACAATTCGCCTGAAACGGTCAGACCAAAATTATCATAGAACATCATTTCTTCGGCATAAATATATGGTGTATAAACAGAATTTGCAGTTATTCCTGTGAATCCGCTGATTGTACGCGTACTGTCTGATTTTAATGTCATATTGTTTGCAACGTTTATTTTGTTTGTTATTGTTGCGCGGTCTGCGATTATACGTCCTGTGGTTGTATATCCGTTACCATTGATATTATCAGACGTTATGTTTTTAAAACCAGACATGTCAGCAGATACACGAATATTCCCAAGATTAATATTTGCGTTATCTATATTTGCGCCTGTGGAAAAATAGACATTGTTTGCAACGATGTCAGTCGCGTCAACAAATGTAGAGTTTATATTCTTTATCTTTGCAGATTCTGCATTTAGATTTGCAACGTTGTAAACATGATGGTTTGCCATGTCTAAGTCGCGTTGCATCACATTCAAATCATCTTCGCCCGATGTACCGCGATGCAGGTACTTTGAAGTGTCTTCACCCGAAATGTCGCGTGAAATACGATAAATCAGATTGCCTGGGGCAAAATCTGGCGCCTGAACAGCCCATGTGTTTCCGTATGCAATTCTGTCGTCTGCAACGATTGCTGCATTGTCACCAATGTGTTGTGCAATCTTGCTGGTTCTTAAATCTGTATCTTTAAAATCAAAAGACAAATATACATCGGTTATTGTTGCGCCACGCACAGTGTATTTATCGATAAATCCCGCGGTGGCATCTGTTGATATTGCGTCCAGTTCTTCGTCCGATAATTTTATTTGCGCATTATCAGGCCATTGGTCCTGATTCATTCGCACAAAGTTTAACGTGCCATCGCGCGTGGATATAATTTTTTTTGCAGTTGCAATATCGTGCAGTGTGTGATTTGTCTGTGCAATTTGATTATAAACAAATGGTGATACCATGACAATAATTGCCATCGCCAGCAACACCTCCATCACACTGGCACCACGTTCTGTATCGGTAAAGATGTTTGATTTAAATACAGTCACTGCGTCCCGCCATTAAACATTGTTTAATATTAATTCTGTGTTCTAAACGTTGCCAGAAAACATATTGGCATATTAAATATTGTGACAAAGATTGCTTGTTATAAACACCTTCTAAATCTTTGATAATCGCTTCGCAGTTTATTGTTTTTGCATCATCTGCAGACGGTGTCGCAATTATGTCAAAAGAGTCGTTGTTTACATCAGATACCAGTGCATCTGGTAACATTGTTGTGCCACCTGGTCTGATGTCTAAAATCACCGCGCCCGATTTCCCATCGTTCAATGCATTAGACGTTTGATCGCGTACGGTTATATTTGACGTAAATATGGTATTTGTTTCCAGACCGCTTTTTGCGCTGTATTCCAGTGTGTCTTCATCGATATAAACATCTTGTCCGCCTGTGGCGTTTAAAAATGAAGATACATCCAGGCGTTCGACGCTAAAATTCATGTTATTTGCGATTACATTGCCACGAACATTCCATTCCCCTGGGCCGGTAAAGGATGTTTGACCCGCAGTCATTGCAAATTCGTACATTGATGCGTTGCCTGTTGTGATATTCCCAGTGTCGCCAAATTTTGATATGGTTTTTGTTGTCACGCTGTCGGCGTACAGTGTTCCCTTGCTTAACGTCAATGCAGATTCGCCAGTTTTACTTTGAAAAACTGTCTTGGTGGCAGATATATTTTTTATCTGATTTTTTTCTTTCTTGCCTGATTCTGTCCCTGTGATTGACAAGGTGTCAAATTGTGCAGTTTCAAATTCTGCATTTGCTGCAAATATATTTCCCGCATTATCGAACACAAATCCACCCATATCCAAATCGGTTAAAAATCCGCTGCTTTCTAAATTAGGTTCGTTTCTGCGCACGACGTCGGAATATATATCTTGCAGTTCAATGCCAACCTTAATACTGTCATCTGCATCCATTGCGTAAAAACCAATTCTGCGCACCAACTCTGTACGTTCTAACATGCTTAAATCGCCGCCGGTAATTTCCAGATATGCAGACACCGTCATTGGCGTTTTATTAATTATCAGTACGATATCTTGCCCCAGTGGTGTTCGCGGCACAAATCCCAGTGGCAATCCATATGGTTCCAGAATATCTGCAAATTGGTTCCCGCTAAGCACAGTGGTTTCATACGGCAGATTATTTGCGTTTTCGCGAATGAATATGCGCGCAGCCGTCTGGGCTGTTTCAATTTGTCGTGTCGCAGAATACATACGACTGTCAGTATTTTGTTCTGATATTTGTTTTGCCAAAAATGGAATGAACGCAAAAATCAACGCCAGCGCCAGCATTGCTTGTAATAAAAAGTTTCCACGCTGATGTTGCAAAGTTTTGCCCCCTCCTACGGTAAGTAGTCTAGCAACAGAAAAAAAATATTGCAATCAGTTTTAAGATGGTTTAACATCACAAACGTTAAGGGGTACAGCAGTAAAATTTAGCTGTGCGAGATTATTTCCTGTTAAAAAAGAAAAGATATGCAAAACAAGAAAAACCAATCCAATGTCGGACAGATGATTCAACGCTGTCATAAATGGCGTCAAAAAAGAAAGCAGTTAATTGATCAGGCACGTCAGGTTTCTGATGAAATCGAACGTGAACGTCTGTTGCAGACCGCAGAACACTATGGTCGTATGGTTAATACAGAACAGGGTAAAATTGATTCAACACGTGATCCAAAGGATAAAACACCTGTGCCAGAACCAGTGCCCGAAAATGCCGAAGGTTCGGATGAAGAAGATACAGGTTTTCCAGATTTTATCACAAATCTGAAATAATTTTTAAACACGCCAATTTGGCGTGTTTTATTTGTTGAAATTTAAGTGCATTTTGCTATGCTGAACACCAAAGGAAGTTTTAAGTATGGAAAATAATAATTATACGGTGTTGGCACGCAAATATCGCAGTCAAGATTTTCAAACTCTTATTGGTCAGGATGTTTTGGTTAAAACATTAACAACTGCAATAAATACATCGCGTATTGCACATGCGTACATTTTTACTGGTATTCGTGGTACCGGTAAAACCAGTACTGCACGTATTTTGGCCAAGGCGTTAAATTGTCTGTCGTCTGATCGCGCGACCGCGACGCCGTGTGGAACATGTGAAAACTGTCGCGCAATTGCAAGTGGTCAACATATCGATGTTATGGAAATTGACGCGGCGTCACATACCGGTGTTGATAATATGCGTGACATTTTGGACGCGGCGCAATATCGTCCAACAAACGGCCGATACAAGGTTTATATTATCGACGAAGTTCATATGTTATCAACGTCTGCATTTAATGCGTTGCTAAAAACATTGGAAGAGCCACCTGCACACGTTATTTTTATATTGGCGACAACCGAAATCAGAAAGGTACCTGTGACAATCCTGTCACGATGCCAGCGTTTTGATTTGGTGCGCGTACCTGTCGACACATTAAAGAAACATTTTGCCTGGATTGCAGACCAGGAAAAAATCGAATTGTCGGACAGCGCAAATGAATTATTGGCACGTGCCGCAGATGGATCGGTTCGTGATGGTTTGTCTTTATTGGATCAGGCGATTGCCCAAACAGGTGGCCATGTTGATGAGGGTGCGGTCCTTGATATGTTAAAACGCGCAGACCGTGGCGTCGTTATGGATTTGATGAAAACAATGTTGTCTGGCGATACGGCGGCGGCATTAAACAAAGTAGATGAGATTTATAATAACGGTGCAGATTTGGCAATGTTGTTAACCGACATGATGGAATGGACGCATTGGGCAACACGTATGCATCCTGCGGTCAAGGCGGGCGATGTTTTAAATTCCCCATACACCGCGGATCAACGTGATCAGATAAACCTGATTAACACGCGCGTGTCTTTGAATACGCTTTCCCGTATATGGCAGGTTATGGTTGCGTCTGTGTCTGAAATGCAGGCCGCCGGCAATCAAAAACAATGTTTTGATATGTTGATTATTCGTATGATGCATATTGCAGACATGCCATCTGTCCCAGAAATAATCAAGCAACAAGAATCCGCCAATCGTGTTCGGGATGTTAAAAATATTTTGGCAGACCGCATGTCAAAATCAGAACCTGTGTCATCTGCAACGACTGCGACGGAATGTGCGTGTGTGTGTACAATTTCAACGCCAGAACAGTTGGGTGCACAATTACAACAAGCCAAGGAATTAATACTGTATTCTTATTTCAGTAATAATATTGAGGTTGCAGAATTCGCCGACGGAAAAATAAAATATTTTGATCGCAAGGGTGACGCAGATTTTGCGCATCGTTTGTCGGTTTGGTTGTCGGACAAGACGGGGCATTCGTGGGTGCTGGAACGTGTCAAAGAATCTGTAAACGCGCATACGTTCGGCGAACAAAAACAAGAAGAAATTGTTGCAGACCCATTGGTCGCCAGTGCAATGAGCTTATTTGAAAACGCAGAAATCGTGGGGGTAAAATAATGAAGGCAGAATCAGGTCGTTCCTTAATCGAAGTTATTGGTGTAATGGCAATTGCTGGTGTTATGGCGGTCGCCACATTGGGTGTTTATAACATGGTTCGTGCAAATCAAACGCGCACAATTGCCGGCGCAGAATTGGAACAAATTGCACACGATACAAAATTGTTGCTGGAAATGCGTGGCACATACGAAGGTGTATCGGTTGATTACCTGATAAAGGCAGGCGCGTTACCGTCTGATGCTGCGCCAATTGGTGGTGCGGATTGGTCTGTGACATCCAGTGCAGATGGTGCGTCTTTTTCGATAAACTTGGTTGAATTAAGCAACGGCGAATGTGAATATTTTGCTGCGAAAAAACCACGTTGGGCAAATGCAATATTGATTAACGGGTTCGAAGGCGGCGTCGCAGACAATTGTTTTAAGGCCGGCGCAAACCAGGTATCATTCATTGTGGAATAAATGAAACGATTAAAAACAGCTTTTTTAATTTTTGTACTGTGCGCAATGTGCGCCTGTGTCCCGTACAGCAGTCCTGAACGCTATACATGGTCGCAATATTTAAATGGTGCCAGTTTTACAGACATGACAGAAATGTCACGCGTGGCAAAGCGACCCGTATTTCTGGGTGCAGGTGGAAAGTTAATCACATCAGAAAACGCACCTGCGGATTTGGCGTATGGTGACAAGGTTGCAAATGATAATGTTATTGCACGCCAGTATATGGCCACATTGGAATATGAATTGTATGACGCATTGCGTAAACCCGGCATTTCGGTTCAGCGTGCCGGCACAGACGTTGTGATAATTTTGGTGCGTGATGCAATTATGGAATTAAATATCGCAGACATATCAGAATCAGGCGCAGACACATTGGGCATCATTACCAAGATATTAAAGAAATATCCGGCGACATTTGTTGAGATTGCGGGATACACAGACGCAATGCGTGACACGAATGCCGCCCAGGCATTATCTTTGGACATGGCACAACGCGTTGGTGTTTATATGTCTCAGCATGGAATTTCAACCGCGCGCATGTTTATTGTTGGTCGTGGCGCGTCGCGTCCCATTGCCGCCCAGGATGATATTGGTCGTCTGACCAATCGTCGTGTTGAAATTCGTCTGGCGCCGGCGCGTTAATCTGGTATAACTTTCCATTTTACTTTCATAATTTTATTGCTATACTGCACCTATAACAAAACAAAGGACGGAAAAAATGGCAAAAAATAAATCAGACGCCGTAGTCGTAAAGAACTACAAAAAAACAGGCATTGTTGCGGCAATTGTATTGGTTGTTGCAGTGTTGGGTGTATGGGCTGTATCTGCATTAAATTCGCGTGAGGTTTCTGTGGACACGGCACTGGAATCGGTTAGCACGGATGCCGCAAACGGTGCAGAATTGCGTATCGCAGTCGTTCGTATGGACGCAGTCCAGGGCGAAGCACAGGCAATCAAAGATTTGCGCGCACAAAAAGAAAAATATGAATCAGAATTGCGCGACGAATTGACACGCGACCAAAAAGCACTGGAAAAAGAAAAAGTAGAAATTGAAAAATCACAAGATGTACTATCGCGTGAGGCATTACAACGTCGCGTTGTTGACTATCAAAACAAGGTTACAAAATTACAACGTGATTTGACCGAACGTGCACAGAGCATTGAAATGTCATATCAAAAAGCATTGAATGAAATTCAGGCAAAACATCT
>JAFTTY010000036.1 GCA_017466525.1 Alphaproteobacteria bacterium
CAACATATTGTAACAATTCCCGATCATGCGAAACAATAACCACACCAAATGGATACGCCAACAATTCACCAAAAAAAGAGCTCTTGGCATCCACATCCAGATTATTTGTTGGTTCATCCAACAACAATATTTCAGCATTACTGTCAAACGCACGCGCCAATTCAAACATCTGACGTTCACCACCACTTTTTGAATCATCTTGTTTTATTTGATTCAGGAAATAAACAGACGCCTTTCTATCAACCGTCCCAGATTCAGGCACCAATTGACCCGCCAACAATCGCAACAACGTCGATTTCCCTGCGCCATTATCGCCAACAATCGCAATCTTATCACTATCATTAAATACATATGAAACACCATCCAACAAAACATTGTCAGATTCATAACCAAAATAAACATTCGATACAGAAATAAAAGCCATAACAAAAACCCCATAATATTGTGTTAACCAACGGCACATATTCGCGCCATCACATAAATAAAAATCACAATATTATTTACACATCGGTTTTTGTCCTTTGATTAATTTACACACTAAAATCATATCAGACTATTAAGAAAAATCAACAAATTATTTTCTTGTCACCAAAAATTCGGAAACCTTTTTTAATGCCCAAACCAATAAAACCGTCATGCACAAGAAAACAACCAAGGTCGCCGTTATACCAAACCCATCTAGCAAAACCTTTGCCAACATTAATGTCATTGCCCCACAAACTGTCGACACCATTGCGCGCGTAGACAACACGGTTCCACGCTCTTGCGATTTTATACTATGATGAATCAATGTATTATATTGCAAATTATTCAGCACACGTACCGCCGGCAACATCGCCAACACAGAACACACAACATAAACCAATGTCATGCTTGGCGCATAAATTGCAACCAATCCCATAAAGATACTTAAAACAACCGCACCAATTGTTATAATCGAAATCTTAATTTCGCCATATCTTTCACAAATTTTATATGCATATTTCGACAAAACAATTTCAGAAAATTGTTTCATACCCAAATACAGCCCAAACAGTTGAACCGGGACCATCGCTGTTTCCATTATCGGCTGCGAAATCCATAACAGCACTATTGTAAACGCACCAAACATTGCCGGAAACAAAATCAAATTTCGCAGTCTGGGATTTTGTAACGTATGCCATGTAATCCCTAATGCATCTGCAATCGCAGTCTTGTTTTTCACGACACGTTTTACCTCTAATAATTCTGGTAAAAAACAAAACGCAAAAACCGACATTAATGCGAACAATATCTGAACCCACAGCAAGCAATCACCACCAAAACGTGCAAACAAAATTCCACCGAAAATCGCAGCGACGAATGACGCGGCGCTGCCAAACGTCATAATATTTCCAAACTCTTTCAAGAACTGTTTTTGCGTTTTATTACGCTTTAACAAATCGTACGTATACGCTTCTAATGTACCTGTAAACAGTGCGGACGCAACGCCCAATAAAGCCTCTCCTAAAACAATGGCCCAAAAACCGTACGCCATCGCAATTACAGAAAATCCTGCCATAGAAAACGCACCACCCATAATCATCACACGACGACGACTAAATCTATCCGACAAATACCCTGATGGAATTTCAAACAAAAAAGCAACCAATCTAAAAATTCCCTGAATCAGAAAGAAATCACCAACACTGATACCACGTTGCGTATAAACCAAAACAATCACCGGCAACACCAACATAAAATTGTTAAAGAACCACCCTGCCCGCAACAAATGCAGTCCGCGTTTAACTGATTTAACTGATTGATTGTTTTTTAAAGTCGCCATAATAGTTAATTATAGCACACTTTTAGGAATAAAACCACCCCATAAAGAAATCCCCATTTCTGGGGATTCCTTTATTACTTTGCAACAACGACCATTGCCGTACGCAAAATTGTATCACCAAACAAATACCCAGGTTGCATTTCGTCGATAATTATATTCGATTTTTTATCCGGACATTCAACGACCTGAATTGCATTATGATGCATCGGATTTAATACCTCGCCAAGCGACTTAATACGCGTAATACCAATCTGTTCAAACGCAGATTCCAACGCACGCGCCATTGTCTGAATACCTTCATCATTCGGCGCCAGCTTCAAAGCCGCATCCACTGCATCCATAACAGGCAAAATTTTTTCTGCCACAGACATCGCGCGGTTTCGGGCGCGTGATTCCGCATCCAACGCCGCACGACGACGCGTATTTTCCAATTCTGCCGCCAAGCGCAAATATTTATCATTTAATTCTGCATATTTTGCTTCCATTGCATCCACTTCTGGCGCAACTTGTTCAGTCACAGCATCTTCAACAGATACAGGTTCTACATTCACTTCTTTTTTATCGTCACTCATACCATTTTCCACTTTTTTCTTTACTATACATTTATTTCACACTGGTTATTATAGGTATGAAATCATCACTTTTCAAGGACGCACCACCAACCAATACGCCATCAACATTTGATATCGACATAATTTCAGCGGCATTACTACCCTTTACCGACGCACCGTATAATACAGGCGTTCCTGCCAATCCCATATCAGACAATGTTTTTGCAATTAATGTGTGCGCCTCTGCAATTTCCGCAGATGTTGGTGTTAAGCCCGCCCCAATTGCCCAACGCGGTTCATATGCAATAATTATGTCTGTATTAACATCTGCCGGGACAGATTCACGAACCCCAGATTCAATTACGGCCATTGTTTTTCCAGCCTGCTTTTCATCCATCGTTTCACCGACACAAATAATCGGCGTCAATCCATTTGCCAATGCCAGTTCTGCCTTTTGACGAACAACAGAATTCGTATCGCCATGATATTGACGACATTCACTGTGGCCAACAATCACATATTTTGCGCCCGTATCTGCAATCATTTTGGCAGACACTTCGCCCGTATAGGCGCCATGCGTGTGCGCACTAACATCTTGGGCGCCAATTGCAACGCGTCCTGACTTTGCCCCCAGCATTGTAAAAGGCACACATAAAATCACTTTATTATCGCTTTTAACAGACGCCAAATCTTGGACCATCGTTTCCAACGCATCACGACTGCCGTTCATCTTCCAGTTACCCGCAATAATCTTCATTGAAAATCTCCTTTTTTTTCATTGATTTTATATGTTTTGTTTTGCTATGGTAGCGCAAAAGGGGACAAAATGCTAGAATATTTAAGAAATGCATCAGAAAAACCAGTTGCAAAAATTTTAATTGGTATATTGGCGTTCTCATTCGTCGGATGGGGCGTCGCGGAATGGATTTTTGGTGGCGCCGTTGGCGACAATTCATTGGTCAAAGTTGGCGGAACAGAGGTTTCTGTACAACAATTTAACAACGAAAAATCACGTGAATTGGCGATGATGACACGCGAACAGCAACGCGCAATCTACGCTGACGCCAACGCACAAAACGAATTCTCTCAAAAAGTGTTAACAAAGTTAACAACACAACAAATGGCTGAAAGTCGCGCAAACGATTTGGGCTTTGTCGTCAGCGACAAACGAATCGCACGCGGAATTCGTAACATGCCAGATTTTCAAATTAATGGCGAATTTTCGACATTGGCATTTGATACCGTCTTAAATAATTCCGGTTACTCAGAGGCAGAATTTGCAGACGTTTTACGTCGCCAAGTTTTACGTTCTATGGTCTTGGGCGCAATGTCTGCACCAGTTCAGGTTCCTGAATTTATGGTCAAGGCAACATACGACGCACGTTACGGCGAACGCGAGATAGAATATACAACAATTAAGTATTCTGATTTTGACGTTGAAAATCCAACAGATGAACAATTGGCAGAATACTACAAACAAAACCCACAAATTATCCCAGAAACACGCGCCGTGTCATATGTCTTTATTCCAACAGAGATGGCAAGTCCAGACAAATATGACGCAGGCTATGCAACTGCTGTAAAGGTTGAAGACGACATTATTGCTGGCGAAGCAATGGATGCAACCGCAAAAAAATATGGCGCGAAATACGTCGCACTGGCCGAATTTGATCGTGACAATCGCCCTGTGGACAAACTGATGACAGACGCGTTAATCTCAAAGATTTTCGACATGGACGAAGGTTTGGAAAGCGAAATGATTGAAACCAAAGACGGATTCTTGTTCGTACGCGTTGACAAAATCAACCCATCGCACAAGGCCGAATTTGAAAACGCAAAGAAATCATTGGTCGCAGATTGGAAAAAAGCCGAACAGAAAAAGCAAGCATACGTTCGTGCCAACGATATCTTGGTTGACTTAAATCAGAACAATAAATTAGACAACAAAAAGTCAGCAACTGTATCACGTGCATCAGGTGCACCGATAGAGGGTTTAACGGATGCATTCCGTACCCAAATCGGCAACAATACAATCGTATCTGGTGGCGATGCATTCTATGTTATGCGCGTTAACAAAGAAATCACACCAAAAGTAGACACAAAAAAGATGGCGGACATACGCAAAGAATTACAAAACGCATCACAGACAAACGTAATGGACGATTATAATTCTTTCTTGTTACGCGAATACCCAATAGAGATAAATGAAAAAATCTATAACCGTGTATTCACAAAATAAAAGAACCGCCAAACGGCGGTTTTTTTGATTTTTTATTATGCGCCCCTGCTCGCAGCCATTTGCTGTCTTTTCTTTTGTTCTAACCTCTTCTGTTGTTCTTTCTTTTTTTCGTTTTTGCGTTGCATCAATCTTTTCACGCTGTCTATTCCATCCAACATTTTATCAAGCAGCCCAGGCTTTTCTAATCTTCTTTTTTCTGCCTCTTCCGCTCTTTTCAGGTTTTCTTCTTCCCTTTCTTTTTCTACACCAACAACTGCATTAGACTGTCTAAAACCCACAGGATCAATAACGATACCTTCTTCGGTCATAATACCTGCACTAATTAATTCTTCTTCGCTATAAGCATTTTTCTTTGCCATTTTTTTCTCCTTTTAATTTTATATTGTATTATACAACCTCTGTCACGGCACGCAATGCACCATCGCGGGACAACTGTACAACACGGATTTTTTTATGCATTTCTGCGATTAATTCAGAACGACTATACGCGGGTTGCGTATGCAAAATTCTGTCTGCAAACGCGGCATACGCTGCTTCTGCACTTTCGGCATGGATTGTGGTATAAAAATGATCGTGTCCAGACCCCAACATTTCCCACAAAATCGACGCATTATCCGTAGAAATTTCACCACCAATAATAACGTCCGGGGTCATACGAACAACCAAGTCCAACAAACGTTTATAATCAAAATCATTGTTTTGTTCGGTACGCGACAGCACCAAATGAACACGATTTGCCTGGGGCACACGAATTTCGCGTGCGTCTTCGACCGTTATAACACGACTATTCTTATCAATTAATGTCAACATATGATTCAAGAACGTTGTTTTACCAGTCGCCGTCGCACCACTAATTAAAATCGGACTGCCATCATTAATCGCCGACATCAATCTTTCAAACGGATCGTCTGGTCGAATATTCTCGCGTGGCTTAACCTTTAACAATTCTGCACCACGTTTCAAATGATAATTCTCAAAACTAGTTTCATGAACACCGCCACCACGAATATTCATCGCGACACCGCCCGTGACATCACGTTCATCATATTGAACGTTCGGACCCGCAATTGCCGTAAAACGGTGATTCCCCGGCAAGGTCGCATAAACCACAGGCATGCCATGTATCGGATCAAATGGTCGCTCATAAATATTCGCAATCGTATGAATTAAATCAACCAAGTATTGTTTTGTTAGCACCTCTGCCTGATAAGACACCCACGGGACACGTGCCCCATGCAGGCGCAACCAAACCTCGCCCGCGTGATTTATGGCAATTTCTTCTACAAACGATGGTTTATAGAATTCTTCTAATGGCTTTAACAAAGATTCCAATACTATATTTGACATCAAAATGATTTTATCATAAATCGTGACTTGAATCAAAATAGTTTATTTGTTAAAATAAAAAAAAAGAGAGATTGATATGAAAAAATCATTTTTATTTGCTATTTTGGTTGCAATCGCCTTAACGGGTTGCATTAACAATGACACACCATATAATCAGGACGACTTTGCCCAGGGCGGTGCCGATGCGCCATTATACAATGAACGAACCAGTGAATTTATGCAGGCAGAAAATCAATACGCAAATATCGATTCGTACAAACCAAAAACAGCGGCTGAAAAAGAACAAAACAGCAATCGCTGGAATACGTCTCGCATGGAAACACGTTGGCAAGAATACAAGGGCACAATGGTTCGTGTTCAAATCTTGCTGGGCAATACAGATTTACGCGAAATGCGTTTACGCCTGATGCAAAACGCAGACGGCATGGATATTGACGGTGATTCTCGTACGGTATTGGCGGCGGTCGCAGATTATGAAATGAAACGCGTTTGCGGGCGCAACGCCGACAGTATTGTCATGGTTTATGACAGACCATCCTTTGACGCCATGCGCCCAACACCATATTTTGATTATAGGATAGAAGCCGAAGGTGCAACCATGCGCGAATACGGGTTCAGATGCGTTTATAACAAATAACAAATCACTTAAAACGAACAAAGGGGTACAATATGAAAAAATTTGCAGCAATCGCTGGCATATGTGCAGCATTCGGCCTGACCGCATGTGACGCAGGTGCAACAGCCAAGGAAGGCGACACAGTTATTATTAATTTCGCAGGTTATCTGGACGGGGTACAATTCCCTGGCGGGACAGCAGAAAAATTCCCATTAAAATTGGGCAGCGGTCAATTTGTCCCTGGATTTGAAGACCAAGTCATCGGTATGAAAGAAGGCGAAGAACGCGACATCAACATCACCTTCCCAGAACAATACGTACCAGATTTGGCCGGCAAGGCAGTTGTCTTTAAAGTTAAACTGATCGATATCGTTGAAAAATAAACACCAGAACCGCCAATTGGGCGGTTCTTTGTTTTATACACCGCATTTCTGCGATTTCAAATATCAAAGTGTGTCACAACCTGCAATCTATGTTCGTGCTTGACAAACAATTCTCAAACTAAGTTTATCAATAGTAGACAGAATATTGAAAAATTGGTAAAATATGCCCATAGGAAAGAAAGGATAAAATATGAAAAAAACAAATACAAAAAACATCAAAAAAGTTACCGATGACAAGGTTGTAAATAATTGGTTCGATACGGAAAACGCAAGATTGATAATTTTATGTGCGACTTTGGGTATATTTGGGGCTCATAAATTTGCTCAACGTAAAATAGGTCAAGGAATTTTATTTTTATTGTTGGATATAACGCTTTTTGGTTTGATAGCAACTGCGATATGGGCGTTTCTAGATTTGATATTTTTGACGGCTAAACCAACAAACAAACCTGGTAACATGATATTTGGGTCTATGTTTATAATACTCAGTCTGTCTGTATCAATGTTTATTGGTACTGCTGATTTATTTATGAGCAATAAAAACAATGTATCCACAACCCAAACAAAAGAAATTGTTCTTGAAAAAAATATAATACAACACAAAGCCAATCATGCCGAACCAGAAAACGTCAATCGTATCGCATCAGGGTTAGACAATTTATTCACAAAATAAACAAAAATACCGCATCAACTGCGGTATTTTTGTTTATCTCTGGTCGGGGCGACAATGAGTAAATTTGCCAAGTATCAAACGCGGGCAAATTGTCACGAATGCCACGCAGATTTATCACACCTTGTGATAAATCGAGTGAAACGTTCGAACCTTGGTAAATTTTAATTTACCGTTCGAATCCGCACGTCCCAAACAGAAAAAAACCGCCGCAAATGCGACGGTTTGAATTTTCTGGTCGGGGCGAAAGGATTCGAACCTTCGACATCTTGGTCCCAAACCAAGCACTCTACCAGACTGAGCTACACCCCGAAACGAATGGTATTATAACAGCATTTTTTTCAAATGCAAATTTTTCTTTATATTTTGTGCTTGTTTGATTTCATTAAGTTTTATATCATACAGGTGAATGAGAAGGATATTTCAATATTTTACAATATTTTCTATTATCGCCACTGGCGCAGGCGCCATGACACGCGACGCGCAACTGACCAACACAACCGGATATAATTACAACTATATGTATCCATATATGAATAACCAGATGCGCACTGACCTGAATCCTGGGGTCACAACATCACAATCATTAAGCCCGATAAATACTGTTGTAAAAACGACTAAATTGGGTGCAGACAGACGTGTCGTTCCTCGTCGGGCACGCAGTGCAACGAACACAAACATGGCTTCACGCACTGGGGCCGGCAACGGTGCACAATCTGCCACGACATCTGATACACGTCGCGTCGTTGCACGCAGTGCATCAAACATAAATGCACGTCGTATGACCAATCCTGCGAATCGTCGTGTTGTTGCACGCGCAGGAATCAATCAAAATGGCGGCATGCGCACAGGCGCACGCGCAGTCAATACTGCAAACAACCGCACGGAACCAAACATACGAAACACCATCCCAACAGAACGCACGTCATCAACACGTTGCTTGGCTGATTACATGGAATGCATGGACAGATATTGCGAACGTGAAGACACAGCATACAACCGCTGTTATTGCAGTTCAAAATTATCGCAAATCGATTCGGTGTACCAATCAGAAATTGACAGACTTGTAAAACAAATAATCTTATTACAAGGAACCAATAAATGGACTGACGCAGAAATGAACGAATATTGGATGGATACTGTCGGCAAATACTCGGGCGATAATTCATGGATAAACATTGACGACGCGCTAAATATTAACTGGGCCGGAATGGAAAGTCGCGTCCGTGGCCAGAACGCATTTGCAACAGGTCACGAATATTGTGTTCAGCATTTACGCGGTTGCTATTACATGGCATCGAACCTGCGCGATGCATACCGGTCTGAAATTGCACGCGACTGCAACACTTATGAACAATCTTTACAAAAATTAAAGAACGCCGCCGAAAGCATAATAGGGGCATATAAATGATACATTTCTTAGGAGTCAGATATGGACGTGGCTGTTTAAAAGTCGCAATTGATGATGGCCCTGCACTGGGGCCACGTGCAATACAACAAATGTTCCCGTCTCACAATTGGACAATGATTGACGCAGATCCATTTAACCCAACCGAATGTGCAAATGACCGATTTGGTGAAAATTTTAAAATTCAACAAAAAATATGCAAAAACACCCCAAACACACCACATATTATGATTGGTGGCGATCATTCTGTAAATTATGGACATTTTGTTGCACTGGCCAATTCATTACCAGAACAAGACCTGTGTCTGATATATATTGACGCCCACCTGGATATACACACCCCAGAAACCGCAATCGCCCAGGCATCTGGCGCACCACACGGCACAAATGTTCGCGCATTATTGGGGGATGGAGATGCACGCTGGTTGACACTGCAAGGCAAACGCCCTGCCCTGCGCCCAGAAAATCTGTTTTACATCGGCGCACGTTCCTTTGAACCCGCAGAAATCGAATACGCAAGACAAAATAACATATACATTAAATACGCAAACGAACTAGACTCTCTATCCGATTGGGAACAAACCGTTTCAGAAATTCGCAAACGAATCGGCAATCGACCATTTGTTGTTTCATTCGACTTTGACGCAATCGATCCAAAATATTTTCATGACGTTTTGGTGCCTGCTGAAAACGGCATATGTATTGATGCCGCCAAATATTTCATTAACGCATTTAAAGACGCGCATCGATTCGAATTTGTTGAATATGCACCATCTGGCGACAAACAAAGCGCACAAATTGCCTGCAACCTGATTAAAATATTGTTATAATTAACGAAGCTTTATATTATCGACAAATTTTTCCAAACGTTTATCATCCGTCAAAAAAGCTTTTGTCGCCAGGCGTTCAATAACGCCCTTTGCCTCTTTAAAATCAATTACATTTTTTTGTGCGCTTGTAATTGTTTTTTCGACAGCACTCGCATCAAAACTTTCAATTTGTCGCCATAACTTTCGCATCGGATAAGACAAAGAACCATATTCTGTTTGATATGTTTCACCCCAGTCTATTCTGCGGCCATTTCGACGATTCCTGTCTTCATTTTCACGTTCACTGGTCCAAAAAATTTCATTTTTATTTGCACGACTTTGAATCCTATCGATATCATCACCTGCCCACGCCGTCAGCATATACTTTTCAGATTTTAATGACGCCATATAAAATTTGTTATTATCACGTGGTTCTGCATGCGACGCCGCCAATGCAGTCGAAACCTCAAACAAAATACCATGCGGTGGTTTATCACCCAAAGAGACCGCGACATCAAATAATTTCAACGCATAGTGCGCATTTATTTCTGGGAACGACAATTTACAGACAAAACCAAAGCCACCCTGCCATGGATTAACACCATAAACGTTTACACCACGCGAAAGCAACTGACACGGTGTCCCAAACAAATCAGAAATTTGTCCCAAATCATAAACACAATCGCCATCCATTTTGCGAATTTTATCTATATTTTTAACCAGAAAATCTTCCAACACATTACGAAATTCATATGTCACACGCGCAACATCATCTTTTGGCAAACGATTGCGCAATTCTGGTGGCAACGCCCCCAAATACGGCGACACGTCCATGTCAGACACTATATTTTCCAAAAAAGCCCCATCACGAATCCATTTTCGACGCAAAAAACCGGTCAGCGCAACATGTTTTACACGCTGTTTATCTTCTTTGCACGATAAAAATTTAATGTCTTGTACCATCACAATATAAATATAGGACAAACGCACATATTGTCAACCGCTATTTATTTACCTCTTCACAAATTTTATTGTGTCGATAAATATTCCGCGCCAAATCATCGCTTATAACATCCCAATCAGTCAACCGCCCATATATTGGCACACATGGTACAGCCAAACATACATTATTCTGCAATTGTGTATTTTTCGCGCAAGACGCGACGAATATCACCAGCCCCACGACCCAAAACCTCTTCATTAACCTCACCTATCTTTTTTGTTATTTCTGCCTGCATGTACGATTGCGCAACCACAGTATCGGCTTGACAATTAGCACGCCCAACATACTTACCCACAAAAAAAGTAAAAAAAACGACACCAAACAGTGTCAAAAAAATATAAATTCGCATTTTAATCCTTAAAAACATTAAAAAACCCACCAATTGGTGGGTTAATTTCATTAGAAGCCGAAAACCATACGCTGTTTTGATTGACGTTTCTTTTCGTTGCGAACAGCTTCTTCTTTCAAACGCTTGCGTCGTGTTGTTGGTTTTTCATAACGCTGACGTTCTTTCATTTCGCGGTACAGGCCTTCTTTCTGAGATTTACGTTTTGCAACACGCAATGCCTGTTCGACGTTATTGTCGCGAACCAGAACTTTTACCATCGGTCATTCACCCCCTTTACACGTTTACGCTTATTTTACACAAGAAGGGGACTTACATCCCCTTCCCCTTTTGTTTTGGTGGAGCTGATCAGGCTCGAACTGACGACCCCCTGCTTGCAAAGCAGGTGCTCTACCAACTGAGCTACAACCCCAAAACTTTGCACTTTCATCATGAAAGCGAACGCATTTTATACAATTTGAAAGACTTTGTCAATCCAAAAATGAATTTTATACCAAATAATATCTTTTAAACTAGACTTATCACAATACGTCGCCTATAATATAAGCATTATGTTTAAGAAAATATCGAACTCTATTAAGTCCTTTATCAAAGGCGATGAATCAAACGGCCGTATCAAATGGTCATTGTATGGACGCGTCTGGCGCGAAATTGGCAGACCATATATCAAATGGCTGGTTGCCGGTATCTTATTTACAATCTTGGCCGCCGCAGCCGAAGGATACACAATCACCTTGGTACAGCAAGTTGTTGACAAGGCGTTCATTGAAAAAAGCATGAATGCGATATATTGGCTGGGCATTCAAGTTATCATTGCATTTGGCGCCAAGGGAACATTTACATATGCCAAGGCATTAATCATGGCCAAGGGTGGACTATTGGCCGGTGCAAACCTGCAAAAAAAGATTTACAAGCACATGATGCACATGAATCTGTCACGCTTTTATGGCGACGGCATCGGTAAAAACCTGAATTATTTCGGGGTTCAGGCAGGCGCGGTATTAAACCTGGTAACCGGAACCGTCATTCGTGTCGTACAAAACGTTGCGACATTGGCGATGACTTTGGGTTTGATGTTCTATTACGCCCATCAAATGTGCATTGTATTAATGTTCTTGGCACCCGCAATTATGATTCCAATGGTTGTCATTATGCGCAAGCGTCGCAAACTGTCACGCAAATCATTCGGTATTGCAAATGATGTATCGCAACAGCTGAACCAAACATTACACGGTATCAAAACAATTCAGGCATTTGCCGCCGAAGAACGCGAAGAAAAAAATTTTGCACGCGTATTAAATAGTTCTGTTGAAAACGCATACAAAAGCACCCAAGCCAACGCCCTGCGTTCACCATTAATGGAATTTATGATTTCTATCGGTTTATGTATCGCAATGATTATGGGCGGACACTTTATCGCAAGTGGCGCAATTTCAACTGGTGACTTTACCGCATTCTTGCTGGCCCTGACCGCTGCATATAAGCCTGCGAAAAGTATTACATCCACAGGCGACACATTACAACATGGATTATTGGCGGCCGAAATATTATTTGACTTTTTAGACAGCAAACCTGACATCACCGACGCCCCAGACGCACGCAATTTAACTGCAAAAAATATGTCTGTTGGATTCCACAATGTATCATTTGCATACAACGAAAATGAAACAGTTATTAAAAATCTTAATTTACATGTACCAGCAGGCAAGGTTTGCGCACTTGTCGGCCCATCTGGCGGTGGCAAAACAACGTTGTTCAATTTATTAGAACGTTTTTACGAACCGCAAATCGGTAAAATTACGATTAATAAAACCGACATACGCAAATACACATTAAAATCCCTGCGTGAAAATATTGCAGAGGTTTCACAAAGCGTATTCCTATTCAAAGGTTCAATTGCTGACAACATCAGATATGGTCGTCCAGACGCCACAGACGAAGAAGTTATAGCTGCGGCACGCGCGGCCAACGCACATGATTTTATCATGGAATTTCCAAACGGTTACGATACAAACGTTGGCGAATCGGGCGGCATGTTATCAGGCGGACAAAAACAACGTATTGCAATTGCGCGCGCGATATTAAAAGACGCACCAATCTTACTGTTAGACGAGGCAACATCCGCACTGGACACACAAAGCGAAAAATTGATTCAGGCCGCCTTAACAGACCTGATGCGTGGTCGTACAACATTTGTTATTGCGCACCGCCTGTCTACAATATTGGATGCAGACATAATCTGCGTAATCAAGAACGGCCAAATAATTGAACAGGGAACTGATGCAGAATTATGCGCATTGGGCGGTGAATACAAAAAACTGCGTGACATTCAGTTCAAGACTGACACAAAGAAAAATAAAAAATCCAAATAAAAAAAAACGCCCAAACGGGCGTTCTTTTATTGATTCATCGAACTGAAAAAGTCCGAATTCGTCTTTGTTAAACGCAACTTGTCCAGCAAGAATTCCATTGCCTCTAATGTACCCATTGGATTAATAATACGACGCAGCACATACATCTTGGACAAAATTTCCTTACCGACCAGCAAGTCTTCTTTGCGTGTTCCAGACTTTGTTATATCAATCGCAGGATACACACGTTTATCAGACAATTTTCTATCCAAGATAATTTCACTATTACCCGTACCCTTAAATTCTTCAAAGATAACTTCATCCATCTTGGAACCAGTATCCACCAGCGCAGTTGCGATAATCGTCAAAGAACCACCACCTTCGATATTACGCGCCGCACCAAAGAAACGTTTTGGACGTTGCAATGCGTACGCATCAACACCACCGGTCAAAACCTTGCCACTGGATGGAACACATGTATTATATGCACGACCCAAACGTGTAATTGAATCCAACAAGATAACAACATCCTGCCCTGCTTCAACCAAACGCTTTGCCTTTTCAATAACCATTTCTGCAACCTGAATGTGACGTGCAGCCGGCTCATCAAATGTTGATGAAATAACTTCACCTTTAACACTGCGTTGCATATCTGTTACTTCTTCTGGACGTTCATCAATCAATAACACAATCAATTTTACATCCGGATAATTTGTCGCGATACTGTGCGCAATATTTTGCAACATAACCGTTTTACCCGTACGTGGCGGCGCAACAATCAATGAACGCTGGCCCTTGCCTGTTGGGGAAATCAAATCGATTACACGCGCAGACAAATTACGTCCTTTGTCTTTGTCATCTGAAACTTCCATCTTTAACTGTTCATCTGGATACAATGGTGTCATATCATCAAACGACACACGATGTTTCAGTTTTTCGGGGTCGTCACCATTTACGCGTTCAATTGTTTCCAGCGCAAAATAACGTTCTGTTTCCGCAGCGGGTGCCTGAATTTGCCCTTCGACATAGTCGCCTGTTTTTAAACCATACTTTTTAATTAAACTGGGCGACACATATAAATCATCTGGTCCTGCCAGATAGTTTGATTCTGGCGCGCGCAAGAAACCAAACCCATCTTGCATACGTTCCAATACACCATCACCAATCAATGTGACCTTTTTATCAGCCGCGAACACACGCATAACCGCGAAACGCAACTGTTGCACATTCAGTTGTGATGGATTTTCAATTCCCATATCTTCCGCCATTTTCAGCAGTTGCTGTGGCGACTTTGCCTTCAATTCATTAATATGCATAAAATATCCTTTTGTGGAAGTGTTAGACGCAGAACTGCGCCCCTTTTGTAAAATATATTATACATTAAATTGACAAAAAAGTCAAGTTTTTACTTACGCACCGCCCAATACAATGCCCACAGCCACCCAACAATTGACCAACCGAACACCCAGCTGCCCAAACGTACCGCCTGCATATGTGGCTTACCCTTGCCATTTTGGCGCGCAATCCATGACGGTGCCAAAATCACACCTATCAGCAACAATACGCATATCGCGTATTTGCCAACCAGCAAAACCATATCCCAATCAACCGACATTGCCGTTCATTTTAGTACAATAAAGGGGCACTTTTACGCGCCCCCCTATTCTTAGTTTGTTCATCTCTGACCAGATTATAAACCATATTTTGCGTCTTTGTCCAGTTCTTCTTCGATACGAATTAACTGATTATATTTCGCCATACGATCTGTACGTGACATAGACCCTGTTTTAATCTGACCTGCGTTTGTCGCAACAGCCAAGTCTGCAATTGTTGTATCTTCTGTTTCGCCACTGCGATGAGAAATAATTACACCATAATTTGCATCTTGGGCCATTTTGATTGCACGCAATGTTTCTGTCAAGGAACCAATCTGATTAACCTTAATCAAAATTGCGTTTGCAACACCTGCCTTGATACCTTTTTCCAAACGGATTGGGTTTGTCACAAACAGGTCGTCACCAACCAACTGGCATTTTGCACCGATTGTATCTGTTAATTTTTTCCATCCATCCCAGTCTTCTTCGGCCAATGCATCTTCGATTGAAACGATTGGATAATCTGCGATTAATTTCTCATAGAACGCAATCATTTCATCAGATGACAATTTTTGGCCTTCAAAGCTATAAACGCCATCTTTATAGAATTCAGAAGATGCAACGTCTAAACCAATTGAAACCTGATCGCCTGGGACATAGCCTGCATCTTTGATTGCAGAAACGATTGTGTCCAATGCTTCACGACAAGAATTAAAGTTTGGCGCAAAACCACCTTCGTCACCAACGTTTGTTGAATTGCCACCCTTTTTCAAGATAGATTTCAAGTGATGAAAGATTTCAGAACCCATACGAATCGCTTCGACTTCCGATTTTGCACCATTTGGAATAATCATAAATTCCTGGGCATCTAAACCATTGTCCGCGTGTGCACCACCATTGATAATGTTCATCATTGGACGTGGCAAAACGCATGGATTGGCATTACCGTAAATATCAGCAATATACTTATACAAAGGTATATGTTTTGCATTTGCAGCCGCATGTGCCAACGCCATAGACACAGCCAAAATCGCATTTGCACCCAATTTGTCTTTATTTGGTGTACCATCCAATGCCAACATTTTTTCATCTAATTCTGTCTGTTTTGACGCATCCATGCCAATTAATGCCGGTGCAATAATTTCATTTACATTTTTAACTGCTGTCAAAACACCCTTGCCCATGTATGCATTACCACCGTCACGCAATTCCAAGGCTTCGAACGTACCTGTTGATGCACCCGATGGAACACCTGCGCGCCCAAACGCGCCACCCGACAATTCAACATCACACTCAACAGTTGGGTTACCACGACTGTCCATAATCTGACGTGCATGAACTTTTTTGATTTCGAACATAATTTTCTCCTTCTATTCAAAATAATTGCTTGCTCTTGCGCCGGGGATTGTGCCACAATGTTTTCAAGAATGGAATGGAAAAATAAAAAAATGATAAAAAAATTATTTTCTTTTGTTTGCTGTTTGGTGCCATTTGGTGCAAACGCAGTTGTGGTCGGCCCTGAAAACATTGGGGATTCTTTTGTTTCAACAGATGGTTCTGCATGGTTGGCAACACGCCCAACAGATCAAACCATAACAATTTCCGATACCGGGGTAAATAGTATTCAATCCCCACATGGATTTTCCATTACAAATAATATGTACGTTGGTGCCACATCTGACCAGGGCAGCCAGACTGGAAACTTATACATATTAAATACGGTGAACGGCGGGAATAAATCTTTTACCATTGAATCAAATGGCAACATATATATTGGTGAAATGTTGCAGGTATTGGATGGTTGGAATCTGGGCTTTAAATCAAATGACACAACACCATCACCATTTTTAATGACAACAGGTGGCGCAATAACAAACAACGGAACATTAACATTTGAAGACATCAGTACATTTTCTTCTAATTCTAAAAACATCGACAATAATGGTACATTATATTTAGACGCCCAAAATGTCGCAACAGGCACAATCAACACATCTGGTATATTAAATATTAAATCAGACACTAATGTAATCATGCAGGGGTTAATATCTAAAACGGGCGCGACCAGCACAACCATTACCGCGAATGATGGCATATCATCAAATGGGACGATTCAAAATGGCACTGGTTCTATGATACTATCAACATCAGGCGCGCTGGCTGTGACCGGAAACTTTGAAAATTCTGGAACATTGATGCAGGTAACAGGCATTTGCACAAACGAAACGACAGGAAACACAAATCTAGCAGGTGTTATGACGATATCGGGCACAATGAAAAACGATTCGCAAAATGGCACAATGCGCCTAAATACCACCAGTCTGATAGTATCCGGCGGTTCCGAAACAGAATATTCATTTGTAAACAATGGCAATTTCTATGCAAATGTATACAGTCAAACACACTTTGAAAACGGCATCAATTTATCCGGAATGGACGCAACGAATACATTCAGCTTAGAAACCGAAATACTGACATTCGGCACCAACGTGTCTGCGGATGCTAGTTTTGGTGCATTTGCGAATCACTTAAACAATTTTAATCTGGTGGTAAACAGCGGAATGATCAGCGCAGGCACAATATTAAACGGCATAAACGCATCTGGCGTTCAAAACGCAAATGCAAACATGAACATAAGCTCTGACACAATAATCGCAACAACCGTAAACAACGCGGGCAAAAACATGACCCTTACATCAACAGGGGGCATTATAGTTTTTGACCAAATTATTGGTGCTGCAAATTCAAACACCAATCTGATTGCCCAGGATTCCCTAAACACAACAGGCAGCGTATCAAATGCTGGAAAAATGTTATTAAATGCCAGTGACATTAATCTGGCATCTGTATCGAATTCCGGCGCCGGCTCTCAACTGGCAATTGAATCATTGACCGATAAAACCGGTTACATCAACATATCTGGTGATGTGACAAACGCAATTGGCACAACAACCATTCACGCAAAGGATGTCACAGTTGGCGGAACAATTACAAACAACAGTGGCACAACCACCCTTTACGGTTCTGATACATCTGGCGGTGCGGTACAAATTGGCGGTATTAATGCCAAGGGTGGCACAACAAACATTAACGCCTTGGCTGGCAGCGCAACGGTTAATAATTCATTAAACGTTGCGGCAACAGGTACCCTGAATCTGGGCACCAGCCTGTACGACATGACTGTTGGTGGCGACATTTATGTCGGGGGTGACGTTGTACTGGGCAACGCAACAACTGGTGCAGGCAACATGAACATCAATGCATACGGCGCACCTGTTATTTTAAGTGCAAGCAATGGCAACATAAAAATCGACGGCGGCATCAACGCCACCGACAACACACAATCACGCACGATACAAATGGTATCAAACGAAATTATCGTTGGCACCCATGCAAATGCGCAGAACAAGGGTAATATTATCTTTGGAAATACTGCGACTATGACATCTGGTACATCAACGCTTGATATCGACGGCAACTTAAATGCAAACGATGGTGGCAGCGTTGAAATATATTCCAACGCAACAACCGCTGGCGCCATATCTGTTAACAGCAAACTTATCGCACATGGCGCATCTATCACCGCAAATTCTGGCAACATCGACATTGATGGCAACTTGCTATTTGATGATACAACCGCAAATTCTGGCCTAATTGTCAAGGATACTGCAGACTTTACATTGGCAACCACTGCCACTGACGCCGACATCAACATCGGCGCAGCCTCCATTGGCGACGGCAATAAATTAACCATGGAATCTGCAGATACGATTACAATTGACGGCACACTTGTAAATAATGGCATAACAAATATCAACGCAGCGTCAAATATCGCCATTAACGAGAAAACAACTAATTCTAATACATTAGACATTGATGGCACGACATTAAGCATGGGCGACATCAACAATACTGGCGCTGTAAATTTAAACGCATCAGACGGCGAAATATCTGTTGGGAACATCACAACAAATAATTCACTGGAAATTTCTGCAACAGATACTGTAACTGCACGCGCGATATCACAATCAGGTGGCATAATGACCATCTCTGGCCCTACGGTATCTGCGGACAGCCTGGTTATCGATGGTGCAACTGGCACCCAGGCCAACATTGACACAACCACAATTGATATCACTGGCAACATTCGTGTTGCAGGCGACTTGGTGCAGTCAAGCACACCAAGTGGCATGTTAAACATCAATGCCACAGAAATAAATGCTGCGAACCTAAACGTTGGCAACGATTTTATAATCGGTTCTGGCGACGCAACATATGATATTGCCACCAATATAAATGTCACAGGCGATATTATTTCTGACACAAACAGCATCGCAGAAATTAACGCAGGTAATACTATCGCGGCTAATGATCTGACAAATTCAGGCACATTGACATTAAACGCCACTAACGGTATCAGCTTAAACAACGTTGTTAATTCAGGTGCCCTGACTATGGATTCGGGCAACAGTTTAATTGATATCGCCACACTAACCATGAATTCTGGCAATCTGTTCTTGGATGGTGCCGGATTGTACATGGATGGTGCGATTGCAACAAATGCAAAACTATATCAAGGCTATACAGGCGCATTGTCTGACAAAGATATCAATATCACGGCCACAGACTACGTAATTACAACATCCAATATGGTTGTGTCCGACATTAATCAAAATGGCTCTTTGACAATCAATACCAGCGACATTGACATTGGTGGCGATATCATCGCAACAGATTTGCGATTCGTCGCACAAAAATTGCCTGACGGCACAACAGACGGTCAAATCGTCAACATTGACGGCAGTGTTTCTGGCAACGTATCGTTCATGGGCCTGCAAAAGATGTCAATCGGTGGCAATTACACCTTTAATGATAACAGCAGTATAAACGCAATTATCTTGCCATATGCGGCTGGCGCAGGTTCATCTGACAGAAACTATTGGGCAACGGTCAGCTTAGCCCCAGACAATACATTGGGAAAAATCACAAATGCCGCAGATGCAACTGCACTAATAACCGTCAACGGAAAGTTTGAAACCAATCTGAACACAATTGGTTCCTTGACAGAAACAGGCGCGTTGGGCAAACCACAAATCGGCATCAACATTACAGACGCAATCGACCAAGGAACCGCCATTTTATTATTGCAGGCAAACGAAGGCATAACAGAATTGGCAACCAAGATACGAAATTTAAATGTCAACTTTTGCAATGCAGATGGCAGTGTTTGCTATAACTACTTTGACTCTTTGACACAAACAAACACAAACAGCGAAGATGGCCTGCCTGCATATATATCTGTTCGTGACATGGACACAAACGGCACAGCAGAAAGTATGTATATCGTATTTGACCCACGCTTTGGTGGACCAGTATTGATTGAAAACACAAAAATTCAGCCAATTGTTGCCCGTCAACCAGACTATACAACTGGCGAATATGTATCTGCCGGTGCATTAGACAATCTGATTGCTGGCCAATTAAATGACAAAGGATTTTATAATCGTACACCGATAGAGGTTATTCCATTAATATTTGATGGCACAAACATTGAAGAATTAATGAATCAGTTGTATAACCGTATGGAGTACTATGTTGAAACATCTGATGGCAAACCATTGGCACGTTTCAGCCGTCTGGTCCAGGCACGCGAAATCGAACAAATTGCGGGCACTATCGCATTAAACGAACACACAACATTCCGTTCATTCGAAGACAGAATGTTCGATGAATTTATTTGGAACCGCCACCGTAATTTAAACAAAGCGTGGTTGGACGTCGACTATGGCATGTTCTATCAGAATATAGCTGATAACAAGCACACAGACGGCAATCGGTTCAGCGTATCTGGCGGTTTTGATTGGCAAGAATCCAACACACTAATCTTGGGCTTAACGGGGCATGTATCACACACATCTTCTGCCAGTGCCGACAAAATGGATTTAAGTTATGCAAACATCGTCGAAAATGGTCACGTTAATATTGATGTTGACGACACAAACATTGGCGTTGGTGGTTATTTAATGAAAACATTGGGTGAAAAGTCGCGCCTGTACGGGAATGCATTCTTAGACATTCACTTCTTTGACATCAGCCGTGCCCAAAACTTTGTTGACCACATTGATGGTGACGGCCACGCATTAAGCCTGCTGACCGAATGGGGATTGATGCATGATATTTTAAACCAGTACTTTGTTGGCAATATTTACGCACGCGCTGGCTATAACTTTGGCTTTGATGTAAAAGAAAAGATTGACGGCGACGATTATATGCGTATGGAATCGGATGGCTATTTCGTTCTGACACCTGGTTATTCATTAATCGCACAAAAACGCATTTATCCATCCGCATGGTTCCAGATACGTCCGTATGCATCAATCGGTATCGAATACGACCTGTTGGGCGCACCAGATTACGCAAAATATAAATTTGTACAATCTGAACATCGCACAAAATACGACATCGATATTGATCCGCTATGGGCCAATATCGGGGGTGGTATTGAAATGTTATCTGCCAATGGAATACAAATTGGCTTAGATTACCGTTATCAATATAATTCAGACATACAGTTACACAATATAAAGGTTTCTGGTTCTTACCGCTTCTAAATAAAAACCCCCATCTTTGGGGGATTTTTATTTGCCACGACAATGTAAATCTAGCATTGCCTGATGATATTTTGCATCACGCGAACCATAACTGGCACCACGCCACATCGCGCCTGGCCAACGGCTGCACGCAAACAAACAAACCCAATTTGCGGGAACCCTCAATATCTTACCGGTCTTTCTGCTGCGTCTAACAATTGTACCGACAGAACTTGCCCCAGTTTCATCATATTTCGGTTTTTTTACTACATCCGACCAAGATGTAAAATGCTTTCCGGCAATTGCCATTGTCACAGTTGCAACCAATTCATAATCCTTAAAGGATTCTTCTTGTTCCAATTCACGCTTCCAATCATAAACCTCCTCGACACAAGATATATTATGACGTTGCAAATCATCGTCTTGATATTTTGTTTTATTCCATCTTTTGGTATCAAAATTAAAATAAATCAAGCCGCTATAATTCGCACCAAACAATTCACGCATTTTATCACACGTCAAAATTTCTTTGCGTTTTCTACGAACCTTTTTTTCACCATCTTCTATAACAGGATTACCATGCACATCAACAATATCTGCATGTGTTAAAATACTTTGTGTCCCTGGTATTTTCATCAAAGCATCAAAATCAGTCTGTGATATTTTATAAAATTTATTGTCCATCATAACCGCCTTTTTATAAAACAAAATTGACAGACATTTTAAAGCGATATTTATCGTTGTCAAACTAAAAGTCCGGGAATCCGGACTTTTAATTTACAATTGAATATACATTGATGGATTTTTTTCCAGTTGTTCAATTCCTTCTTCTAAAACCTTGCGATATTCTTTGAACTTCTTTTTATCTTCTTTGTTCAAATTGCTAATTGCAGGCAATTTAACCGTCATTGGATTAACGTGTACACCGTCCTTAATAATCTCATAGTGCAAATGGGGTCCTGTCGAATAACCAGTTGAACCGACATAACCAATTGTTTGCCCCTGGCGTACCGTTGTTCCAACATTTACACCCTTGGCAAACTTTGACATATGTGCATACAACGTTTCGTACGAACCGTTATGACGTATTTTTACAAAATTACCATGCCCACGGTTATAACTGCGTGCGACAACACGCCCTGCCCCAGCTGCTGGGATTGGCGTTCCCGTTGATGCACGGAAATCGACCCCCTTGTGCGCACGTGTGTACCCCAGAATCGGATGTTTACGATTTCTAGAAAAATTACTGGTAATCTTTGCATTATTAATCGGTGTACGCTTTAACGATTTAATTGCCCCATTTCCTTCGGCATCATAGTAACCAATCGTGCCATCTGATTTTCTATATCTATACATCTGCACATTGCCGCGTAATGCCTGAAATGATACGGCCAAAACGTTACCATTATCAATCTTTTCCCCTTCGGAAAAGTTTTCTTCATACAATACAGAAAACTTTTGTCCTGCACGAACATCACGTTCAAAGTCCATTTCAAACGCCAACAAATCATACACTTCTATTAATATACCTGCGGGGATTCCAGCACGTTGTCCCGCCAAATAGAAACTATCACCATCCAGAATTTCACCAGAACGATATATAGCACGCGTATCACGTTCAATATCAACAGTCTTGCAATCCCAATCCCCAGAATCGTTACACGTCAATTCAACCTGACGCCATGGCGACGGCACGACAACAATTTTTGATACCGGGGCATCATCTGCGTCACGCACAAATTCCAATCTATCCCGATCTGCACGCAGGGTTGAAATTTCTGCTTCTTTCTTTAAAACCTGGGCAATATTATTAACATCACTGTGCGACAAGCCCTGGGCCAACAATAGTTCCGATAACGTATCACCAGACGCCACCATAACGATTGATTTACATTCATTTGCCGCACGCAACTGTGCCGGCGTCCGCTTGGTCACGACCAAGAAAATAGCGACCAAACTAAGCAGGACAGCCAACGCCATAACCATACGTGTCAGGTTCGCAGTACTCATAATATTTTTTGCTTTTTTCATGAGACCGATTATAATGCCTTTATGACAAAAAATCAAGCATTCACAATTTTACAGCATGCCGGTGGAATTCGATGCGCCCGCATAATAACGGAAAACGCAAAAAAACTGACTCGGTTTCGCGTCTTATGGTATGCGCACCAATTACGACGTGGTGTACCGGTGGCAAAAATCATAAAACAAAAATGGTTTTATGGCATTAAATTTTACACAAATCGACATACGCTGGACCCACGACCAGACACCGAAACACTGGTATCGGCGGTATTATCAGACAAAATCACAAACACCCCCACGCGAATTCTTGATCTGGGGACTGGGACAGGCTGCATAATATGTGCATTGGTAAAAAACATTCATAACGCATCTGGTATCGCAATTGACAAATCACGACGCGCACTGCGTGTTGCACGTCGCAATATAAACACATTAAATCTGTCAGACAAAATACAATTACAACACGCAACATTTGACACCCCAAACAAATTCAAAGAACGCTTTGACATAATTGTATCAAATCCGCCATATATCGCACACAACGACAAACGCGTAAATCGTGGCGCAACATTTGACCCAGCCATCGCATTATACGCCAAGGACAATGGCCTGGGTGCATATAAAACAATCGCAAAAAACGCCATAAAGTGGATAAAACAAGACGGCAAGTTGTACCTGGAAATTGGCATTGACCAAGGAACAGAAATCAAAAACATCTTTATGAAAAACGGTTGGGATTTATTACGCACAGAAAATGACCTGTCTGGGACAGAACGCGTTTTAGTATTTATGGTGGCACGGCAATGAAACAATTAACTGATGCAGATATCGCACAAATGATTGGCGACGAATACCAACCCGATGATACTGGCACACGTCATGCGGTTCGCGCGCAATTGCATTTATCCACACGAATTCCGCACACACCACAAACACCACCACTTCATGCAAAACTTGATTTACACGAACATACCGAAGAACAAGCCTGGGCTGAAATTATGTCCTTGGCAAAATCCGGCACACGCACAGCAACCATAATTACCGGCGCCAGCGGCATATTAAAAATAAAGTTTCAACAATGGGCGCGCGACAGTGTGCTTAGCCCATACATCGTATCTTTTTCGCCCATTAACAACGGCAGTTTTTCCGTAAAATTCAAAAAGAATCCAAAAATCTGAAAATAATCAACACCACCCCGAACACCCCGGGAATTTTTCTTTTAACGCTTTTGAATTACCTGCATAGGGCCTCAACCGTACGCTACTTAACCCAGAACGGATACAATATGCCCGCCCCAAATAATTTGTTCCCTGCGTAACAGCAGCCGCTGCATTTGCAGAGGCACTGCCCAAAATCGGAGAAACATAAGACCCCAACGGATCAACCTTAATTCCATCATAATACAATTCATAATGTAAATGCGAACCATTACTGTTCCCAGTATTCCCTGCAAGCCCTATTAAACATCCCTTGGACACACGATCACCAACATTAACCAAACGTTTACTAAGATGCGCATACGCGGTTGTGGCTTTCTTATTCGTTCCAGATAGAGTATGTTCAATCTTAACAATATTACCATACCCCCCAGAATAACTAGATTGCGAAACAACCCCATCTGCTGCCGCATAAATCTTTGTCCCTGTACCTGCAGTAATATCCAACCCTTTGTGATATCTTGACCCCTTACCTTTACCACCACGCGTCGACGGCGGACGACGTTCGCCAAAATCAGAAATAACCTGTGTCCTTCCTGCAACTGGCGAAGTAAACAACGAGCCTTGCGCAATATCTGGATTTTTTTCTGAACATGAACCACCAGACGCCACCGGCTGCAATGTCGTAGGCTGAACAGATGCTGTCTGTTGTGTCTCTGGGGCCACAGTCCCCGTTGTCGTCTGAGCGGCTGGTGCTTGCTGACCCGTTATTTGGCCGGCCACAGGCTGACCTGGCACCTGACCATACGCCACCGGTTGCCCATTAACCATCTGAACAACCATTGACCCAGCCGGCAATCCAGAAAACATTTGTTGTTGCGCCATTGCCTGTTGCTGTTGTTGTAATTGCTGCTGTTGCTGCGCCATTATTGCTTCGTTTCGTTTTACAATCTCGCCAAACTCACGCGCAGCACGCTCCATATATGCTTCTTCTTCTTCCAGTGTAATTCCAACATACGCGCACCCAGAAATACATACACCATTTTCATCAAATTCTGCTGCAACATCATCGTAACCGTCGGCCAAAACTTCCATACGTTCTACAAAAGATAAGTCATTAAATCCAGACGGATATTTTTGCGCAGTCAGAAAACTTTTGGTGGCACCAACCACAGTCCAATCAAAAATATTTGGAATAATATAGACTAACAAAAACGTAAAAAATATACCCTTCCGTCTCATATCAGGCATATTATCACAATTATTCAAAAAAAATAAAGTAAATATTTATATAAAAAAATCAGCGTCCCATCAGTTTCACGGGATTAATCGCAGTACCATTCAAACGCACAGAATAATGTAAATGCGGCCCGGTACTGCGCCCAGTACTGCCCACCTTGCCAATAAAACAGCCCGCAACAACACTATCGCCAGTTTTAACCGCATGTTCTGACAGATGACAATAAACCGTTTCATAACCATCCGAATGCGTTACTTTTATACCCTTACCACAAGTTTTATCTGTAAAAGCAGATTTAACATGCCCGTCTGCAGGCGAATAAATCTTGGTTCCTGTTGGCACGGCCAAATCAACCCCATTATGATTTTGTTGAAATTTTCCAGTAACAGGATTTGTACGCGGTCCAAACCTAGATGATATTCGTGCCTTACCTTCAAGCGGCTCTCCTAACGGCTTTTTCTGTCCAACTGGTATATCAGATTTTCTGGTTGAACAAGATGCTGCGACCTGACCAGATGGTGGATTACTGGTCACCGCAGTATTTGTGGCACTATTTGTGGCACTGGGTGGCGGCGTCATATTTGCGGGCGCCGTATTAGAATACTGCATATTTGGCTGAACAAAAACATATTGCATCGGCACCACAGGCTGTGCAGGCTGATTTTGTTGTGGAATTAAACTTCCATCTTCAGACATATAGCCCTCTTTCTTTAATTGCGCCAAGGCGGCCTCTGTCTGGCGTTCCATACGTTCTAAATCTTCCTCCATTGTAATACCCTGATACGCACAGCCACTGATACAAACGCCATTTTCATCAAAAATCGCCCCTAAATCATTGTAATCATCTGCCAATATTTCCATACGATCCACAAAGGACAAATCCTCGAAAACTGTCGGGAATTTTTGCGCAGTCAGAAAACTTTTGGCGGCACCAACCACAGTCCAATCAAAAATATTTGGAATAATATAGACTAACAAAAACGTAAAAAATATACCCTTCCGTCTCATATCAGGCATGCTATCACAATACCGCAAACAGAATAAAGCAAATATTTTTCATGACATACAACATTTTTTGTTTCATAATACAGCCATAATTATTTTGCCAAGGAATAAAAATCATGTCCAAAGTACAAACTGTATACGACCATATTCGCAGCAATAACATCAAGACACTGATATTGGTCGCCCTGTTCCCATTAATTTTTATTGCGCTTGTATTTTTATTCACCTGGATTGTGACCCCAATGGACCAAGCGATAGAGGTAACAATATCTGTTGCGATACCAACATTTATCGCATGCGCAATATGGTTGCTGATATCATGGGCGTTTGGCGACGCAATGATGTTAAGCAGCGTTGGCGCAACTGAAATAAAACCAGACAATGCCGAACACCGCGAAATTTTCCGCAGCGTTGAAAACGTCGCCCTGGCGGCGGGCCTGCCAACACCACGCGTATATATAATAAATGACGATTCGTTAAACGCGTTTGCAACTGGACGCACACCACGCGATGCATCGGTCGCCCTGACACGTGGCATTATCAAAAAACTGGACAAACTGGAATTACAAGGCGTAATTGCACACGAAATGGCCCACATTGGCAATCGCGACATACGTTTAGACATGCTGTTAATTACCGGTGTTGGGGTCACAGTATTTGCCGCCGACATTATTTTACGTACCGCCCTATACAGCAATCATTCATCGGACGACAACGACAATCGCGGCAATGCGACCGCGGTCTTGCTGATGGTCTGGCTGGCATTCATGGTATTTAATACACTTATTACACCACTTTTACGCATGGCCATATCGCGCAACCGCGAATATGCAGCCGATGCAACAGGCGCCCATATAACCAGAAACCCCGCGGCATTGGCATCTGCCCTGCGCAAAATAACAACAGATTCCCGCGTTGAATGCATGGACAAGGTAAAATCAATGTCTGCTGTTTGCATTGCCAACCCATCTGCCCCACGCGAATTCATTGGCGACCTAATGGCAACCCATCCACCCGTTGAAAAAAGAATCCAGCGTCTGGAATCTATGAACATAAAATAAGAAGGTATCAAGAATGGCAAATCTGCACTTTCATTATGGTGTAATGAGCAGCTCTAAATCAGCCGCCCTGATTATAAACGCCTATAACTTCAGAAAAAACGGCAACAAAGTCGAAGTTATAAAGCCTGCATTTGACAAACGCTTTGCATCACAAAAGATTGTATCACGCATTGGTCTGGAATGCGACGCAATGGCCATGCCACATTTGACACAATATAACCCCGCCCCTGATACAGATGTTGTTTTGGTTGATGAAGTACAGTTTTTCACCCCATCAGACATTGATAATCTGGTACACATTGCCGACCAGCAAAATAAAGTCGTTATGTGTTACGGCCTGATGGTGGACAGTAATGAACAGATATTTCCCGCCGCGCGCCGTTTGATAGAGGTTGGCGCAAAACTACACCGCATGGATTCGAATTGTCAAATAAATGGGTGCATGAAATTGGCGACGCATCATCTGCGCTTTGACAGCACGGGCAAAGTCATACGTGCAGGCGAACAATTTGCACTGGGCGACAGCAATTATAAATCCGTATGTCGCAGACACTATAACGCGCTATATCACGGCACGAAACAAAAAACGAAATAATTTTTTATTTTTTCTTGCAATTCAAATAAAAAGGTATAAAATAACAAACCGTTGCATCCATAGCTTAACTGGATAAAGCATCTGACTACGGATCAGAAGACTGAGGGTTCGAATCCTTCTGGATGCGCCAGATTTAATAAAGAACGTCGCCTTGTGCGGCGTTTTTTATTAAACCGTGTGTAACACGCGGATTTGAACCCGACCAGAAGTTAGCGAAAACAAATAATTTAAAACACCGCCATTTGGCGGTGTTTTTTAACAAGCAATCCAATAAAACAAATATTATTTTGTTTTTTCTGATGCGACCTTTGCCATACAGCCGTTACCACGTTGGAAAACATTTACAAAGACCAAACGTGCATTTTCACGTTCTGCTTCTTCGGCTTTCTTGGCTGCTTCCTTCATTTTTGCCGCTTTTTCTGCTGCCTGCATTTTCGCAACAGTTTCTTCTGGCCAATTCAAGTTTGCATCTTTAACCGCACAAGAACCAGTGAACTTACAACCGCCGTTTTCAGCAACAAAAACACAATACTTTGCTTTACATACTGACATAATTTATCCTTTTTGTTTATATTTACCACCGCAATAATAGCACCCAACATTATTTTGTCAACTTGTTTTTATTCCCAAATCTGACTTATATTTTATATAGCATATTGTTTTCGCTAAAAATTCTTGATTTTTGGTGGGCGTACAGAGACTCGAACTCTGATGGGTTTCGCATGGAACCTAAATCCAGCGCGTCTACCAATTTGACCGCGACACTATGTGCGCGTCCCACTTCGCTATCGCTTCGTAGTCGCCAATGGCTCAATTGTTATGGATTTTTGGTGGGCGTACAGAGACTCGAACTCTGATGGGTTTCCCCACTGGAACCTAAATCCAGCGCGTCTACCAATTTCGCCATACGCCCATAAATTGGTCGTATGGTGGCATTACACTTCGTTATATAGTCGCCATACGCCCTATTTTTGAAAGTTTTTACATTTTACGATAAAAAAAACTTGATTTCCAGTAAAATTTAACATACAATCGGCGCAGAATAATAAAAGGCAAGTAAAATGGCATCTAAAAAAGGTAGCAAAGAAGTTGTACAATTAAAGAACGCTGAAACTGGCGTATTCTATATTACAACTAAAAATACAAAGTCCGAAAACACTCAGGGCAAAATGAAATTCCGTAAGTACGACAAAAAATTGCGCAAGCATGTCGTATTCACAGAAGCAAAAATGCCTCACTAAAACAATCGGCATTTTGTTAATGTATTGTAAAAAATTCCCCAATTGGGGAATTTTTTATGCAGTGACACCATTAAACCGCATTAAAAACACATGTTTTGCATAAATTTTTCGACAAAACGCTTGACTTTTCATATAAAAAACGTCAATATTGCATAAACTTTTCGCCAAAACGGCAAAAAATAACAATAAACATAAATTCGAGGACATTGAAATGAGCGATTATGCAATCTTTCAAACCGGCGGCAAACAGTATCGCGTTGCAAAAGGCGATATTATCAAGGTTGAAAAGCTGAATGCCGACGGCAAAATTGAATTTGACCAGGTTTTAATGGTCGGCGACAAAATTGGCACACCATTCGTTGACGGCGCCAAAATTGTTGCAGAAGTAGTTGAACAGAAACGCGCTGACAAAATTTTGGTTTTCAAGAAAAAACGTCGCCAAAACTATCGCCGCACTGCCGGCCATCGTCAGCACATTACTGTTTTGAAAATCACAGACATCAAGGCATAAGGAGGCAGAACTATGGCACATAAGAAAGCTGGTTCGGCATCATCGAACGGACGCGACTCGGCGGGACGCAGACTTGGCGTAAAAAAATCCGGTGGTTCACGCGTAATCCCAGGCAACATCATCATTCGTCAGCGTGGCACATCTGTTCACCCTGGCCTGAACGTTGGCATGGGCAAAGATCACACAATCTTTGCAAAGATTGCCGGCATTGTTAAGTTTAAAAAGGGCAACGGCGACCGCAGAACGGTTTCTGTTATCCCAGAAGAAACTGCAAAATAAAAAAATCCCCCGTTTGGGGGATTTTTTTAGCTTTGATTCTATTTACTGGGTTGTAGGTTCCCAGGGGATAAAAACTCCCCCACCCCCACACATCTTTGTCACTCCTGCGCAGGCAGGAGTGGGACTATACAGTGCGAGCAACGCGAGAACAAAAAAAATTATAAAATAGTGACGAATGTAAATTTAAAAGACCCTGTTCCTGCCTACGCAGGAATTACAACTTTTTTTTGAAAAAAAGATGTTGTGGTGTGGCGTTTAAGATTCTGGAAAATTAAAAACATTGTCACTCCTGCGCAGGCAGGAGTGGGGCTATACAGTGCGAGCAACGCGAACCAAAAAAACACCCAACGAACGTTTTTAAAAATTCTGGCTTGCAACCGGAATCAATATTTTTTATCATAACGATATGAGAATGCTAATCACCATATTTTCGTTTCTATTTATTCTGGGCGTACATAACACGGCACATACGGCGGTAACCTACGATTTTTGTAGTACGAGAAAAGAACCAGGCACCTGCAACACGACAGCAGGCTGTTATTATGACCTGAACGGCAAATCTTGCAACTCATGCTCTGGTGGCACCTACAAGGGGACAAACGGCGGATTATGCACCACATGCCCCAGCGATGGTTTATACACAGGTAAGGTAGGCACCATAAATGCCGTTATGATAGACACATCCAAGGGGGGGCTAACATCCGTAGACGAATGCGCATGGAAATCCTTTTGTCATAATGAGAATAAATACTTAATTGATTTTAGAAAAGACAGCGCCGGCTGCGAATATTGCCAAGCCAGAAACAAGCCAGAAAACAACGAATATTACTATCTTTATGCAGATTCCGACGATTCCCAGACTGGCACGCTGGGTGACGCCACCACAAACTATTTTGATAAATTCTGTCGTAAATGCGGCAAAAACACGCAAGAAACAAAGAACGGGGCCACAAGTTGCAGATGCAAAACAGGATATGTTGCCGACAATAAAACTAAAGCCACAGAAACTCGAGATGATGATTGCAAACCAGAACAACACACAATAACTTACTACTGCAATGTTGGTGAAACCGCCGTGAGCCTCTTTACACAATCTTACGCAAATATCGACAGCCCTTGTTATGAAAAAAACACAATTGACTATTGCCCCAGTAATACAGAAAGTCCAGATTACGAAACATGTAAAAAGAAGCACATACATTTCTTAAAATACGACGACAGATTTTTTATACCGTATTTTCTTTCACAAAAAGAAGTAACAAAAGGCGATACATACGAAAGCTATAACCAAACCTGGTGTGTAGATTACTATGCCCCCAGCCCATTACATTCCTGTAAAAAAAGGGGGCACGCAATAATTGGCTGGTACAGCGAAAAACAAAAAGTTGCGTTCGCAACCACGGGCAGCACCACAGACATCACATCAGTACTAGGCACTTCCTATACCATCCATTCGGACCAACTAACATATAAATGGACAGACAATCTTGACCTTTACCCCATATGGAAACAAAAAATAATAGACTGCGACCCTGGTTATTATTTAAATAATGCAAATGAAGCATGCTTCGTATGTCCGGCCGGATATTATTGCCCCGGCGTATCAGATGGAACAATTGATGCAGAAGATCCAAAGGATATCGGACTTTCCCCATGTCCACTTGGATCAACATCTGATGCAAATTCTGACGCAATCACAGACTGCTATTTAAAACCGGCGGTAAAATGTGGGGCATCATCTGACGCAATCACAGACTGCTATTCAGGAACCAAATTCTGCGGGGCATCCACTGGCGACTGCATCTATATGCCGGTATCGGCCGAACGGGCCTATTACACCAACCCCACGGAAACGAGCGCGCAATAATAATTATTTCCCCCACACGGTGTCGATTACATATTCTGCAACCAATGGCACGGATAGTTTTACAATATTTTCCATAAGCGATTTTATCTGAATTGCCATAAAATCTGCAACATCTGACGCACATTCAAAAACAATTTCATCGTGCACCTGCATAATCATGCAAATTTTATCGCGATTCGGTCGAATAATTTTTTCATCAATCACAACAACCGCACGACGCATTAAATCAGCCTCGAACCCTTGAATTGGGGCATTAATCGCCGCACGCATCGCATACGCACGCAGGCGCGGATTTTTAACCTCTGGCAACTCAATCCTGCGCCCCCACGGGGTATAGACACACGCATTTTCCATGGCGAATTGTTTTGTGCGTTCTATATACTCTTTAACCTGGGGCAATCCTGCCATATAAGAATTGATTATATTCTGGGCATCTGCACGCCCAACCCCCAATTGCCCGGCCAAACCAAACGATGAAATTCCATACACAATTGAAAAATTAACCGTTTTCGCCGCACGACGGGCATCACGTGGCACCGGTTCATTTGCCGGAATGTTAAAAATCTTGCGCGCAGTTTGCTCATGAATATCATCGCCATTATTAAACGTTGCACGAAATGCGTCAACATTTGCAATATCCGCCAACAGACGCAACTGAATCTGGGAATAATCCACAGAAATCAAAACATGCCCAGGGGCGGCAACAAAACATTTTCGTATCTCTTCCCCCAGTGCCGTCTTAATCGGTATGTTTTGCAGGTTCGGATCACGACTGGACAGGCGTCCCGTATTCGTACTGGTCTGTAAATATGTTGTATGGATTCGCCCATCGGACGCAATTTGTCGCGGCAACGTGTCCGCGTATGTGCCGGCCAACTTTGCAATAGAACGCCAATTTAAAATCTTTTCAACAATTGGATGTTCATCAATCAAATCATTTAAACTGGCGGCATCTGTTGAACGCTTTTTATTTGCAGTCAATCCCAATTCATCAAACAGGACAACGCCCAATTGTTTCGGACTGGCGATATTAAATTCATGCCCTGCCAAATCCCAAATCTCTTGCCCCAAGGATTGCAACTGATTATGAAATACAATCGATAATTGTTGCAATTTTGTCCGATCTGCCAAAACACCGTTACGTTCCATTTGCATTAAAATCGGCATCAATGGCAAATCACACGTTTCATACAATTGACGCAACCGATTGTTCGAATCCAACTGGGGACGCATTAAATCATACAATGCACGACAAATACACGAATCTTCGGCGGCATACATACACGCATCATTTATAGCCAACGTATCAAATCGCATATCTGCATCACGCGTTTTTGGCGGGAACAATGATGAAAACTTTATATTTTCATGCCCCAAATATTTTAACGCCAATTCATCCAGCCCATGTCCATGCAGCGCACCATGCAACGCGTACGACAATAACATTGTATCATCGATTGGACGAATCTTGGATGTATCCCAACCTTCGTTCTGCATAATATGCAAATCATATTTCAAATTATGACCAATTTTAATAACATCTGGATTTATTAAAATCGGCCACAGCGCGTCATAAACCTGACCAATCGACAATTGATTTGGCGCAATCGTATCACCACCGAACAAATCAGCCACACACACACGATGACGCACCGGGATATACGCCCCATGTTCATCATCAACCGCCAGCGATATACCAACAATTCTATCAACCATCTGATTCAATCCGGTTGTTTCGGTATCAATCGCCAAAATCTTATCAACACGCGCCAAGAATTCGTTTAACTGCGCCACACTGATTATTGTTTCGCAATTTATTTTACGTTGCGTCGATTGCACATCAGACGCCACAACATCCGCACCCGGCATTTCACATGCATTTCCCGGGAATTCAAACAAAGTCGCAGGTTGCGTCACCGCTGAATCTTGTTCAGGGAACAATTTTTCAATTTTGGCAACCAACGAATTACTTTCAATTTTATTACGCACAAAATCAATTGCCCCGGCCGTATTAAACACAAACGGTGACAGTTTTAACCCACTTAAATCAACATCATCTTTTAAAGTCACCAACCGACGCGATATATATGCCATTTCACGATTATCACGCAGCAAATTACGCGTACGTTCGTTCTTTACCGCATCCAAATTCGCATACAGGTTGTCCAACGAACCAAATTCATTAATTAGTTCCGCCGCTTTTTTGGGACCAATCCCCGGGACCCCCGGCACATTATCAGACGAATCGCCCATCAAAGATTGAACATCAACAACCTGATTTGGCCCAACATTAAACTTTTCCAAAACCTGGGGTGCGCGTATTTCACGCCCCTTCATACCATCATATAAATAAACACAATCTGACACCAATTGCATCAAATCTTTATCGCTGGTTATTATGCGTGTCGCGTCAATACGGGTACAATTTGCCCGTGCCAACGTTGCGATAACATCGTCTGCCTCTACCCCCGGGACACACAACACCGGCATCCCCATGGCAACTAACCCCTCGCGCACCAACAGCCCCTGGGTTATCAAATCTGCCGGCGTTTCAGACCGGTTCATTTTATATTCTGGGTATATATCCTGACGAAATGTGATACGCGACGCGTCAAAAACACAAACAAATTCGTCATCTGGGTTTGCCGCTGCTAAAATTGGCAACACCATATTCAGAAAACCATAAACCGCACCCGTCGGTGTTCCATCTGTGCGTGTCAGACGGCTATGCACACCATAATAAGCCCGAAACAATAACGAATTACCATCAATCAGCGTCAGCATCTGTTTTCATCCTATACAGTAAATTTAGGGGGCGTTTCGCCCCCCACCCTAATTAAAACACATAGCGTAATTTTACACGTCCTTCGTATTGCAACATATCAGATTCTTTGCCTGCAATTTCAATCATGTCTGGGACATACAGCGCACGACCTTCGACATCGATATTAAATGGAACGATTGGCAAATCCAACGTAATACCCAACATGCCCTGATATGCCATAGTATCTTCTATATCAATACTGATATCTTTACTTGGTTCATACTTGCTATCAAACATATATCCAACACCGGCACCAATATATGGCTTTACCACTGGGATTGGCAATTTAAGATACGCATTCAAGAACCCCGTGTTCATTGAATAATTATCTGAATCTAAATAACTATATTCACCTTCGATACGAAAGATAGAAATATCTAAACCCAAAACACCACCGTACGACTGGGCCGATTTTGATATATCATTATCGTCTGCAAAAATTGTATAACCGCCATAACCATATGTGCCACCAACATACAAACCAGCGTTCGCATTTGCACCAATAACCATAATTGACAACGCAGTCAAAATACCAAGTGATTTTATTTTCATGTTTTCTCCTTTCTGTGATATTATAATAAAAAAAGGGTATAGAATATGCAAGAAAATAAACCTGTTCTAATCGTTGGTTTGGGCAATCCTGGGGCCGAATACGCCCATACGCGTCATAATGTTGGATTCATGGCAATTGATAATTTTGCAGACGATACCGCGACATGGAAACGCGAAAAAAACGCCCTAACAACACGTATGCAAATCAATGGCCATAATGTCATATTGGCAAAACCACAAACATATATGAACAACAGTGGCATTGCGGTCTTGGCCCTGATGACATTTTACAAGATACCATTGGAAAACCTGATTGTAATTCATGATGACATGGACATTCCGGTTGGAAATTGCCGCAAAAAAATTGGTGGTGGCAGTGCCGGCCACAACGGGATTAAGTCTATTGATGCCAATGTTGGTCGCGAATATAAACGTATTAGAATTGGCGTTGGGCACCCACGCGATTTTGACCTGCCGATGGCACCGGCAGACTGGGTACTGGGGAAATTTGGTCCACTGCAATTAAATGAAATTATGCGTGTAATTTCAGAAATAAAATTGTTTTAATGCGATTTTAAACAATTCTGCGTCTAATCGTACCAAATAAAGCAAACCCCAACAACAAAACCATAATAAATATAAATATCGCAGTTGACGTTATATCGTATTCTGCAAATGGCAATTTCATATTCATGCCATAGTATCCAACAATAACAGTTGGCACAACCAAGATAATATTCCACATGGTCAAACGATTAATGTTGGTATTAGAATCCATGTTAATAACACTTTCAAACGTTTCTTTGATAGATTTTAACATTTTGCTGTACGATGTCACAACCTCGGTCGCCTGACCAAGTTCAATACGCGCATCTTCGGCCAATTCCAATGCATCATCCGTTTTAATAAAACCACGCATTTTTTCCAGTTTATCCAACACAGTTACATTACCCTTGATACCCGCCATGTACAGGGTATAACTATTTTCAACCTCTAACAAATCCATCAATTCTTTTTTACGAATACGTTCTTGCAGCACACGTTTTGATGCCAAAACACGCTTATTTAATTCCTTTAACATGCGCAAATACGATTCCGCAATATAATACATGATATTCAATATAAATTCTTCGCGTGATGTCTTTTCAGATTTTTTAATTTTGTCCAACAAATCACACCGCTTGCGACATACGGTAATAACACGATTGGCAGACAAAATAATAGACAGCGGTTCTGTATGCCACAGCGTATCCGATTCGCGATTAATAATGGGGAAGCGAACAATTATAACCTTATAATCGTCTTCAACCTCTAATCGTGGCTGTTCATCTGGGTCCAAGATGTCAGATATCGTATCTTCGTCAATTTTGTATTTTGTTTGCAGTTTTTCAAAGTCTTCGTGGTCCGGATTGCCGACATTTACCCATGAAAAAGTCTTCAATTTTTCGGTCACAAACATGGCAATCCCCCTTATTTTTTACACACACAATGATACCCTAATTTTTTATATTTTGCAATATTTTCTGGGAATAGAAATCTGTATATATTGCCCACAACACCTGATAAAATAAATTCAAAACCAAAGGATTCAATGCAATGGCAACAAAGTTTGAAACAAACACCAATTCTTTTACAATATCGCACTACATTTTATTATTTTTGGTTGTCGTTATCTGTATCGGCGTAATTTCATGGGTTATCATCAAACGCCATAACACCACACCACAAAACAACATAACCCCAACCATAACACACGTCAAAAACACAGATACATGTGTTCAACACGCGACAGACACAGTCGCCCAAATGTGGGCATACAATCCACGCCTGATACCGCAAAAATATTGGCAAATTGCATCAGACTATCTAAACGAAACAATAACAACACGAACATATGGCATCTGCCAAGACGTTGCATTTACATGTCGGCCCGGTCAAAAACGAATCGAATGTGACCCGTGTGCAGTACCATCGGCGCGCGCCTATGCCCAAGACATGCAAACCGCAGACATGATTTCAGAAATTTGCCCACGCGTAAACTAACGACGTTTGCCCAGTGACAACAATTGCTGCATTTTTTGAATCCAATATGGCGCATCTTCCTTGTTTAAAATCTTACGTAATTTCTCTTGATGTTCTGGGCAAAGAACCAAACATCCCGTATCAATTCCGCGTTGCGCACACCAATTCTTAAAAATTTTTTGCTTTTCGTATATCAAATCCAGTTCTGCCCTGGACAAAGATAAGTCATTGTGATGCGTCACAAATTCATAAATATCTTTTGGGTGTATCTGATAACCAACCCCCAGCAAGAACGACAACACAAATCCCCAATCGCGATGAACATCAAATCGATTCGCATAATCAAATTTAATACTTGGGTTTGCCGCCCAAATATATTGGGCATAATAATATGACGACCGCGCTGCACCATCAATAATCTTTTCTGTACGCTTGGTCATACCACGCCTAATCCGTGGCAAACGCAATGCTAATTTATAAAAATATTCCAACCGATATGCATCACGAATAATTTCTTCGCTCGTCAAACCAGGGATATAGTAATCATATGAAAACTTATAGGTTGTTTTATATCCATTATCACGCAAATTTTTATCCAAATTACGTGCACTGGAACCCGTTTTCCCATACAAGGCAAACTGACTTTCTTCATATTCCTTGGGCGTAACACCGGTCAACAAATTACCATGTCCACCTGCCCCAATATTGACAAAACAACTTTGCACCGGCCGATTTGAAAAATAATCCACCGTTTCCTTTAAATCTGCAACTGAAAATTTATCGCCATCTTTGATAATCATGCGCGAAACATAACATATCGGCCAAATAAATCAAGACAAAACCCATAAAATATGGTATAATAAACCCTCAGCAAGGGGTAACGTTATGTCAGAACATGCCACACCAAATTTTGAAATTTTACGGACTCAACTTGAAATAGAACGGAACAAACGGACCAAATTACTTGCCTTGGCAAAATCTGACCAAAATGCATCTAAAAGTTTTATTAGATATACCCAGCACATAATCAATATATGCGACGCATTAATAAATACCATCCACGATACAAAAGAATGGTTATCCGCATCAGATCTGATTCAAATTCCTGAATTCCCAATCAAAGACAAACAAGCGATAAATATATTTCTAACAGAAAATAAGCAAAACTTATACCATTACCAGAAAAACGACGCCCTGCCCAACACAATAATATCAAACGACGACATCGCAATATTTATTATGCTAACAGGGCTGCATGACATTAAACGCAGAATTTATGATATTGAAATGCCCCTGATACACCGCGATGCGGTAAATCACCTTATAGACTATACCAATACCATATTGAACAATTGGTTGACACCGGCGGACTTATTGAAAAACAAAGCATTAAACACGTATGACATAAAAGATATTAAACGCTTTTTAGACGATGCAAAACAATTTATGCCCAAAGACATACTTAAATTCCCATCAGAATACTATCTGAATAGGAATAACCTATACGACTTCATACGATATGTGACCAAGGGAAAAACAGTGGAATGGCTATCCATTGATGACATCGTACAAACACACCCCCTATTTAAAGACTATAAAAAAATCGAAATCTATGGTCTGCTGACCAATTGGCAAAAAACGGCCCCAAACGATGTACAAGAACGCCTGAATCCAAACAAGCGCTTTATACCAACATTGTGTTTACGTGCAACAAAGATTGACGACTTCGTAAAATTTATCACCGAACCGGAACAAGAAGCTGAAAATAATGCATCCACACAACAAAAAACACATGAACAAAAAACAAAATGGCTGTCACCATCGAAGTTGAGCAAGGATAAAAATTTTCCATTAACAGATATAAAAACAATTAATCAAACCCTTGCCCGCGCCCAGGCATTAATGCCAAACGACATACAATTCCAAAAAAACAAACGTGGCGAAATATCATTATGTCTGCGCTCTACGGCAAAGGCAACACTTGCCAACATGACAGAACTGCCACCATTGCCACAAAAAACATCACAATGGTTATCAACCACAGACCTAAGACAATTACCAAATATACAATTAAACCCACAAACAATCCGCGGTAAATTGGAAATGGCACAACGCCTGATGCCAAATGACATTCGTTTTTTTCAAGCATATTCAACTACCGCCCTATGTCTGCGCGCAACCAAGGTAAATGAATTCTTAAAAATAACCAACACAGAAAACATCCCGCCAAAAACATCCGAATGGCTATCAAACGTAGATTTGACAAAAGAGCCTGGCTTACATATAAAAAGTTCCCAAACAATCGGAAGCCTTTTGACCGAATTACAAACATACATGCCAGACCACATACAAATGCGTAAACCCAAAACCGGCATCGCATCATTATGCATACACAAAGACGCAAAAAATAAATTAATATCTATCGCAAATGCCCAACAAATTAAACGGGCAAAAGATTCACAAAACGAATCAGGTAAACAAAAACACCTTGACAAACAAATGGACACTATCGCCTGGGCATTGGCTGGCAAAAATGTCAACAACCCAGACACAGCAAACAAACTAATATTTGATATGTACGAAAAGCTACACTATGAAAACTATTAAAAAACGGGCATAACGCCCGTTTTATATTTCATTTTGAACATATCCATTCGCACCACACGCATCCCAATCAACACCCGTCTTGACAATACGTGCTGGATTACCCGCTAAAACAACACCGCCTTTGCCTGCATCAACGTCAAACTTACCACTAACAACACTACCCCAACCAACAATAGAATTATCTGGAATCTTTGTGTTTTTTAACAACGTCGCACACGCCCCAACCCAGACACGATTTCCTATGTTCATCTCGCCCACTTTGTTAATAATTTTCTTGGTTTGATAATCTAATATTGGATGCCCATCAGTATGATACAGCGTAATACCAAACGCAAACATGCAACCATCACCAATAACAATCGATGAATTTGAGTTATATGTAAAAACACTGACCTGTTCCATACCTACATTCTTTCCAATAACACAAGAACAATTATGAACAAAACCAAAGTTAGGATGCTCGCCCCCGCCAATCAATATACCCAAATTTCTTGCCACATACAACCCAGGTTCAATAATCAACTTATTGTTATCACCAGAAATTTTTATACTTATTTTTCCACAAGTATTTGACGACAATTTACCTATTTTTACAAAATTATTTTTTCCTGATATTTTAATACGCACAAACGCCAAATCTTCTACTGCAACATCTACATCATTATCAATTGATAATTTCTTAATATTTTCCACCCTTCTCAAATGCCGTCTTTTTTCCTTACACTTTTGACGAAATTTTTCAAAAAACATGACCTACACCCATTTGAAATTTTATGGTCGGGGTGACAAGATTCGAACTTGCGACCCCTTGCACCCCATGCAAGTACTCTACCAGGCTGAGCTACACCCCGACAACGC
>JAFTTY010000003.1 GCA_017466525.1 Alphaproteobacteria bacterium
AAGGAACAAATTATGAATAAGAGAATGCAAGATAAAGAAATAATAGAAACAGGTAGCATTTGGCTATTTAATATTATTCCTTTTGTTCGCTTTCGAGTTTATGAAACGAAAACAGCTGTTATTACAAAAAGCTGGTTGTTTTGGTTTATTCCTCTGCCTACTTTCACAAGGTATAAGCAAGAGGGGCAATAATGAGTAAAATCAAGGTTTCCATTATAACCCCTGTTTATAATACCAAACCAGAATATCTTAAAGAGTGTATTAACTCTGTTTTGACCCAAAAATTTGATTCCTTTGAATGGTTGTTTTGCGATGATTGTTCTAAGCCATACATAAAACAAATAATTGAATCATACAAAGACCCTAGAATGGTCTATGTTAGAAACGATAAAAACCTTGGTGCAGCAGAATCTAGAAATCGTCTTATTGATATGGCAAAAGGCGAATATTTAGCATTGCTGGATTCGGATGATACTATGCACAAAGACAGACTGCTAAAACAAGTTAGTTTTTTAGACAACAATCCAAATGTTGGCTGTTTAGGAACATGGGCAACTATTAACAATAAAAAACTATTTAATGACAAAAAGTTCAATTCTCAAACTTTAGAAGAGCATTTAGTTTTTGCTGGATGCGCTTTATGTAATTCTAGCGTAATGCTTAGAAAGTCCGTTTTGAACAAACATAATATCAGATACAAAACAGATTTTATACCGGCTGAAGATTATGCTTTATATTGCGATTTGATAGGTTTAACAGATTTTGCAATGTTGCATGAAGTTTTGTGCGATTATAAATACTATGACACAAACATATCAAATCGTCTGCCAAAATTACAGAAATACAAAGCCGCGTTAGCTCAGTATCAAGCGATAGAAAAATACTTGAACATCTCATTATTTAACAAAGATTTATTGGCTGACTTTTCTTCTTTTAACATACCAAAAGATACGCATAAGTTATTAGAAGCGATAAAACTTATACTATCCCAGTTAAAGCAATTTCCACAATATTCAGATAAATTATACGATACATACAAGAATTGTTATCGTGTTATCTGTTATAAAACACACTCTTTTTCAACGCAGTTTAGATTGCTTTATTCTCCATTAAGAAAATTTTTTAACCAATCCATCGGATGGCAGTTATTTTGCTTTATTACACGTGGATTGTTGAGTTTTAGTAAAAAGGAAACAAAATGAGTACAATACTTGTCACAGGCGGAACAGGATTCCTAGGTTCAAATTTATGCGCACGTTTAATAGCGGATGGCAATCGTGTTATTTGTTTGGACAATAATTATACCGGAAGATTGTCTAATGTAGAAAAATTATTAGACAACCCAAATTTTACATTTATAAAACACGATATATGTGACCCAATAGATATAACAGAAAAATTAGACTATATCTATAATCTTGCATGTCCTGCATCTCCACCTGCTTATCAAGGCAAACACAGTATTGATACAACAAAAACTTGCGTATTCGGCGCAATCAACGTCCTAGAATTAGCAAAGAAACATAATGCCAGAGTTTTACAATTTTCAACATCAGAAGTGTATGGCGAACCACTTGTCCATCCACAAGTTGAAACATACAGAGGAAATGTGAACCCAATAGGAATCAGAGCTTGCTATGACGAGGGGAAAAGATGTGCTGAAAGTCTTTTCTTTGACTATCACAGACATTGCGGCGTAGATATTAAGGTTATTCGTATTTTTAATACATACGGACCAAATATGGACCCTAATGATGGCAGAGTTGTAAGTAATTTTATATGCCAAGCATTATCAGGACAAGACATAACAATATATGGTGATGGCCATCAAACTCGGTCATTTTGTTATGTTGATGACTTAATTGAGGGGATTGTTCGTATGATGAACTCCGAAACAGGATTTACCGGTCCTGTGAACCTTGGAAACCCAGGGGAGTTTACAATAAAAGAATTAGCAGAGATGGTTGTTGCAAAAATCGGCGGTCATGTTGTTTATAAAGACCTGCCATCTGATGACCCAACACAACGGAAACCAGATATAACACTCGCAAAAACCAAATTAGGATGGGAGCCAAAGGTTGTTTTGTCTGATGGATTAGACAAAACAATAGAATATTTCAAAACACAAATAGATTTATTCAAAAAGGATTAAAGTATGAAAATTGGAATTATTGGCACCGGTTATGTTGGTTTGCCAACAGGTGTTGGAATGGCAGAATTGGGCAATGAGGTTGTTTGTATAGATAGAGAACAATCAAAAATAGATGCACTAAAAGCCGGCAAAATAACATTGTATGAAGATGGGTTAGAAGAATTATTTAATAAAAATATCAAGGCTGGTCGCATCAAATTTACCACATCTATGAAAGAAGGGGTCTCAAATGCAGATTTAGTTATTATTGCAGTAGGTACTCCACCACACCCTGTGACCCATGAGGCAGATATGAAATACATTCATGCCGCCGCCACAGAGTTAGCGGAACATTTAACAAATTATACCGTAATTGCGACAAAATCTACTGTACCTGTTGGAACAGGCGATGTTGTAGAACAGCTGATAAAAAAGAAAAATCCAAAAGCACAATTTGATGTTGTTTCATTGCCAGAATTTTTGAGAGAGGGTTATGCAGTTCATGACTTTTTCAATCCAGATAGAATTGTTGTTGGTGCTAATACAGAACGTGCAGCAAATTTAATTGCAGATTTATACAAACCTTTCAAAGGCAAAACAGAAATGCTTTTTGTAAAACGCAGATCTGCTGAAACAATCAAATATGCCTCAAATGCATTCTTGGCAATCAAAATTCATTACATAAACGAAATGGCCAATTTCTGCGAAAAAAGTGGTGCTGATATCACAGAAGTTGCAAAAGGTATGGGGTTAGATTCTAGAATAGGAAATCGTTTTTTAAACCCAGGTCCAGGCTACGGCGGTTCATGTTTCCCAAAAGACACAATGGCTATGTCTTATATGGCTCGTCAAAATGGTGTTGATATGACACTTATAAACTCCGCAATAAATGGGAACAATGCCAGAAAACAACAAATGGCACATCGTATCTTGGAAGCCGTTAAAGATATAAAAGACCCAAAAATTGCTGTATTGGGGCTGGCTTTCAAAGAGGGAACAGATGATTGTAGAGAAAGTCCAGCGATGGATATTGTGGCAGAATTATTAAAGCATAAAGCAAAAATTACAGCGTTTGACCCAAAAGCGATGGATGTTGCTAAATCAATATTAGGAAACAATATTGAATATGCACGAGATATGTATTCTGTTGCAGATGGCGCAGATGTGCTTGCTATTTTAACTGAATGGCCTGAATTTAAGACAATTGACTTAGGTAAAATAGCATTGCTGATGAGAAATAGAAATATTATTGACTGTAGAAATTTATTGGACAAACAAACGGCAATTCTCGCCAACTTTAAGTATAAGGGAATAGGAAGATGAGAAAATATAGCAAAAACTCAAAAATCAACACATCTGATATAGATATTGCGGTTTGCTATCATAAACCGTCAATGATTTTTTCATCTGATGCATTACAGCCTATGCAATTAGACAAAGAATTATCAGATATAGATTTACCTATGAGAGGCGACAATACTGGAGATAATATATCTACTCGTAATAGATTCTATTCAGAAGATACTGCTTTATATTGGCTTTGGAAAAATTCTAAGGCCAACATAAAGGGGTGCTTACATTATAGAAGATTGCTCGACCTTACCAAATCCGGCGAAAACAACTATTCTGTTATTATGGAAGATATAAAAAAACCAGCAGAATTTATTAAAAAATTGGGTCTGACAAGACAACATATCCAAACCCTTATGAAAGATGCGGATATTCTTATTAGAAACAAAACCGATATAAATGAATTTTTTGATGGCTCTATTGAAGAACAATTTAAGGCCGCACATATTCCATATCATTGGGATTTGGCTATGGATATTGTAAAGAATGATTTTCCAGAAATATATGATGTTGCATTAGAAGTAGCCAAAGGCCACACAAATTATTTTCATAATGCAGTAATTATGAAATCGGAATTATTTGATAAAATGTGTCAATTCTGTTTCCATATCACAGAAAAGTTATCTACTTTAATTGACGAAACAAGATTAGAATTTAATGATAATTGGCGTTATACGGCGAGATATTTGTCTTTCGTATTTGAAAGAATGACAGGTGTTTATATAACATATTTAGTAAAACAAGGGCATACTATAAAAGAATTTCCTGCTGTTTCAATTGCCCCTAGAGAAAATCCCGAATTAGAAAATGTAAAAAACTATGATTCGAATGCTTATAACCTAGCAAAAAAAGACTATAAAATTATTCCTGCATTCAATAAAAAAGCAGTTGCAATAATGATGTCAACAGATGATAACTATGTTCCTTGTTGTATCACAATGTTGCAATCTATAAAAGAACACGCAGACCCACGAAGACAATATGATATTGTTATTACAACAAGAAATATATCTAATTCTAACAAAGCAATGCTACAAAAGATTTCAACGGAAAATATATCTGTTAGAATTCATGACATATCTGAATATGTAAAAAAGTTTGATACCACAAAATTTAATGTAAACGCACATTTTACATTAGATGCATATTCAAGATTGTTTATTCCTGACCTGTTCGAAAAATATGACAAATTATTGTATTTAGATGTTGATATGGTAGCGATGAAAGACGTTGCTGAACTATACGATACAGATATTGGTGAAAACTGGTGGGGTGTTGTTCAAGATAAGTTTTTTGTGACAATTTGTCATTCTCACACAAAAAATCCAATGAAAAAAGATTTGGTTGATTATATTCATAATACATTAAAAATGGATTGTATTGCCGATATGTTCAATAGCGGTGTGATGATATGGAACATCAAAAAATGTATCAAAGATAAAGTGCTGAGCAAATGCTTAAACAAATTATCAGAAATCACTAACCCAAAATTCGTTGACCAATGTATATTAAATTCAGTTGCCAATGGTAAAAATATTTATTGGTTATCACCGTATTGGAATGTATTCTGGAATGTTAGTATGCATTGGTTAGATGGTTATAATTCTGAATCATATAATACCGCATTACATTACACAGAAAACCCATATATTTTACACTTTACAGGTTGTATAAAACCTTGGAATGAACCTTGGCGAGATAATGCTGAATTATTCTGGCAATATGCAAGAAAGACACCTGTGTATGAAAAACTGATTTCAAAGATTATATTCAATGTAAATCTTTATATGAAAAACAACGAAATAAATGCACATCTAAAACCGCACAGTTTCTATAAAAAGAAAATCAGAAAGTATAAAACTCTCAATGCTATAACTTTGGGTGCAGTTCGGCATTTTAGAGAGAAAAAACACTTTTACAGGGTAGAATTAGCAAAATTATAACACAAGGAAATAACCATGCTGTTAAAAAAAGCTCTCCAAAATCTTTTTCGCAAACCGGTAGCGACATTAGACAATAATGTCGCTCCGTCAGTTATTACAATAGATGTAAATCTATCTAAAAAAATAGATACTATATTGGAACAACTTATAGAAAAGACACATACCAAAAAATTAAATATTTTAACAATTGGCGATATGTTGAACGTCAAACTACAAAACAAAGAAAACATATCACTTACAAACATCTATCGTGACCCATCTGGCATAATATGGTCTATACCGGAAACTAACACAACCAACAAAAAGAATAATGTAAAACGCGCCGATAATATAGATGAATATTTATCAAGTCTAGAATCAGAGTTTTTTGATGTAATACTTATTTCAGACCACCAGATTATATGTGATGACAACAATAAGTTGAAAAGTATAGTGTGCCACATATTAACAAAAACGAAAATACTTTTGATGTTATCATCAAGTAATGATACAGAAGATTTGACACAAACATATACCGATTATGAAAAATTATTAGATAATGCAAATTTTTACAATAATATATACAAATCATCAAACATACTATATTTTGCTTCAAACAAATTTGTATATGTTAACAATTCCTTATATAAAATAGAACATTATCATAATTCCTTTAATGGCATGCGAAGAGCTTATTTATGTGGAAATATGTTAATAAAATTTTTATACAAAAATAAAAATAATAGATTTGGTATTAAGATAGAAGATTGCATAAAAGAATTGCATGCAGAGATAAAAAATTGCGCATTAGGGTTGTCTTTTTCCCCTAGTATTGAATATGTAGATGAAACAACAGATTTATTTATCTCTATACTTCGCCTAAATCGTATTGGTGTTCATTCATTAACACTAGACATTAACAATTATCAAGTAGTAAATGATAATATTTTAGATATATTTGATAATTTGATAGAGTTAGAAAACAAAGGTCTATATCACTATGATATTACTCCATGGAACATCATGGTTGATCAAAACAACAAGGCATTTTTAATTGATGTTGGAGCAATAATCCCAGCAAACTGTCTTGGTTCTGCGTTTAATTCAATTATATTCTTGAATCAACATCAGTATTATAATACATACGATGCTTTTATTTGTATTATATACGATTTACTAACATCTAATGCAGACCGTTCGTTTCAAATGAAAACATTAAATTGCTATATTCCAAGCATATTTTACAATCAAGAAGCAAAAATTCCAGAAGAATATAAAAACTTTTTTATTAAATTCCAAAGCATAAATCGTGCACAATTAAATTTCACAATACTAAAAGAAATGTTTATTAAATATGTTGTTAATAAATCTAAATTAAATCTGACCAAAGATGAAGAAATTGTATATGGATTGGTATATGAAAAAAGGAAACAAGATGAAAAAAAATTAGATATTTTATTGTATAAGAACATCAATTCTACGGGGAAAAATTAGGTATTTTTGATGTTTAAGAAACTGGCTATCATAATATGCTTTTGTTCAATCTTGGCTGGCACAACAATATATCTTGCCCAAACAAAAAATGTTTCGGAACAAGAACAAATTGTTTATCCTTATAAACCGTATGTGCTTGGGCAAAAAATAACTTTTTACAAGGGCGGCAACAGTACATTCTTTGTAGAGCCTCAAAATGGATGGGGTAGCCCAGGGGATGATTTTACTTTCACAATAGGCAATAACAGTATTATACAATTGTTTGTACAAGATGGTTCCAACCAACATTTAAAAGTAAGCTTAAAAGCGTTTGGTTTATATTCTGAAAACAGCACACATCAAGATTTAGAAATATACGCAAACGAAACAAAGGTTAAAATATTAGAATTGCAAGAAAACGATGAATACACTATACGAATTCCAGCAAATGTAATGGCTAGCAATAAACTTGATTTGCGTTTCCATGTAAAACAACCATACATAATGAAAGAAAATGGTGTTGCATTGGGGTTCTCTATTTATGAAATAAAAATAAGCAAAGATTATTTTAGAGAATCCAAAATAAAAATCGGGCGGAAAGTAAAGTCTTATTTCTCACAACAAAACATCTAACAGAACAAAAAAGAGACAACATGAGTAAGAAAAAAGTAGATAAACAACTTCGCGAACAGCTATTAAAAAATATGTTTGTAAAAAACTATAAACGCATGTGGCCTTATGTAAAACCTTTCTGGTTTAGAGGATTAGTGTCTTTATTACTAGCAATTCCAATTGGGTCTATGGATGCCTTAATCGCATTATCATTAAAACCGTATATGGATATGGTTATGGTAGAAAAATCATTGCAGGCATCTTGGTATATTCCTTTAATTATTGTTTTATTTACATCAGCACAAGGAGCATTAACATATTTATCTAACTATCTAAATACATGGGTTGGGGCAAATATTACAAATCGGCTAAAAATGGATTTGTATAAAAAAATGCTTGGATTTGAAACAGAGTTTTTTAATCAAAAAAATTCTGGCGATGTTATCTATATGTTCAATAACAACGCAGACATGGCTTGTGCCGGATTATTAACAAACCTAAAAAACTTTGTTCAAAAGTTTTTTACGGCGGTTTCACTAACTTTTGTTTTATTTTATAATTCTTGGCAATTAGCAATTGTTTGTGTGTTCATCCTGTTAATGGCACTATTGCCAATGACATCGATGAAAAAAAAGGTAAAATCCGTTATGGACAAAGCCATAGTTGCAGATTCTTCCCTTATTACTGCTTATAATGAAACATACTCAGGAAACAAAACAATTATATCCTACAATTTAGAAAATTATCAAAAAAACAAGTTTCAACAGGTTCTAAATGGGGTATTTTCATTAAGAATAAAAATGTTAAAAAGAACTCGTTGGTTAACCCCTGTTATGCATGTCATATTATCGTTTGGAATCGGTCTGGCTATTTGGATTGGTTCTGTTCTTATTTTAGATGGTACAATTACAAGTGGGAGTTTTGTTTCATTTTTAACTGCCTTAATTATGTTATACACCCCCATGAAAAGCATAGGTTCTAACTACAACTCTATTTTAATGTCATTTTTAGCAATTGAACGAGTTTTTGATATTATGGATTCTGTTCCTGCTATTCGTAATAAGGCAAATGCAAAAATATTATCTGAAAAACCAAAACTCATTGAATTCAAAAATGTTTCTTTTGCATATAAACCAAATGTTCCTGTGTTAAAAAAGGTAAATATTACTGTGAAACAAGGAGAAACTATTGCACTAGTCGGAAATTCGGGTGGGGGCAAAAGTACATTTATAAGTTTGCTGCCTCGTTTTTATGACGTAAGTACCGGCAACATTTTAATAGACGGTGTTGATATCCGTGATTACACATTAGAATCATTAAGAGATAATATCGGTGTAGTTTTTCAAGACAATTTTTTATTCGGAGGCACTATCCGAGAAAACATAATGTTAGGGAATGCAAAAGCAACACCAGAACAACTAAAAAATGCTGTAAAAATGGCATATTTAGATGATTTTGTTAATAGTCTAAAAGATGGTTTAGATACACAAATTGGGGAACGCGGAATACTGTTATCTGGCGGACAAAAACAGCGTGTAGCAATAGCAAGAGCATTCTTAAAAGATGCACCAATTCTGATATTAGATGAGGCAACATCTGCATTAGATAATAAATCTGAGGCAGTTGTACAAAAGGCTATTGAAAATCTAATGCACGACAAAACCGTCTTTGTTGTTGCACATAGACTTTCAACAATAAGACACGCATCAAAAATCGTTGTTATAAACCAAGGCGAAATTGTTGAGGTTGGCACACACGATGAACTTGTTAATATAGAAAACGGAGCATATAAGCTACTATATGATATGCAGTTTAAGGGCAAAGATAACAAATAAAAAACGGCGGCCAGATGGTCGCCATTTTTGTCATTGTTTCTCAAAAAAACCAAAGAAGTCAGAACAAATAACCACATCTGACAGTTATCCTTTCCTTCCTTGAATTAAACTATACTGAAATGCGATTTACAAATGCAAGACAAAAATAAAAAACAGCCCGAAATAGGGGCTGTTTGTCTTGGTAGCAGCGGAGGGATTCGGACCCCCGACCAAAGGATTATGATTCCTCTGCTCTACCACTGAGCTACGCTGCCAAAACTTGTGTCCATCTCTATGTCTAGTCTATGTAAAACTATCCAACAGTTTAGAACAATCTTAATCATTCTCGCAACAAAATTTTACAAATCCTAACCTCGGTCAATGTTGCGGAAAACCTAGGTTATTCATACTCAACAGCACTCAATACAAATCTAGGGCTGGGGATTATGATTCCTCTGCTCTACCACTGAGCTACGCTGCCAAACGCCATGCATTATAACAATCTTTTTTTCAATTGCAAGACAAAACAACGCCTGTGACTTCATTCTTGTTTACAATTATTAATTTTTTTAATAAATTAAGATTGAACCCCTACTCAAAATATGATATTATATGCGTTATGAGAAAAATCACATACGCTTTATTATTATCATCTGTAGTGGCGACTGCACACGCAGAAATAAACCCGTTTTTCAGCGGCTATGAAAACCAAATTGCATTCAACGTTGGCACCGGTGTCAACAGTGGTTTTTTAATCCCACCGCCCAGTCAATTTGTGCCATACACAATGTTTCAGTTTCAATATTCCCAGCCGACAACATTCTTTAAATTACAGGCACGTCAGTCATTGAATTTAATTATGAATGTCGGCTATGGCAAAAAGTACGGTTGGCATTGGGACAGCTATACAATTCCAATCGTCATGCTGTCCGAAGATATAATATTGGCGGATTGGCATGACTGGTATTTCTATACCGGTATTGGTGTTGGCATGCAAGGTCAACAAAATGAACGTATCGGTTCAAAATTGCTGTTTGGATTTAAACTGGGCACCGGGTACAAGATAACTGATTGCGTTGGCATTGAACTGTTTATGCAACATATGTCCAATGGCAACACCGCACCTGAAAATAATTCATACGCATTTTACGGCATGGGCCTGACGTATAGTTTTTAAAATACGTAATTATAGGAGGGAAAAAAATGAAAAAAATATTATTATTACCCATATTACTAGGCCTGGTTGCATGCGATAAACCAAACTATGACGTTGACCTGTTGTGCGAACAATCAGGTTCAAAATATCTGGTTAATGCAAGAACATACAACGATAAAGCAGTTCTAAAAATCACAACCTTGGACAAATCCCTGCGCGAAAAAGATTGGTTAAAAAATCACACATGGTTAGAAAGTCAAATTCCACAAATTGATGATATATTAGACATCACCCTAAAAGGCGACTGTAATAGTTTCGAGGAACCAGAACATATAAAATTCGACATCCATCAAGACAATCTGACACAATCTGCTATATTCACATTATGGTTTGCAAGTGACAACAACCTAAAAATGTCCGACGGCAATGAAATACCAAACGGCGAATATATGGTTGGAACACAATGCAAATTATTAATTCCGCACAAATCAAAACAAAAGAATATAAAGCCAAACCTATCTGACAGTGAAATAAAGAAAATAAAAAACTGCAACGCATACATTGCCAGTCAATTATCACACGATGGTTCCGACTATCATGTATATGACGAAAAAGGTCGAACAACACTTATTCCACAAACAGAAATAAACGCGCTGTTTGGCGAAAACAAACCGCATTTTTACTATGTTGAAAACATCAATTATTACGCAGACAAATTATCAAATTCTTGTGAAATCGCAGAAAAACTCAAAACCCTTATCAAAAACAAGCTTGAATCTGTGAAACATTCTGCAACACTTAAATGTGCTGGCACAGGAAAAATAATTTCCCCCCAAGAAAAAACATCATTTAAAATTTATGACGATTATGCGATTGTCGAAAATTTGAACCCATACGAAGACGCAACCATTATTTTAGAAGATTCTGAATCAACTATAACAAAACTAAATAAAATTCAAGACACAACAAACAACAACAAACAATTCATATTATTTGAAAGTGAAAATGGCATACAAATAGATGTTGTAATCGACACAAACACAAACCAAGCCATAGAATACAGTTGGTCAAACAAAAACGAACTAAGTCCTGATGGACTTCGCATTTGGAATATGTGCGAATAAAAACACCGCCCAAACGGGCGGTGTTTATTTTCATTAAAAAGTATATTTCAAACCAAATTCAAAGCCACCTGCGCCCTGCAAGTCCGCATCATCTTCTGCATTTATTGCAATTGCATTTAATGTTGCATTCCAACTTAAACCTTGAACCACCGTTTCACCACCAAAGCCAAGCTTCAACACAATCAACATTCCATCATCTTCATACGATTCATGGTACACACCGCTGGTTAAATCTTCATCCAACCAACCCATACCCAAACCAACTGATGCAATAAAGTCTGTTCTGTATTTTGCGTCACCAGAAACACGGATATAGTTATCATATGTCACATAAAATGTTGAAAAATCCATTGTCACATCCATGTAATATGGATTATTATACCCATCACTTAAATCACCCAGGTTTGGCATATATGAAAATGTCGCACTGACACCACCATTATAAACTTTTTCATATTCCCCAAATCGCATACCGCCTGTTAAATTAAAAGACATTGTACCACTGTCATCTTCAAAAAAATGATCATCAATTAAATCATCAACCAAATCAGAAAAAACCGGTTCCATATATCCCAATCCGCCACCAATAAACCATTTTGTTTCCGCCATCGCAGGCGCACTTAATACAGACAATAAACCTGTCGTTAAAAATATTTTTTTCATTTTCACATCCCTTTTTTATCAAAAAAAACCACCCTGAAAATCATAAGTGGCTGGGGGTTGAATACTATCGTTTGCGAAAATAGTGTCGTTTATTTATATATATCACGACCCCCCAACCAATTTTGATCGGAGGTATTTTTACTGTCCCCACAGACAGCGCAAACAATGGGTATCCACACCCACCACTGTATTCCCAGTGCAATAAAATTATACAACATTGTATCAAAACAACCAAATAAAAACACCGCCCAAACGGGCGGTGTTTATTTCCCCAGACATAACTGTCCAAACGTTTTATCAAGTATTTCTGTTGCGGTAATTGTACCCAATATCTTACCAATCGCATCTGCGGCGCCACGCACATGTTCCGCAAATATGTCATAGTTTTCACCTGCCCCAATCGCGTATGATAATTCTTCATTCGCAGATTCTAACAATGCCTTGGTTCGCGCATTTATCACCAGATCTGATTCACGCCCATCGAACATTTCATGAATTCTGATACGCAAAACATCCACCAAGACACCCATACCATCACCCGTTTTAACAGACGTATAAATCACACCCCTATTTTCACGCGTTTTTATTTTATCTGCCTTGTTTATCACCAGAATTTCATTTGCATTATCTGTCACCAATCCTGGCATATCATCTGCAAAAACATGCACAACGATATCCGCATTTTCAATTTCTGATTTTGTTCGTTCAATACCGATATTTTCGATAACATCATTTGTTTCACGAATACCGGCGGTATCTGATATATTTACCATATACCCATCTATATCAATTGTTGCCGACACAACATCACGCGTCGTTCCTGCGATATCAGAAACAATTGCGCGATTTGCCCCAACCAGATGGTTAAATATCGACGATTTTCCAACATTTGTTTCACCGACCAGCGCGACATTAACCCCACCACGAATTGCACGTGACACACGATAACCACGCAATGCAGAATCAATTTCATCACGCAATTTTTGCACACGTCCACGAATTGTTTCACCAATATTTACCGGCAAATCATCCGGACTATAATCCAACATTGCCGCCGCATAGGCAGAAATTTCCACCATCTGTTCGCGCCATGCATTATAAATATCGCTATCATGCCCCAGCATTGATTTCAACGCATGCTGTCTTTGCTTGTCCGTTTGCGCATCTAATAACGCCGCCAATCCATCAACGTCGGCCAAGTCCATTTTGTTATTATAAAACGCACGTCGTGAAAATTCACCAGGCGTTGCCATACGCATACCTAACGAACCCAAGAATTCAAATACCTTGTTAATTACCGCCGGCGCACCGTGGGTGTGCAGTTCAATAACATCTTCGCCCGTAAATGAATTTGGTGCATTAAAGTATATCGCCAAGCATTGGTCAATCATGTCCCCAGATGTGTCGCGCAGGTTTATAAAATATGCATGACGTGGCATAACATCATCACGCCTGACAAATGTCGCAAACGTATCCCACAAACTTTCACCAGATATACGTATAACCGCAACACCGGACTTACCATGCCCAGATGATAGTGCAAAAATTGTATCGTTATTCATGTTATTTATTTCCACTTATCTCTTTTAACGCCTTTGGCACCAGCGCTGCAACATCTGCCGATGGATTTTGTGCAACCAACTTTTGTGCCATTTCTATTATATCAAGTCTGCGATACCCCAACGCTTCCAGTGCCATCAGCAAATCAGGCAACGCAGAACCACCAACCACCCCTGCCCCAGCATCTGGTGCAAACAGTGTTGCCGACACACCACCAATTTTGTTCTTTAATTCCACAATGATTTTTTCCGCCATCTTTTTTCCAACACCCGGCGCCGTTGCAATTGTTTTGGCGTCCCCTGTTGCAATTGCAGACATCAACATGTCTGTATTTATCGTACCCATAATGGCCAGCGCAACCTTTGGTCCCACGCCCGACACAGTCGTCAGCATATTAAATAAATTCTGTGAATTCAGACTGGTAAACCCGAACAAGCGTATTGAATCTTCGCGCACAACGGTTTCAATCCACAGTTCTACTGTACTTTTATGGGTCAGATATTCTGCGGTATAAACCTTGTATCCAACACCATTAACCATCAAAATAACAAAACCATCACCAATATAGTCAACAATACCTTGCAATTTTCCAATCATTTGTTATCCTTTTGGGGTAATTCTAATCTAATTAAATAAAAAGGTCAAATATGAGCGGACACAGTAAATGGCATAACATACAACATAAAAAAGGCGCCGCCGACGCCGCCCGCAGTGGTTTGTTTACAAAATTGGCACGTGAAATCACGATGGCTGCGAAACTGGGTGACAAGAATCCAGACAACAACCCACGTCTGCGCTTGGCAATTTTAACGGCACGCAAAAATTCAATGCCGAACGATAATATCAAACGTGCAATAGACAAGGCATCTGGTTCAAACACCGAAAATTATGAATCCGTACGCTATGAAGGATACGGTCCAGGCGCCGTCCCTGTTATTGTAGAGGCATTAACCGACAACCCACGTCGCACAGTGCCAGAAATTCGCAATATCTTTGCCAAGAACGGTGGCAACATGGGCGAAGAAGGCAGCGTCGTATTTATGTTCACACGCGCCGGTCAGATTTTCTATCCTGCATCAATCGGTAAAACCGAAGATGAAATGATGGAAATCATCATGGACGCAAATGCCGACAATCTGGAATCAAGCGAAGAAGGTTTTATCATCACAACAAAACCAGAAGACTTTATCAACGCCCAGAAATATTTATCTGATACATTGGGTGAACCAGAAAAGGCAGAATTGACATGGTTACCAAACATGCCAATGGACCTGGATGATGAAGCCTATGCAAAAATTGAAAAGTTGGTTGATGCACTGGACGCAAACGACGACGTGCAAAAGGTTTTCACCGCCGCCGACTAAACAAATTTGTAAAAAACACCGCCCATTCGGGCGGTTTTTTATTGAATATCTTCCAGTTTTCTTAGAACCACAATTCCATCAGATTCCCATTGTTCAATCAGGTTTTCTATATCCAATATATTATCTGCCCCCAAATATATCGCAGGCACAACCCCAAACTGTTGCGCACATTTTTTCACAGCGACAATTGGCGATGGACGAACCTTGCCCGATGCAAACCAGTTCGTTTCATCTGTCGCCCAAAAATCTTCATCTTCGTGAACAGCAATCGCATATTTTGATGTCACAACAATATCTTCTGCAATTTCAAACGGAACATTATTTAAACTCAGGTATTCTATTAATTTTGATTCAACAGCCTCCTCTTCAAAATCTTCTATATCTTCATCAAAAGTCATTTCAGACGGCGAATCAAAACTAATGTCCGTAAATGTCGGAATGGTGGCAGATGGCACATCTTGGAAACCAGGTGCATCATCAAAAGAAACATCAAAATCTGATGGCAATGGTAACGCATCCATAATCGGCACTGTTTCCATTTCAGATTGTTTTTCTGAATTCAACGAATCCATATTTTGGAACAAACCAACATTTTCACGCGCACGCAAAAAGACACTATGTAATTCGCGTGGCAAATCTGGTGGCAAATCTGTTTTTGTTGGTTCCTGCGCTTGAACAACTTCTTTTTTTTCTTCTGTTTTTATTTCTTCCTTTTGCACAGGCCGAACAAATCCAGGTACACTAATTTTTGGAATTTGAATTGTTATCAATGGCTTATTTTTACGTACAATCAATGTCATTGTTGCAACATACATTGGTAATGCGGCCAAAATCAAGATACCAAAAACAAAACCCGCAAACCCCTGCAAACGCGCATTCCACAGTCGATGCCACTGATCCATATTAAAAATACTAAAATTAAACAAGAAATATAAAACCGCCCACATTACAAAAATATACCCCACCGTCCACATTGCGGCATGCTTGTTGGTAAAGATATTTTTTAATAGTTTTATCATCAATATACAATATAGACAATTATATCAATTTGTCAATCACAAAAGCCATAAAAAGTTCTTTTTTTCTTTACCCTTTTATGGCATAATACAAAGGATAATAGATTAGGAGAGGATTTCATGACCTGTTTATTTAAATTGCTTGGGACATCTATTGTTTCTTTAAGCGTATGCGCCCTGATGTACAGTGCAAATGCCGCAACTGCGCGCAGCGGATCTTCGAACGCACGTTCCGCAATGATAAACAGTGGCATGGGTGCATCGCAACAACGCATGCCAACAATGCCAACATTACCAATAATATCTGTGGGCAATGTATCTACAAATGTACCAGAACCATGGAATCCAAACGTTCCAAATAATCCTGGTCCTGATACCCCGGACGAACCAACGCCCCCAGAACCAGATGAACCAACACCACCAGAACCAGATGAACCAACGCCACCGGAACCAGATAAAGAATGTCCAGATGGCGGTGAAAAAAATTCAAAATACACTGTCGACATGTGCATGAACGACGTGTTACGTTGTATCAACAATGGCGCATTACCAAACGGTCTGAACGACCTGTTTAACGAAGATATTCGCAATTCAATTGTTAATGGTATGGGACATTGCATCAATCAAACAGAAAAATGCGTATCCCAGGTTCGACGCGACTGTCGCAATGTATACCGTTCATCTGCAGACGTATGGATTGACTTTAATTCGCGCAAGGTTCAACCAGAATACTATGCATTCGTATTACGCAAAACAGGTTTAACACCAAATCAGGCTGAAAACACATGCTGGTTATTAGACAAGAATACATACGGTTCTTCATTTAATGCGGTCAGCAATTCTGGCATGGTAACCCACGAATACAATGATCCTGTCGGTGCATATAACAAACAACAAGGAAACATCTTAATCAAATCGAATCCATTGGGCGCAACTGTGAACAACGGCAACCCCGGCGTTGATGGCGCACGTGGCCATTATGCACGTTGGGATGCTGCAACTGCGACATGTATGGTTCGCGTTGGTGCATACAATAAAGACAAACCTATCGTTAACAGCTGGTTATTTGGTGCTGTTGGTGACGACAGACCGGCAGAAGTATGGAAAGAAACAGGCGAAACATTCAATTGTGGCAAAGACCTGTTTGGATTCTCGTTGATGAAGGATACAAATACCGCTGCGGTCGTCGGTATTGGCGGTGGTACGGTATTGGGTGCTGGCGCTGGTGCAATTGCAGGACATGGCGCACGTGCATTTGATTGTTCAAATGACGGACACCTGAAAAAGTTAACAGAACAACTGCGCGATTCTGGAAAGATAAATATCTTAAATCAGTATCTAGTCGATAAGATATCTACAACGGGCGAACCAATAACACGTGCCCAGTGTAACGATATCTTAGAATTACAGGGCGTTTATACAGAATACAAAAACGCAATTTCAAATTGCCAAACAATGAATTCTGCGATTATCGAAACAGAAACCGAGGTAACCGTCACAACAACAGTGACAGAAACTGGTTCTGCCGCCAAGAAAAGTACAACAACAACAACAAATAACGGGATACAAACCGCGGTTTCAAACAGTCTGAACCAGGCATTAAGTTCTATAAATTCACAGAACAACAATGGCCGTTGCATGTTCAAACCATTAAATTTGGCACTGACCCAGGGCAGCGGCGTTGAATGTACCGCACAAACAGGCTGTCGCACAATCAACGAAATCAGTCGCGAAGTAAACACTTTGGGCGATGTATTATCTCGTTTAGAAATCTTAAAAGGCGAAAAAAGCAACATGGGCAAAAGTATTGTCACCGGTGCCGCCATTGGTGCGGGCGCAGGTGGTTTGGCAACAGCCATTACTGCATATGTTGAAAAAAGTAACATTAACTGCCGTGTTGGTGACAACCTGAACCAGGTTGGCTTTGGTAAATCCCACCATATCGACACATTAAAAGATTTCTATGTAAAATGGAATCTGCGTCTACCTGATACAATTGCCCCAACAGCCAAGGTAACCGACTGTAAATCATGGCAAGACATGTGCGCAATGTATCACGACATGAACGATTGCAAGAACGCCCAATTTAATTATAAACCAGACGGCGAAAACAAGACAGAATTAGTATACTCTGCATGTAAACCATCTGGCAGTGTCTGCGTTGAAAATTATTCTGTGGCGAAATCATACGGCGCATGCGAATAAAAAATCCCCGTTTGGGGATTTTTTTATTACCATTCTATTGGGGACACCCCATGTTCAACCAAATATTGATTTGCACGTGAAAAATGCTTATTTCCAAAAAATCCACGATACGCAGACAGTGGCGATGGATGCGCACTTTTCAGGATTAAATTCTTATTTGAATCTACAAAACCTGCCTTTTTTTGTGCAAACGAACCCCACAACATATAAACAATATTTTCACGTTTTGCGACGGCACGAATTACACTGTCTGTAAATTCTTCCCAGCCACGTCCGGCGTGCGATGCCGCCGCATGCGCACGCACGGTTAATGTCGAATTCAGCAACAACACCCCTTGATTTGCCCAATGCGTTAAATCACCATTCGTCACGGATTTGCGCCCCAAATCACTTTCAATTTCTTTATAGATATTTTGCAAACTTGGTGGATTTTGCGTTGGTGGCAACACAGAAAAACAAAGTCCATGCGCCTGCCCCGGTTCATGATATGGATCTTGCCCTATAATCACAACCTTTACCCTATCCAGCGGACACAAATTAAACGCATTAAAAATATTTTTTGGTTCTGGGTATACTGCACGTCCCGACAAATATTCCGCACGCACAAAGTCCGTTAATTTAACAAAATAATCTTTATTAAATTCGTCACTTAACGCATCTTTCCAAGATTGTTCAATTTTCACATTCATTTTAATCCCCAACCAACTTCAAAATTAATTTATATGAGACGAGTACGCAGCACAAACCAAAGGGAGTGTACTACTCGCTACATGACCGGTGGTTTGTGCAAGTAATAGTCCATAGAAATTAATTTTACCTGACAAGATTTCCATAACACAACATCTATATACCCACGGGGCAATCCGGTTTGTGCTGCCAAATGCGCAAACATTTTATCGCATGCATCCTTGATTTCATCCGACAAATTTCCGTTATCAATCGGCAATTTTATCCCAACAAACGCACAACCCAATCGCTGAATCCAGACATCATATTTCACAATATCTTCACCCAGATTTCGCGCCAAATGATTTGCAGTTATTTTTCCAATATGCGGCAAAGATTGCAGGTATTTTAATTTATCATCTAATAAGATTAATTTATAATAATCCGTGCAAAAACAATGCCTATTATCCCAAATTTTACAAATTGCACGAATCTTATTTTTATTATTAAAAATCTGAATTAATGTTTCAAATTCCGCCCCCGACACGCGCACTTGATTCATAATTTTTTCATGAATTCTTTTGGCAGTTTGTTGCGAAAAACCACCTGCCAAAATTACATACGCACAATGTGACGCGAATTCATCCGGGGTATATATTTTCCGCGATTTCAGATTCTCTAAAATCTCATCAAACGACTGCGCATCACTGTCCAGCCCTGCTGCCCGCAATCGCGAATCCAAATCAAAGAACCAATCACACGAAAAATCCATTATGAAGACATACCCTGATTTTGCATCATCATTTTTCTTAAATATTCTTGCTGCGCCATGTCTTTGTTATTGTCCTTACCTTTGGCTTGGTCTATCTTTGCCAACTGTTTATCAATTAACTTGATACGTGCTTTCTTATAGCCAATCTGTGATTCTGACACACCAGACAATTCACGCAACTCTTTTTCCAGCGCTTTCTTTTCTTCCAGCAATTTGTCTTTCTCGCTTGGGCCACGTTTAATGATATTGTTTTCTTTGTTATCCATGTCATCACCTCTTGTCTGCCTTCATATATAAATAGTGCAAAATCAATATGATTCAAGCACTATCCCCCACGCCCACGAAAAATATTACGCAAGATATTATTATTGTTACTTTTATAGCACGGCAATTTTTCAATAATATCGCCATTTTCCGCCTGAACATAAACCTCGTTAAATTTATAATAATCATTCCCATCAAAGAACAAGAAATTATAATTTCCGTCCGTCAACAGACACGAACAAAGTTCTATTTTTCCTGTTCTAAAAACTTCGTTATTCAGACGCATATCTTTATACGCATTCATATCACCCAATGAAAAATTTAAATGATAATTATTCATACTTTTTCCATGCGAATGACCATGCGCAACAATATCTGTTCCGTCTTTTTTTGATTTATTGATAAAATCTTGCAACCCCTGGGTCAGATTTGAAAAATCTGCCTCTGTTGTTTGCAAGTTATCTATATCTGCGTCTATATCTGTAAAATGAACCAATTGTCCTTCGGTTTTTCCGTACAAGATAAATGGGATTTCTTTGCCATCTTCCGCAGTCGATTCTTGTATTAATTTTAATATATCTTTTATTCTTTTAGACAAGATAACCACACTGCCCTGTGGCATATTCGGCAACTTATTATTATCAATCGGCGACATATCACCAAATCGATTATTTAACAATCGTTGTCGATTTTTCAAATCAATTTGCGCACGTCTGAACGCATCTATATTACTCATTTTTCAACACCAAAATATGGCGCGGAAAATCCGCGCCACCCCTTATTAAACGTCCAAATTCGCGTCCAGCGCATTTTCAACGATAAAGTCACGACGCGGTTCCACCACATCACCCATTAACATTGAAACAACCTCGTCCGCCTTGGCTGCGTCATCAATTTTAACCTGGAACAATGAACGATGATTTGGATCCATTGTTGTTTCCCACAACTGTTCCGCGTTCATTTCACCCAGACCCTTGTATCGTTGAATCTTTAATCCAGTTTTCGCATATTCAAATGCCGTGTCTAACAGTTTCAACGCGCCCCAGATTTTCTGCACCTTGGACTTTACACGCAGAACGGTTGGTTTACTGAACGTTTCCATCAGTTCATCATGACCGTTCAGTTTATGCCAGCTGCGCACCTCCATACCGTTAATTTTTTCACGTGGCAACAGATATGTTTCCTTTACACTGCGCAACGTACGTGTAATTTCGATACCTGCTTCGTTCGCAGATACATGCCACCCACGTTCGAATTCCAGTTCCTGGGCATCTAACATCGCCTGAACATTTGCAAATACATCTGCACTTTCATTTTCAAATGCGCCATTTAATGCCAACGCTTCGATAAAGCGCAATGGCACAATATGATTCAACGGCTGTAAACAATTACGCATATCCAACACCAATCCCAACAGACGTTTTAAATCAGCCCCTGAAATCTGTGTTCCATTTGCAGTTTCAATCATACCATCCGTTGCCAACTGTTCCATCAGATAGTCATCCATTTCACGTTGGTTTTGCAGATAGATTTGCTGTTTACCACGTGTCACACCATACAACGGTGGCTTTGCCACATAGATATACCCACGTTCAATCGCCTGTGGCATATGACGGTAAAAGAACGTCATCAACAACGTCTGAATATGTTGACCGTCAACGTCCGCGTCGGTCATGATGATAACCTTATGATATCTCATTTTTTCAATATCAAAGTCATCTTTACCGATACCTGCGCCCATTGTTGTAATCAGCGCGCCAATCGTATCAGATCCCAACATTTTATCAAAACGCACACGTTCGACATTCAAGATTTTACCACGCAATGGCAAAATCGCCTGTGTTTTACGGTCACGTCCCTGCTTTGCCGTACCACCAGCTGAATCCCCCTCAACTATAAACAGTTCACATTTTGCTGGGTCACGTTCTGAACAGCCTGCCAATTTACCGGGCAAACCACCCAATTCCGGTCCCGTCTTTTTACGTGACAGTTCACGTGCCTTGCGTGCTGCTTCGCGTGCAGTTGCCGCTTCGATAATCTTATCAATAATCGTCTTTGCGATTGCCGGATTTTCATCCAAGAATTCATACAGCATTTCAGAAACTGTACTTTCAACGATTGGGCGAACCTCACTCGACACCAATTTATCCTTGGTCTGGGAACCAAATTTTGGGTCTGGAATTTTTACACTAACAATACTGGTCAACCCTTCGCGGAAATCTTCACCAGACAAGTTAATATCTTTTTTCGTCCCCTTTTCACCGATATATTTATTGATTGCGCGTGTCAACCCCGCACGGAATCCTGCCAAGTGCGTACCACCATCACGGTTCGGAATATTATTTGTAAAGCACAATGATGTTTCTGTATACGCCGTTGTCCATTGCAGAACAATTTCAATATACGTATCGTCCAGTTGCTTTATCATCTGAATTGGTTCTTTGTTCAGCAATTCTTTGGATTTATCCAGATATGTTGCAAAACCCTTTAACCCATCAACAGAATGAAATTCACGTTCTTTCTTTTCAGAACCGCGCAAATCTTCCAAAATAATTTTTACATTTGCATTCAAATAAGACTGTTCACGCAACCATGTTTCCAGCGTATCAAAACTAAATTCTGTACCTGTAAATGTATCTGATGACGGCAGGAAACTAACCTCTGTCCCGTGTTCAATACCTGATTTATTTTCTGTGATTTGCACGTCTGTTGTTGGCACACCATCTGCGAACGACATAAAGGCCTGTTTATCGCCACGCCAAACCTTCACTTCCAGCCATGTCGACAACGCATTTACCACAGACACACCAACCCCGTGCAGACCGCCGGAAACCTTGTACGCGCCACTGCCTTCGTTATCAAATTTACCACCGGCATGCAATTCGCACATAATCAGTTCCAGCGCACTGCGCCCTGTATCATGATTGATATCAAACGGCATACCACGACCATTATCACGAATTGTCACACTGCCATCTGGATTTAAAGAAACATATACGGTATCTGCATACCCTGCCATTGCTTCGTCAATAGAATTATTAACAACTTCATAAATCATATGATGCAGACCGGATCCGCCCTCACCCACGTCGCCAATGTACATCCCAGGGCGTTTTTTGACCGCTTCCAGTCCTTTTAACACCTTAATTGAATCACCTGTATATTCATTATTTACTGCCATATAAGATTCCTTTCTTTTTTCTGTGTAAAACATAGCAATTTCTGGTATAATTATCAAGGAAAAAGGGGAATTTTTATTATGGACAAAAACGAAAACACAGATTTTAAAAAGTCCGACTATCGCACAGCCAAACAATTGGCCCACGAACTAAATATTGACGAAGCCACCGCACGCAAAACCCTAAAACGTGCATATTTACGTGGCACAACTTTATTGGTTCAGGCCGGTCACACACGCGCCCCGCGCCCATTGGTTATAATTTCAAAATACACACATGCAAATATTGCAAATGATATACAGTACAGATTACATCCACTGGGCTTAAACGAATTCAAAAAACTATTACAAAAAGGAAAATAACATGAAATTCAAACTATTATATTTTGGTGACATTTTAATCAATCCTAAAAAGCGGGCGCAACATATCGCGGACATCCGTATGCAATTTCACCCACAATTAAAAAAGTTAATTGAACACAGTCCATGGAACAATCTGACCCAATACATGGTTCCAAACCCAACAAAAAGCCCAATTTCAACCCGTCATATTGGTGGTATTGATTGGAATCCAATTATTACACCAAATCTGAAATTGTTGGCAGAACTGGACATTCAAATGTTACACCCTGAAATTGTTGGTGTTCCACGCAGCGACATCGACAACCGTGTTAAAACAATTATGGATGGTCTGCGTTGCCCACAAAACGAACACGAAATTGGCGCGAACACACCACGTGACATCGGCCCAATTTACACACTGTTGGACGACGACCATTTAATAACAAAACTGTCTGTTAATACCAGTCACTTATTAGACAACGGTATATTTGCAAATCATTCACATTGTACACCAGATTCAATATTTATGATGATTGACGTAAATGTCCGCGTCGCCGAGGGTAATCTGGAAAACCTGCCATTTATGGTTTAAAAAAAACTACCCCACCCCCAGCAGTGGGGTAACAGCATATTCCCCTCCGTGGGAGGGGTGGTGGCTATGCCACCGGGGAGGGTTTAAGTTTTTCTATATTAAACCGTATCCATTCCAATACAGAACCCATATTTTTCTTTACATCTTTATCTTCTATTCTTAATACAGTTATTCCCAATAAACGCATATATTCATCACGACCAACATCATATTCATACTTATCATTATGTGTATAACCATCTATCTCAATAACTAACTTTAATTCCTTGCAATAAAAATCTGCTATGTAATTTCCAATAGGTTTTTGTTTGGTAAATTTCACCCCCAATGCAGACCGTTTTAATTCATTCCACAATAAGGCTTCTGACAAAACGCCCGCACGACGGTTAGCACGGGCAAATTTATTTAAATTCTTGTTATATAATTCTACCATTATATAACCCTCCCCACCAACTTCGTTGGCACCCCTCCGTGGGAGGGGAATTTTTACGTTAGTGCTGATGTAATCTGGTCCTGCATCTGGAACGTCCCCAGCACAACCCATGCGATAATCGCAGATACCAACAAAATACCAATACTGTTCAATGTATTTGAAATCTTTTCCATTTTACGTACAGACTCATTCAAATAATCATTGGCAATCTGATTTAAGTTTTCATCAAACCCATTCATGTCCGCATAGATTGTTAAGTCACCTACTATTTCCGCCTCTGGGAAATCACGATTTGTTCTTTGCAGTGCGATACCTAAATTGTCCCCATTTGCAATAAATCGCAATGCAGATTCCAATATTTTTCGCAGATATTTATTTGCATTATCCGCCAACATACGCATTGCATCTGGTATTGTCACACCCGCACTAACCATCGCGGCCAACGACATCAACCAGCCCACAGAAATCTGAATTTTATACACATTCCACGGTGGCAATTTATCAAACATGGCACGAATTCGTCCCGACCAATTTGCCAACGATACCCAAACAATTGCGACAACAGACGCGAATACAACCACAAAATAATACCAATACTTTATCGAAAAATCGGACAACAAAACCAATGAACGTGCCGTCCCACGCCATACGACTTGATTTCCTGCAACCTCGGCCAATGGGGGAACCAGATAAACACCCACCATAATGATTATACCAAACGTCAGTGCCAACAAAAACAACGGATACGCAATCGCCGTTGTCATGGCACGTCTGATACGTTGTGTACCATCAACAACACGACCGACATTTTCCAGCGCAACAACTAAATTTGATAAATTTCCAGATGTCACCAACAATGTTTCTTCTGGCGGCACCCAACCACGTGTTGCCTCTGAAAAACTCATACCACGTTCCAAGTTTTTTTGCCATTGGCGCATAACAATTGCAAATGGTTCACGTGGCTTGGTTCCATTTTTTGATTCAATCATTTCCAGACGTTCCAACGCATCAATCAACGTAAAATCATTACGCAACAACGACGCCAATTTTCGACAAATCGACATACGTTTTTCCGTATTTGTACGGAACATCAGTTTTGCGTATAATAATTCGATTTTTGTTATCATGCTTAATAAACCCCTGGTTGATTCAACTGTCCAACCCAGCGTTCCAATTCATCAACACTAATAATTCCCTGCAACATTAACGATGTCGCAGATTCTTTTAACGTGCGCCCATCCATTTCTTCCAGCCAATATCGCACAGCCCCATCTGTATTACCCGACAATGCCAGACGCAAAAATTCACTGTTTGTGATGATAATTTCACCGGCCTTGATACGTCCCAGATGCCCTGTTCCATTACAGTGTTCACACCCCGTACCACGCTGATAAACCTGACGCAGACCAATTTCACCATACGCCCCCATAACGCGACGATATGCACCACGTTCTGGATGATTTGCCAACGGTTCACGACAATATGGACAAACTTTTTTAAACAGTCGCATTGACACCAAACCACGCATCAACGTTTCTTCTTTTAGTTTAAATGGTTCAATACCTAAATCTAACAAACGCGTTAATGCCGCCATTGCAGAGTTCGCATGCAACGTCGTCCACACATTATGCCCCGACAACGCACCACGCACCGTCAATTGTGCCGCTGCCAATGTTCGAATTTCACCCACCATCAATGTATCAGGGTCACTTCTTAACGCCGCTGCCAACGCCTCTACATACTTTTCTTCGCGTTGTTCTTCGTTTGTTGTATTTACCACCGGCATTTGACGTGCGCCAAAAATCTTTTGTTCAACAGGATTTTCCACCGTAATCATATTAATTTCATAATTACGTTCTTTTAACATCAGCGACATATTACGCACCAATGTTGTTGATTTACCAGAACTGGTTGGACCAGCAACAATCACCAACCCCGTTGGGAACGAACGCATACGTGCCAACAAACGCTGTTCATATGGGCCAAATTCCTGTTCAATTTTGATACCTTCGGACGGGTTATCATACAACAGTCGCATAACCACATACCGACTGCCAAACGCAATTGGGTTAAATTGCATACGCACGCCCAATACACCTGACGGTAAATATAAATCCTTGGTTCCACGCAATGGGGTACGCCCATCTTTCTGTGCAGATTGATATTCATTCTGGGCATAGTTTGCATTTGACATATCTGCCGACGCAAATGCGGCACGAACAAACGATTCACCCCACTGTGAATTATATTCCAGCACTGGTTGCATACTGCCATCAACACGGAAATAAATTGTTGTTTGGTCTGCAACCTCTATATGCACGTCTGAAACCTTATGCGATGCGGCCTTGGCAATAATATCGACAAAGTCCTTCTGCATTTGGTTATCAAAATCTATGCGTGAACGCGCACCACCGCCCAAGCGCATTTCATGCGATTTATAAATATTCGAAACCAAACCCAAATCAGAATAAAACGGTTCGCGCATTGGTCGTCCACGACGCGCCAATAAATCCAAGAACGCCAACACACGCCCATCATAACGATGCGTACGCGAAATAATAATTTCACCGCCCGCAAAATACGCAATTAAACTCTGTGAATCACGGGGCAATTCTAACATTGCACCTGTCGCGGTCAGCAATTTATTACCATTCGCGAACAGATAATCAATTATATCCTTGCTGTCACCATTTTCCATACCTGCCGGTATTGATGGCAACTTGCTGATATCTTCCAAAGATTCTTTTGAACGAACCATTTTTATTTTCCACTGCTGACATTCAGATTTTGTGTCACACCATCAGACCCAACAAACACAACACCATCATACAACGAAATAGACTTAACAACTAAACCATCTATATCACGACCAACACTGATACGTTTACTTTGCCCTGTATTCAGGTCTTCAATTGTTGCCTGTAATTGCGAACCTGCACCAATAACATTAACCAGACGATATTTTTTTGTAATATCAATTTCTGGTTCTTCGCCTTCTTCTGTTGGTCTTGTATCGCTTGCAACACGCGCAGTTGCTTTCTTTTCAGCCTCGGCCAACCAACTTTCCTTTTCTTTTTCGATACGTGCCGCCTCTGCTTCCAGTTTTGCTTTTTGTGTTTCAATTTCTTGCTGTTGCTGTTCCTGACGTCCAGACAAAGTATCAATTTCCATATGCAGTTTAATTTTTTCCGCGGCCAGTCTATCCAGTTCCAGGTCTAACTGTGCACGTTCTTTTTCCAACTGCATTAATATTTTTTCTTGTTCCAAATCAGTAATTTGTTGAAACAAAGACCCTGTAACATCATATTTTGCAACCGCATCTGCCGATATCTGTTCCAAATCAACATCTGCAACATCTTCGACAACAACTTCTTCTTCGACAACAACATCATCTGTGGCATACGCACCGCCAGAAACCATCATCAGCCCACAAAAAATCGTACCTAATAAAAACATTTTTTTATTTTGCATAGACAATCACCTCATAGTTCCATGTACGCGACGCCACATCCCATGCGCATTGCACCATATAGACGCCACCAAATTCTTCAAATATTTGCATAAACTGCATCGGAACCAATTTTGATTCCGCTGCAATCTCAACAACATTAACATTCGCCACATCAACACCATTGGTCAGTGTATCTGTCACAATATTGGTTTCAATTGACGTATCAATACCCTGAAACGCGGTCACAATATCACGCACGACCGTTTCTGCATCACGCTCATCTTGTGATGAAATCTTTTCAAGTTTTGGTAACGCCACCTGAACACGCAATGTATCATCATTAACTTCTTGAACAAACGCACCTGGCATTAAATCATTTGCAATATTATAAAATTCCCCCAGCGTACCAAAACTGCGTTTAAATTCTACGATTGCATGCGCCTCGCCACAATCAACACTGACCTGATTCCAACCAACAATTGGTTGCATTAAAAAACCAGTCGCCTGATAACACTGTTTTGCACGCGCCTGAACATCAGGTAACAATTCATACGGCATAACAATTGGTTCTGGCGGTTGCTGCTTTTCAATTTCAAATTGCTTGTCCAGTTCTTTATTTTTTTCTTCGATTTGTCGTTTATATTCCGCAACCAATTCCGGATCTAATTCTGTTGTCTTTGGTCTGGAACTAAACACTTGTTTAAGCGGTTCATTAAAAACCCCAAACAACAATACCGCAAAAATCGCCAATAAAATTAACGAAAACAACCCTGCCCTAAAATGACTGATTGAATGTAGACCTGCATGCGAATGCCCATTTAACAAGTCCGCCAAATTTCTTTCTGCGGCACGTGGCATCGCCCAAGACCCTGGCGCAAAAAACGCACCCCAATCTGGAATTTCTGACAGTTTTACATATTCTGCACGTGCTGCGTCTTCGGAATCAAAAACCTTATCCTCTAATATAACACCATTACGCGCGGCAACCAAATAAAAGCATTTTCCATTCTGAAACACCGCCAAGAAAGATGTATATTCAGAAAAACTTTCCATAACCTCTGCCGCTGCGCTAAGCATACCGACACGCTGACCAAAACGGCGTGACCCCAACCCAATCATCGAACGATAATCGACATACAGATTCAGTTTTTTATCAACATTTTTTGCCAACGCCCGCGCATAATTTCGTGGTACAAACCCCACCCCCAGCGGTTGCCAAAACAATCCGACGGCATACTTTTTACGATTAACAGATAATATTTTTCCGGCCAAAAAATTCTCTCTCTATTGCATTCTTTGTGATTATAACACAAAATCCCAATCCATGGCAAACACTTTCACAAAGATTACCTATTAAAAAAATCCCCGGTTGGGGATTTTTTTAATAACACGTTCCATACGTACATCCGTCATACACAACCGGCACAGACACAGTCGCCGCACCACCATCTTTTGCAGTACGAACATTATTTGGATGTGGACAATCATAAACATTTGCAACCAACCCAAACGCACGTTCTGGGCCAAAGATTACCCATTCATTTGGTTTTGTACGTTGACTGGTAATCCAATATGCATTGCCTGGGCGCGCCTGATCTGCGATACGATTTTCCAAATATCTGCGCGCATCATCTGCATCATATACCGAAACCTCTGATTCCAATTTATACAAGAAAGTACATCCAATTGGTTCTGCTTCTAATTGAGTAATATACTGACTGCCATTTTCGTTTTTAATCATACCGCCACATGACGCAACGGACAGCAACACCAACATCAATGCTAATATTTTTTTCATATCTGTATTCCTTTGTTATTTTGCATTAATTATATCATAATTCGCCGGATCACTAAACAACTTTTTCAAGACCAAGTTATTCAATGCATGACTGCCTTTATAAGACTCTAATTTTCCGCATACCATTCCCCCAGATGTAAACATATCACCAACTGCATCAACAATCTTGTGTCTAACAAATTCATCTGGCCAGATTGTTTCATTTAGCGTTCCATCACCTGCATCATTTAACGCGATAACATTGCCTTCGTTCGCACCACGACCCATACCATGTTTTTTCAAATATTCCCATTCAGAATACTTTCCAAACGTACGCGCACGTGCAACATTTTTAACAAAATCATTTACAGACTTTTTTGTTCCATCAAACCGATACGAATAAGACTGACTGCCAATAATTTTTTCCGGATAAATCAGCGTTGCAACAATATCCAAACTTTTTCCATCATTTGGTTCCAGTTTTACAAAACCATTATTCGGCTTGCGTCCTGTAATTTTTCCAAACAGCCATATTTTAGCCCGTTCAACCAACGGCAATTGTTTTATCGCATCACGCGCATTAACAACAACAGGCTTTTTAACAACGATACGTCTTAAACTTCCATCTGTCACACCTGCATCAGAAAAAGCCTTGATAAATATGTCCGCACTGCCGTCCAAGATTGGTGTTTCTGCACCATCAATTTCAACAATCGCGCAATCAACACCAACAATAAACAAGGCCGCCATCAGATGTTCAATTGTCTGAACATGCGCCCCCGATTTTTTTCCAATCGTTGTATTGCGCAGTTTTGTTTCGCCAACATTATCATACATCGCAGGTATTAAATCAGTCCCCACCATATCAACACGACGAAAGAAAATCCCCTGTTTTTCAGACGGCTTTACAACAATATTTACCGGTGTTCCCGAATGAATACCTAATCCTGATAATTTTACTTCTTTTTTCAGCGTTGTCATTTAAACCCTCTCTTTTAACCAATCATAAAATGCATTTTCAATAACCGTATCCAGACGCGCATATTTAATTTCGTCACGAATTTCAACTGGTAATCGAACCCAGTCTTTTTCTGTTGTAATTAATTTTGCACCCTTTTTATTTGCCAACGCGAACAAACGTTCCAAATCATCATTTGTATATTGATAGTGGTCTGGGAAACTGCGACGTGCCACAACATTATACTATATCCTTTAAATATTTCTTCCTCAGTTTTTCCTTCTAAGTTTAGAATCATATTATATCTTGGCTGAATAAGTTCATTTTTCCCAAATTTCTTATTTCGAACTGCATAACCAGCTTCACTATATATTTTTTCTAAATTTTCTTCATAATATCTTTCAGGGTCGAATCTAAACACAAAAGCATTATATCTTTTAGCAAGGATATCTATATCTTCATTTAATTTTCTTA
>JAFTTY010000037.1 GCA_017466525.1 Alphaproteobacteria bacterium
ACGTCCGACCGCTGTTGCTGTTGCGACAGATGGTTTGGCGGTCACCAAAGTATTGGCCAAATTTGCAGATGAACATCCAAATTTGACAATCATCGGTGGTAAAATGGACGCGGACGTTCTGGACACAGACGGCGTATTGCAATTATCCAAGCTTCCTTCCCTGTTGGAAATCCGTGGCACAATCGCACGTATCTTGGTCGAACCAGGTTCACGTCTTGCACGCGTTTCTGCAGAGTATGGAAAAAAAGAACAATAAAATCAGAATATTTTTATTCTGACCTAAAACAAAACTTAGGAGTAATAAAATGGCAGACATTCAGAAATTAGTTGAAGAATTGTCAAAATTGACTGTTTTGGAAGCAGTTGAACTGTCCAAAGCATTGGAAGAAACATGGGGCGTTAGCGCTGCTGCTGCTGTTGCAGTTGCTGCTGGTCCTGCTGCCGCTGCGGCCGAAGAAAAGACAGAATTTAACGTTGTCTTGGCTGAAATCGGTGAAAACAAATTGGCTGTTATCAAGGCTGTAAAAGAAGCAACAGGTTTAGGTTTGGGCGAAGCAAAAGCTTTGGTTGAATCTGCACCAAAGGCTGTCAAAGAAAACGTTGGCAAAGATGAAGCTGACAAATTGAAAGCAGCATTAGAAGCAGCAGGTGCCAAGGTTGAATTGAAATAATTCAATATCTTGGAACCGATTGGTTCTATGAAAATAAGTCGCATGAAAATGTGACAAAACGCCGCCCACGTGGGATTTTTCCCATGTGGGCACAAAGGCGTAAAAGACGTAAGTCAAAATATATACAAGACAAGTGCAGGGCAAAAAGGAGATTGTTAAATAAATTGTGGCAAGATAATTAAAAAAATTATCTTATATCTTTTGAAAAAAACATATTCGCAATTTGTTTAAGAATTTTCTTTTTGCCCTGTCATGTTTGCAAAACGCATAAAATAAAGGATTAAAACCGATGGCAGTTATCCAGAAACTTAGAAAATCTTTTCGTAAAAGTATTTTGCAAACTCCGCTTCCTGATTTAGTTGAACTTCAATTTAATTCCTACAAAGATTTCTTGCAGGCAGATGTTGAACCACAATCCCGCAAAAATATGGGATTGCAAAATGTATTCTCTTCTATGTTCCCAATCAAAGACTATGCCGGCATTGCCGACTTGGAATTTGTGGAATATACATTGGACAAACCAGTCTACAATGTAAAAGAATGCATGTTGCGCAACATGACATATTCCAGCAAGTTAAGATTGAAGCTGAGATTGATTTTATGGGACGTCGCCGAAGATGGCAAAAAGACTTTGCGCGACATCAAAGAACAAGAAATATTCATGGGCGAAGTGCCGTTAATGACAGAACGCGGCAGCTTTATCGCATCGGGTGTTGAACGTGTTATCGTTTCCCAGATGCATCGTGCCCAGGGCGTTGTGTTTGCAACAACCAAAGAATCAAAAGTTGCTGGAAACCCAATCACATATACTGCGCGTATTATTCCAGAACACGGTTCATGGATTGATTTCGAAGAATCCAAGGGCGTAATCTATGTTCGCATTGACCGTCGTCGCAAGATTCCTGCGACTGTTCTGTTGCGCTGTTTGCCAAGTGCCGACGATGAAAAGAAATGGGCGGCCGATCCACGCAAACCATCAATCCGCGGTATGTCTGATACAGAAATCCTGTCGGCGTTTTACAAACGTATTCCATTATCATTTGATGGTAAATTCTGGGCGGGCGAAACATCCAGTTTCGAAGGTTTGGATAAATATCGCTTGAACTATGACTTGATTAATCCAAAAGATAAGAAAGTCATGGCGTCCAAGGGCGATCGTCTAAACGCGAAACGCATGAAAAAGATTATGGACACATCCAAGAAATTCGGTATGTTGCCAGAATCTCTGATTGGTGAATATTTGTTCGATCCTGTTATGTCTGGCGACGAAGTTGTATTCCCAGCAGGCACAGAAATTACCGAAGAAGTTTTGAACGATTTGGATAAAATGAATGTCAAAGAAATCAGTTTGATTTCCATCGACAATGCCACAATTACTGCACATATGCGTAATACTTTGATGGCAGACAAAACAACAAATCGCGAAGAAGCCTTAATCGAAATTTATAACATCATCCGTCCGGGTGAACGCCCAACACTAGAAGCGGCAATCAACCTGTTCTTGCGTCAAGGTTTTGAACCTGCATACTATGATTTGTCTGCGGTTGGTCGTTTCAAGATGAACAAACGTTTGAAAATTGATTCTGGCAAAAAACCAGAAGATGAACGTCTGTTGACTAAATCTGATTTCTTGGCGGTATTAAAGACATTAACAAATATCATTGACCGCAAAGACACGGTTGATGACATTGATAACTTGTCAAATCGTCGTGTTCGCACGGTTGGTGAATTGTTGGAACAGAATTTCCGCACAGGTATGGTTCGTATCGAACGTCTGGTTCGTGAAAGCCTGTCATCACCAAACATTGCAAACATGCAACCCCAGGATGTTATCAATGTAAAACCATTGATGTCATTGGTATCTGAATTCTTGGGAACATCACAATTGTCTCAGTTTATGGATGCATATAATCCATTGTCTGAACTGGAACACAAACGCCGTATTTCTGCGTTGGGTCCTGGTGGTTTGAACCGTGACCGCGCAGGTATTGACGTACGTGACGTTCATCCAACACACTATGGTCGTCTGTGCCCAATTCACACCCCCGAAGGTGCGAATATTGGTCTGATTAACCACTTGTCATCATATGCGCGCGTTAATCCATACGGATTTATCGAAACGCCATATTATGTTGTTGAAAACAGCAAAGTTACAGACAAGATGGTCTATCTGACTGCGGACGAAGAATTAGGTCACAAGATTGCCCAGGGTAATACCCCAACAACAAAAGAAGGTCATTTGGGCGAAGACATGGTAACGGCACGTGTTGACGGTGAATTTACCATGGTTCCAAAGGAAGAAATTGACCTTATCGACGTTGAACCACGTCAGGTGGTATCAATTGCAACTGGTTTGATTCCATTCGTTGAAAACGACGACGCGAACCGTGCATTGATGGGTTCAAACATGCAGCGTCAGGGCGTTCCATTATTGCGTGTTCAGGCACCATTGGTTGGTACTGGTATTGAACGCGAAGTGGCACGTGACTCACGCACGGGTAAGGTTGCAAAACACAGTGGTATTGTTGAATCTGTGGATGCGAACCGTATCGTGGTAAAATGTATGAACAGTCGCAACGTTGTGACAGGTGTTGATATCTATAACCTGGAAAAATTCGAACGTTCTAACAGTGAAACAATCATTCACCAAAAACCATTGGTAAAGGTTGGCGATCGTATTTCTGCGGGCGACATCATTGCCGACGGTTCATCTATGAACTATGGTGAATTGGCGTTGGGTCGCAATGTATTGGTTGCATTCATGCCATGGCGTGGATATAACTACGAAGACTCTATCGTTATTTCTGAAAAGATTTCACGTGATGAAGTATTTACATCTGTAAAAATCGTTGAAAAAGAATTCAAGGTTCGCGACACCCAGTTAGGCCCAGAAGCATTGACACGCGACATTCCAAACGTTGGTGAAGAAGCGTTAAAGAATCTGGACGAATCTGGTATCATCTATGTCGGTGCACGTGTAAAACAGGGCGACATCTTGGTTGGCCGTGTGACACCAAAATCAGAAACCTTGTTAACACCAGAAGAAGCGCTGTTGCGTAACATCTTTGGTGAAAAGGCATTGAACGTCAAAGATACATCTTTGCGCGTTGGTCCGAACGAAGAAGGTACAGTTATTGGTGTAAACGTCTTGACACGTCATGGTGTTAAGAAAGACGAACGCACCCAGATGATTGAACTGCAAAAAATCGAAAAGATTAACAAAGATCGCGAAGAAGAAATTGCAATTATCGAAAAGGGCTTTGCCGACCAGATATTCCAAATCGCAGAAAACCTGGTTATCGAAGCGGGTACAGGCAGCTTGAAACCATTCGTTGGTAAAAAGTTGACCAGTGAAGTATTCGAAGGCATCAAACCATCTGACGTTAAAAAGTTGGTGGTCAAGAACAAAGAAGCCCAGGCAAAAATCGATGAACTGCGCGAACAACATGTTTTGAAATTGAAACAGTTGAACGAAAAGGCGGACGCCGAAGTATCCAAGGCAACAGAAAGCAATTCTTTGAATGCCGGTGTATTAAAAGAAGTAAAAGTATACATCGCGCACAAGATGAAATTGCAGCCAGGTGATAAAATGGCGGGTCGTCACGGAAACAAGGGTATTGTATCCAAGGTTGTCCCTGTCGAAGATATGCCACACTTGGCCGACGGTACACCAGTTGATATCGTATTGAATCCGTTGGGCGTGCCATCACGTATGAACATCGGTCAGATTTTGGAAACTCACCTTGGTATGGCGGCCCGTACATTGGGTGCCCAGATTGGTGCGGTTCTGGACGAAGTAAAGGCAAAACGTGCTGTCACAGATGATTTGCGTAACATCATGGGACAGGTTTATGGTGCCGATGTCGCTGAAAAGTTGGAAAAAATGACCGATACAGACGTACGTGCCCAGGCAGCATTACTGCGTGACGGTGTTCCAATGGCGACGCCAACATTTGACGGCGCAACATCCGAAGACATTCGTTCGATGTTGAAATTGGCGGGCTTGCCAGAAACAGGTCAGTTTGACTTGTATGACGGTATGACTGGTGAAAAGTTTGCCCGTCCGGTCACAGTTGGTGTTATGTACATGCTGAAGCTGCATCACTTTGTTGATGAAAAGATTCACGCACGTTCAATTGGTAATGACTCATTGGTAACGCACCAACCATTGTCTGGTAAGGCCCACATGGGTGGCCAGCGTTTGGGTGAAATGGAAGTGTGGGCATTGGAAGCCCACGGTGCCGCCCACCTGTTGCGCGAAATGTTGACGGTAAAATCTGACGATATCACTGGCCGTAACAAGATGTATGAATCCATCATCAGCGGCAGTAATGATATCCAGACCGGCACACCAGAGGCATTCAACGTATTCGTTCGCGAATTGCGTGGATTGGGTCTGGCGATGACACCAAAGAAAGTAGATTAGTTGTTAGCATTGGTGTGGGGCCTATCCCCACACCCTAACCACTAGCCACTAACAACTAAAAACTATCTTATAAGGAGCGAAATATAATGAGCAATATGTTGCAAAAGATATTTGGACAAATTGAAACCAAGGAACAGTTTGACGCCCTGCGCATCACAATTGCATCCCCCGAAGAAATTCTGTCCTGGTCCCATGGCGAGGTTAAAAAACCAGAAACCATTAACTATCATTCCATGAAACCAGAAGCAGAAGGTTTGTTCTGCCAGCAGATTTTTGGTCCGGTCAAGGATTATGAATGTGCATGTGGTAAGTATAAAAGAATTAAGTTCCGTGGCGTTGTTTGCGAACGTTGTGGGGTCGAAGTTGGTTCGGCATCTGTTCGTCGTGAACGTATGGGGCATATTAAATTGGCGATGCCTGTTGCGCACACATGGTTCCTGCGCGAAGGTAAAATCGCAACATTGTTAAACAACCTGCCACAAAAGAAATTGGAACAGGTTATTTCATACGATGCATACATCGTAATTGAACCAGGTTTAACAAACTTGAAACAATATGATGTCATCAGCGAAGATGAATATCAGGCTGCGGTCGAAGAATTTGGTGCAGATGCATTCCATGTTGGCATCGGTGCCGAAGGTGTACGTTCCATTATCGCAAATTTGGATATGGGCGACGAACGCACACGTCTGCGTGCAGAATTGTCAGAAACAAAATCAGAAACAAAGCGCAAGGCATTAATTAAGCAGTTGAAACTGGTCGAAGCGTTCTTGGATTCCAAGACAGACCCTGCATGGATGATGCCAGATATTATCCCTGTTATCCCACCAGATATGCGTCCATTGGTCACATTAGATGCGGGACACGTTGCGGCATCTGACTTGAATGATTTGTATCGTCGTGTAATTATCCGTAACAATCGTTTGAAGCGTTTTATGGAAATGCATGCCCCGGACATCATTATCCGCAATGAAAAACGTATGTTACAAGAAGCGGTTGATTCATTGTTCGACAATGGGCACAAGGCACGTCCAATGGTTTCCCAGAATCGTCGTCCATTGAAATCATTGTCTGATTCTTTGCGCGGTAAATCTGGTCGTTTCCGTATGAACATGTTGGGTAAACGTGTTGACTATTCTGGTCGTTCGGTTATCGTGTCTGGTCCAACACTGAAATTGCATCAGGTTGGTTTGCCAAAGACAATGGCATTGGAATTGTTTAAACCATTCGTATTTGCACGTTTGATGGCGGGCGATTATGCAAACACATTAAAGACAGCACGCAAAATGGTTGAAAACGGCGAAGATGTTGTATGGGAAATCTTGGAAAAGGTTATCCACGAACATCCTGTATTGCTGAACCGTGCGCCAACATTGCACCGTTTGTCACTGTTGGCATTTGAACCAGTCTTGATTGAAGGCAAGGCTATCCGTCTGCATCCATTGGTATGTTCGGGCTTTAATGCTGACTTTGACGGTGACCAGATGTCTGTTCACGTACCAATTTCATTAGAGGCACAGTTAGAAGCACGTACATTAATGTTGTCATCAAACAACGTATTGTCACCTGCGAACGGTGCGCCAATGATTGTTCCATCACAAGACATGGTTTTGGGTGTTTACTATATCTCTTTGATTAATGGTGAACACAATGAAAAATCACCACGTTTTGCGAACATGGACGAAGTAAAATTGGCCTTGGAAAACAAGACAATCACATTGCATACACCAATTATTGCACGTATCAACGGCAAGACATATCAAACAACGGCTGGTCGCATGATTTTGGGTGAATTGTTGCCAAAATCTGACAATATGCCATTTGATTTGGTTAACAAGGTTATGCCACGCAGCGCAATTAAATCATTGTTGGCAACAACATACGAACGTTGTGGTGACAAGGCTATGATTCTGTTGGCCGACGCATTGAAAGATACTGGTTTTGAACAGGCCGCATTCAGTGGTATTTCCATTGGTTATGACGACATTGTCATCCCAGCGGAAAAGAAAGACATTATTGCCCAGTCTGAAAAGGCCGCTGAAGAAATCGAAGAACAATATCAAAACGGTTTGTTGTCTGGTGGTGAACGTCACAATAAATTGATTGACTTGTGGCATGGCACAACAGATAAATTAGGTGACATGGCGTATGCTGCGCTGGGTAAATCAACTGGTGACAATTGGAATTCTGTATACATGATGGCTTTGTCCGAAGCTCGTGGTTCCAAACGTCAGATTCAACAGTTGGCCGGTATGCGTGGTATGATGCAGAAACCAGACGGTTCGATTATCGAAGTTCCAATTATTTCGAACTTTAAAGAAGGTTTGACCATGTCCGAATACTTTACGTCAACCCACGGTGCGCGTAAGGGTATGTCTGACACGGCGTTGAAAACTGCTGACGCTGGTTACTTGACACGTCGTTTGGTTGAATTGGCACAGAACACGGTTATCACAGAACATGATTGCGGTACCACAGAATTTATTACTGCAAAACCTGTGTACACTGGTTCTACATTGTCTGTTCCATTGGGCGATGTTGTATTGGGACGTACGGCGGCACACGATATCGTGCATCCAATTACCAAGGAAATTATTGTCCCAGCAGGCGAATTGGTTACCAAGGCAGCGTCCAAGGCGATTAATGAATCTGGCCTGCCAAGCGTTGATGTACGCAGTGTTTTGACATGCTGTTCAGATGGTCTGTGTGCGAAATGTTATGGTATGGACTTGTCACGTAATGCATTGGTACACGTCGGCGAAGCGGTTGGTGTTATCGCGGGTCAGTCGATTGGTGAACCTGGTACTCAGTTGACGTTGCGTACCTTCCACATTGGTGGTGTTGCGTCTGGTGGTGCCGAAAGTCACTTTATCGAAGTCCCTGTTGCAGGTACAATTAAATTGTCTGGTGTTAACACAATTAAGAACAGTGCAGGTCGTATCGTCGTATTAAGCCGTAATGGTAAATTGGCGGTTGTTGATGCCGAAGGCAAAGAATTGTTTAGCAGCAGCCTGCCATACGCATCTATGCTGATTGTTAACGATGGCGACAGCGTTGAAAAGGGTGCGAAAGTGGCAGAATGGGATCCATATTCCAACACAATTATCGCTGAAAAAGACGGTATCGTTAACTTTAATGACTTGATTGAAAACGTATCTTATCAGGAAGAAGTTGATTCTATGACAGGTATCGTTTCACGCAAGGTTATTAACTGGAAAACAAACACGAAAAAGGCATTGAAACCAGCAATTACATTGGTCGATGCCAAGGGTGAAGTTATATCACTGGGCGGAAAAAAGATTGCAGAATATCTGTTGCCAATCTATTCCGTATTGAACGTTGCCAATGGTGACAGCGTTGTTGCCGGTGACATTGTCGCCCGTATCCCTGTTCAGGCAAAACGTACAGGCGACATTACCGGTGGTTTGCCACGTGTTAATGAATTGTTAGAAGTCCGTCGTCCATCAAACCCTGCATTGTTGGCAGAAATCGATGGTACAGTTGATTTGGAAGATGCGAAATCGAAAATCATTATTCGCATCGAACCAGACGATGGTACTGCACCTGTCGAATATGCTGTACCAAAGGGCACAAACCTGTTGGTTCGCAGTGGTGACGTCGTTAAAAAAGCGGAAAAACTGGTTGACGGTGACCCTGTTCCACAAGATATCTTGCGTATCTTGGGTCAGAAGGCCTTGGCAACATTTATGGTTGATCAGATTCAACAGGTTTATCGCTTGCAGGGTGTGACGATTAATGACAAACACATTGAAATTTTGATACGTGAAATGACACGTCGTGTTGAAATCACAAACCCAGGTGACACAGGTTTCTTGATGGGCCAGGTTGTTGACCGTGTTGATTTCGAAGAAGAAAACGCACGTGTTGCACGCGATGGTGGTCGCTTGGCCGAAGCCTCTCAGGTCTTGGTTGGCTTGACCCGTGCATCATTGACATCACGTTCATTTATTTCGAACGCATCGTTCCAACAAACAACCAAGGTCTTGGTTGACGCTGCAATCAGCGGATCAACAGACAAATTGGTTGGTATTAACGAAAACTTGATTGTTGGTCGTTTGATACCAATTGGAACAGGTGCATATGTACGTCGCGTTCGCGAAATTGCCAAAGAAGAAGAAAAAGCAGAAAAATTGGCACGCGAAGGCAATGGCCAACAACAGTTGTTGGACATCTAAAAAAACACTCCTTGGCATGAAAAAACATGCCAAGGAAAGTTTTTCTTGCAAATGCTGTGGAATTGAATAGAATATAGCAGTCATAAATAAAAAGGATAGTAAAATGGCAACGCCAAAAAGTAAAACAAGTAAAGCACGTTCTGCACAACGTCGTTCACATGATGCATTGTCTGTAATGCCATGTGGTGTATGCAAAACATGTGGCGAAAAGAAACGCCCACATCACGTTTGTCCTGCATGCGGTGCAAAATAATTATTAACCTATTAGCATAGGGAACAAGGGGGCAGACTGGGCGCATTTTGTGCCTAATCTGCTTTTTTTATAAAATGTCAGACGAAAACAAAAAGATAATTGCGATTGATGCCATGGGCGGTGACAAGGGACCGAATGCGGTTCTGGGTGGCATGAATCAGTATTTATATCAAAATGGCGAAGGAAGCGTATTCTTTCGTCTGTTTGGTGATGAAAAGAAATTGCGTAAATTGTTGGCAAAGTATCCACGTGTTGCCCGTAATTGCGAAATCGTTCATGCGCCAAATGTTATTAAACCGACGGACAAGGTTATGGATGTTTTGCGCCATGCCCAAGATACGTCAATGTATATGGCGATAAAGGATGTGCGCGAAGGTAAATCCATGGCGATTATCAGTGCTGGTAATACTGGCATTTTGATGTCTTTGTCTAAATTGGCATTAAAAACGCTGGATGGTATTTCGCGCCCTGCAATTACAACTATGTTACCATCTGGTGCAGGGGATAGCCGTGTTGTTGTGTTAGATTTGGGGGCAAATGTCCAGTGTGATGAAACGATACTGTTTGATTTTGCCGTCTTGGGCAGCGTATATGCAGAGGTTGTCGGTAAAATGCCACGCCCGAAACTGGGGGTGTTAAATATTGGTTCCGAAGAAACCAAGGGCAATGAAACACTGGTGCATTTGAACAAGATTTTAACAGAAAACAAAGATAAATTGCCGTACGAATATATTGGCTTTGTCGAAGGGAATGATATTGGAACTGGTCGGGTTCAGGTTGTTGTTACCGACGGATTTACTGGAAATATCGTATTAAAAACAGTCGAAGGAACCGCAAAGTTAATCAAGCGTGTTGTCGTTGAAAATTTCAAGAAGTCCGTATTGGCGATGATTGGTGCGTTTTTCTTGATTCATGTGTTCAAACGTTTAAAGCACAAGATTGATCCGCGTTCATATGCGGGTGCAACATTCTTGGGATTGCGTGGATTTTCTGTAAAAACCCATGGTAACAGTGATGCATTGGCGTTCGCAAATTCTATTGCGTATACGGCAAATTTGGCCGGTGCAAACCTGAACGGCATGATAGAAGAACGTGCGCGCGCATTGTCTGAAATCCGTGCTGGGATTAAGGCCGATGAATAAATTTTGTTTGTTAATAAAAAAACACCGCCCAAATGGGCGGTATTTTTAACGTTGTTTCTGTTTCTTTTTCAATTTTCTTTTTTGTTCTTCTAACAAATCTATTTTTGGATAAGTACGCAATTTGCGCGTAGGTTTCCGTTTTGATACTTTTAATTTATGTTGCCCAACCAATTGTTTGTTTGGGAACAGAACGAAACAAAAGCGCTTAGAGTCATATAGTGCCTCAAAACCGTTTGTCTGAAAATAAGCGATCCACCATATGATTGGCTTGATATTTTGATTTTTTTGATAGGGCATATGATAGTCGTTTGTCTTTGCGTCTAATATATCATCAAACGTATCGTGTGATATAATCAGCGTATTAACATTGTCGAATTTTGATAGTGTCAGTGCCAACTGCACTTCATCCATGTATGTCAGAACACCATTGCAGTATGCCAGATCTGCCTTGATTGGCGCACACTTTTCAATTGGCATAATTTGCAATTTACCCTGTTTGACAAGGTCTTTTTGTTCCTGGGTTTTTAAGTTGTACTTGTCTTTTTCAACGCCGCTGGCGGAAATGCCCATTTTTTCTGCTTCTAATAATATGCGACCATTTGCTGCGCCGCAATCAAAGAAGGTCTTGGGTGCTGTGCCGTTGAATGTTGAATAAATTTTAACCATTTCTTTGACAGGAATGGTGTACATAATTCCGCGCTCGCCATTTGGTTTGCTGTACGGATACCACATTGGGTATTTGATTTCATAGTAATTCTTTTTCATAGGCGGAATGCTAGCATGTTTTTTGTACATGTCAATTGGTAAAATAAGAACCGTCGGCAATTACTTGCCGACGGCTGCTCCCTTCCTTCTGGATAACCAGAAACTGTTTGTCCTGATACGCGCAACACCCGTGTCTTAGGCTGCCTTTGCGACGTTGGACTGAACTGAATTGTCTGCGCTGTCCATGATTTTCTTGGCTTCTGCAAACACCATTTCTTTTACGCGCAGTGCCAATTTTTTTGTGTCCATGCTTTCTGCAGAAATATCAAAATTGTCTGTACGAATTTGTAGTGATACATACGCGCCAACCAAAGATGTGCGTTCTAAATCTTCGATAGAGCGTGGTGTGTTATTCTGACCGATTTTTAATTCGTCTGCCAATGAAATGATTTGGCGATCTTCGTTGACCCAAACAGTTGTTGTCAGGACTTGGTTTAAAGCAATCATAATTTCTTTGATGTTCTTTGGCATGCGCGTTTCCCCTCCTTTCTGGGCGTATGTTGCGATGTTTTTCTTGTCATTCTTGTAAATACGACTGTATTTACAAAAGTTAAAGATAGACATCGTTTTGTTGTTTCGTTTTTTCTTAAAAAAGCCAAGTTTTCTGCGGTTTTTTAAGAGTTTTAATTCTTTCTTCCTTGTCTATACAAACATCTTAGAACAAAAACGAATCGCAGGTCAAGCATAAAATACATTTGTTTTAAATTAATTTTAATTTTTTTTGTTTTTTTTATTTGTTTGAACCATAAAATCCCATAAAAAAATTATATAATGGCATTGACAACCATAAAATCCCGTGCTACATTCTGTGTGAAGCAGGAAAGGGAACCGGAAAAAAGACCTCTAAAAAGAAGATCATAAAATGTCATTGTTTCTCTCATCTTATGAAAATCGTTTGGATACCAAGGGGCGAATTTCTGTGCCGGCCTCTTTCCGGGCTTCGGTTTCAAATGAAAAATTCCCAGGTGTTGTTTTATATCGTTCCTTTACAAATGATTGTATTGAGGGGGTATCCATGTCGCGCATGGAACAAATGGCGTCTGCAACAGATAAAATGGGTGTTTTTGACAGTGAACTGGACGATCTGTCTGCGATGTTGTTTGCGGATGCACGTCCGTTGGCGTTTGATGTGACTGGGCGCGTTATAATTCCGTCTGATTTATTGGCGCATGCCGGTATTACGGATACGGCGATTTTTGTTGGGCGTGGTAACAGTTTTCAAATCTGGAACCCTGATGCGTTTCGTGCGGCCCAGGAACGCGCGTTAAAGAATTTACGTCACGTACGTCCGAATCTAAAAATAGGCGAATAAATAAACAGTTTCTTTCTTGGTAAAAAAAATCCCCCGATTGGGGGATTTTTTATCTGTTTACGATTTCCAATATACGTGTTGGAACCGCGTCTATTGCGATGCGTTCTTGTTCCATTGTATCGCGATGGCGCAGTGTTACAGTGCCGTCTTCCATTGTTTGGTGGTCAACGGTAATGCATACAGGTGTTCCGATTTCATCGTGTCTGCGATAGTTTTTACCGATATTCCCAGAATTTTCCAGTTCGATACGTCCAATTGCCATTTTGCGCAACTTTGCAACAATGTCGTTTGATATGTTCAACAGTTCTGGAACATTGCGTGCCAATGGAATGACGGCCGCCTTTACTGGTGCCAATTGTGGTTTCAGTTTCAATACAGTGCGCGTTTTCCCATCGCCCAGGTCTTCTTCTTCATATGCTTCTATCATAACTGCCAGCATTGCGCGATTAACGCCCATTGCCGTTTCGATTACGTATGGCAAGAAGTTTTGGCCGCTTTGTGGGTCTGAATAAGATAGGTTTGTTGTGCTGTCTTTGTTTTCCAAAACGTTTGCGTTGATTTTAAAGTCTTTCTGGCCCTTGGTATGTGACCCCATGTCAAAATCCTGTCTGTTATGAATACCTTCGACTTCGTCAAATCCGTCTGGGAATTGGTATTCAATGTCAACGGCTGCCTTGGCATAGTGTGCCAATTTTTCATGTGGCATAAAGCGTAATTTTTCAGCCGGAATCCCCAGTGCATTAACCCACCATGCCATACGTTCTGCCATCCACATTTCGTGGAATTTTTCGTCGTCTGCCGGGTTAACAAAGTATTGCATTTCTGCCTGTTCGAATTCGCGCATACGGAATACAAAACCGCGTGGTGAAATTTCGTTACGGAACGCCTTGCCAATCTGGGCGATGCCAAATGGTAATTTGTGTGGTTTTGCATCCAATACGTTTTTAAAGTTAGTATATGTTGTTGTTGCTGTTTCTGGTCGCAGATATGCATTGATTGCGCCGTCCGCTGTTGCGCCGATTGACAGGCCCATCATTAATTGATATGCACGTGGTTCTGTGATTTCTGTGGAACCGCAGTTGTCGCATTTTGTTTGGTCTTTCATTTTATCTTGGCGCATGCGTGCCCCGCACTTTTTGCATTCGACCAGTGGGTCTGAAAATCCAGCCTCGTGTCCAGAATATTTCCACAATAATCTGTTTGAAATCAATGCGGCGTCCAGGCCTTCTATGTCATCGCGTGAATATATCATGGCGTTCCACCATGCGTTGCGAATATTTTTCATCAGTTCTACGCCGTATGGGCCGTAATCGTACGCGCCACCCAATCCGCCATAGATTTCAGAGCCTGTGAAAATAAAACCGCGTCGCTTGCACAGTGCGACAATATCATTAACTGTTTTTGCTGGCATATCTTACCCCTAATATTATTTTTTATAGAACAGTGATATATTATACTGATTTTAGTATTTTGCAACAGGGAATTTGTTTTGTCGCAATTAAAAAATCCCCACACGGGGGATTTTTATATTGTTGATTATTATTTTACATCTGGTGCGATTGCGCCCATCGGACATACAGATGCGCATGTCCCGCATGAAATGCATTTTGTTGGATCGATAACATATTTACCATCTGCACCTTGTGAAATCGCAGCAACTGGGCACATACCTGCACATGTTCCACATCCAATACATTTTGCGGGGTCGATTTTATAAGTCATTTTTTTACTCCTCTTAAATTAACAATTTATTCTCTATTAAACAGGCTTAACAGATACTGGAACATTGCGATGAACGATATGTACAGGTGCAATGCGCCCAAAACAGCCAACTGATTTTTTTGTCTGTCGTCGCCCAAAACTGCGTATGCGCGTTTTAAGTTTTGCATATCATATGCAGTAAACAGCGCGAACACCAATACGCCGATAAAGCAAACGATTGTGCCAAATGTTCCGCCCAACATTGCTGGCCATATAAATGATGCGATGCCAACCAAGATTAAGCCAATCATGCCCATCATCAAGAATATGCCCAGAAAAGACAGGTCTTTGACAGTTTTATATCCGAACAATGCCATGCATGCAAACATAACTGCGGCAACGATAAATGCCATTAATATAGAGCCTGGATTAACTGCCAATGCAGATGCAATCAGTGGTGTCATTGTCACGCCAATCAATATGGCATACAGGGCCAACAACCCGATTGCGGTCGTTGGTTTCATGCTGAAAACGCGTACCTGCGCCCAAATTGACAGGCCCAGCCCACCGAACAACAGGATATAATACAGCGCAGACATTCCGCCTGTTTGGAAATTAATCAGATACTGTAATCCGCCGCCCCAAATTGTTAAATACGCTGCGATTGCGGTCAGACCAACTGCACCAAACATCAGTGCAAATATACGTTTTAAATACAGTTCAATTCCACCATTTGTGCGGGGATTGATGGGTGTTGTTTTTGTTGCCATGGTAATATTTCTCCTTGTTATTTAGTAAATATATAATACAATGATATGGGTAATTCAAGATAAATAAAAGGATTTTTTATGAGTGGTAAATCAAAATATCAACAACAAAAGACAGAAACTGTTATGCGTAACGGCGTAAAGATTGATCATGGTTTGCCGCCAGACAGGGCAAAAATTATTATTGAGCAGACAAAGCAATTAAAGATAATTAACGAACGTCTGGACGCTGCCAAGAAATCAAACAATCAGGGCGAAATTAAACGCCTGACAGAAATGGTAGATAATATCAATGGTTTAATTAGACGTATGTCAAAAACAAAAGGTATATAAAATGACGAAAGATGTTAAGAAACGTGGCGCGGTATTAAGTGCGCGTGGTAATCAGCGTGGTGGTATGACGGCAGAAGCAGCGCAAGATAACTTTATTGCGGCTGAAAAATATCAGTTGGATAGTTCCAGTGCCGCCAGAAAGGCCAAAGAATACAAAAAGTCTGAATATGAACTGCGCAAGGCTCAGTTGGAAGAACTTATGGCAAATCCAAAATCTGATCCAAAAATGGTAAAAAAATTACAAGAAATAGTAAGCAATTTAAGTCGTTAAAAGAAGTGAGGTATTTTTATTATGAAAAATGACTATGGTGTAAGATGCATTTCTATTTGTGAAAAAATGGGGTATGAAACCCCTAATGCAATGAGTGTTCAGGCCAGTCGTGCGGCGGCTGACCGTGCAAGGACAGATTTGCGTGCAACATTAGAGCGCATGTTGCGTGAACGTGCTGAGTTGGCAAAAGACCCAAAAACATCGCCTGAATATTTGGCAAAATATGACAGAATTATAAACGATATTCGTGGTACATTGACTGGTTCTACTGCTAAAAAATATCGTACGCGCTAATATTGCCACAACAAATGGGGGTGTGAATGGCAATTGTGGTTTCGCCGATTTCGCCGGTTGCGTTTTCATTGTTTGGGCTTGATGTACGCTGGTATGCGCTGGCGTACATCGCTGCATTTGTGCTGGGGTATTGGCTGTTTCGGCGTTTGATGTTGTCGAAAAACAGCATGGTGACCCTGGATAAAAAGCAACTGGATGATTTGCTGACGGCTGTTATTATTGGTGTAATTCTTGGTGGGCGACTGGGGTATGTTTTATTTTATGATTTGGGTTTTTTCTTGTCGCACCCATTGGAAATATTTGCCGTTTGGCATGGCGGGATGAGTTTTCATGGCGGGCTTATTGGTGTTATTGCCGCTGTATTTTTATTCGCCAGAAAAAGAAAACTAAACGCTTGGTCTATTTTGGACATCATGTCGGTTGTCGCGCCAATTGGTTTGTTTTTTGGCCGCATTGCAAACTTTATTAATCGCGAGGTTATGGGCCGCCCCACAGATGTTCCGTGGGCGGTTGTGTTTAATGGCGACACACAAATTCCGCGTCACCCCAGTCCCTTGTACGAAGCGGCCACCGAAGGTGTGCTGTTATTCATAATAATGTACTGTTTGTATAAGTATACAGGTTTGCGAAAATATCCGGGTGCGCTGGGTGGTATAATGGGTATGGGGTATGCGGTATTTCGCATGATTTGTGAACAGTTTCGCGCCCCGGATATCCAGATTGGTTTTTTGGCGGGCGAATGGCTGACTATGGGTACATTGTTGTCTTTGATAATGTTTTTTTCGGGTTTTGCAATTTTTATGTTTGCAATACGAAAAAAATAATGTAGAATATGCGCCGTTGACATATGAAAGAACACCCATACGAGTAAGCGAGACAAGCAAAGCGAAGTCGCGCGATAACGAGTGGTGAGCAGTACCGTCAGGTACGGTCAGCGAACAAAACCGTCGGTTTGAAAGAACCGCCGGCAAGAAAGTTTAGGATGGTTGGCAGAGCGGTCGAATGCGGCGGTCTTGAAAACCGTTGTGGGGGCAACTCCACCGGGGGTTCGAATCCCTCACCATCCGCCATAAAAATCAAATGCCCGTTTTGGGCATTTTATTTTTATGCTGCGATGGTCGGATTCGAACCTACGAAACGGGGAATCGACCCGTGGCAAAAAGGTGGAATAACACCGGTTCGCCATTGGCGAATTTTGCAAGGGGAATGTAGCGAAGCGAAATCAATCCCTCACCATCCGCACGTAATAAAAAACAAGATTAGTCTACATAAAATGTAGATGTTTTTTGTTTTTTTATGATATAATACTCCTAAGGTATAGAGGTGTAGGTGGGAATGAAGTATAAAAAACGCGGAATTCTACACATGATGTCAGTATTGTAATATCCCGGGCGTATTTGCCACGGGGTGTTCGGTTATAAACAAAAAAAGGAAGGAAAAAATGAACAAAAAACTAATATTAAGCAGTCTTGCTGTCTTGGGTTTGGTTTCGCCAGCCTTGGCTGAACCATTTCCGTCGACCGGGTACATGCAAGAGAATATGACATACACAAATGCGGCGACATATGAAAATATGGGGGTGTATGAAGATACGGTGAATGCCATAGCAGAGTATACAAATAATTCATATTATCTTGAGCCTGGTTATTATCTTCCGGGAAATTCAGAGAATCAGCTAGAATGTCCCGCGAATAGTTATTGCCCCGGTGGATATGAAGTAGAATACAGTGAACATGATCAGGGTATTGAAAGCTGTCCAATGGGTTATCCTTTTGCAGATGGTGGTTCGCCAAGCGTAAGTGCAACCCAGTGTTATAAACCTTGTGATATTTCCGCATTCCAAAACGCTATAGCGCTTGTGGATGGTGGTAGGGATTATTATGCCACTGGTCCAGATGACTGTAAAATTGCAAGTTGTAAACCAGGATACAGCATAGTCGGACGCGGTATTACCGGCGACCATATTTTGAGTAGGGTTGGCGGACAAGCCGGAACCGGTACAGCGCCAAGTAATGATACATGGTCGGTGGACTATGGGCAAGAAAATGGCATTCTTGTTGGGGATGCGTATTGCAGCGTCCAGACATCTGGGGCTACAGGGGAGCTGTTAGATGTGATTAATTTGGAATCTGGGAAGGCGTGTTACTGCAATATAACAGAATATAAATCCACGGACGATGCATTTAGTGTAGAAGTGGGTTCAAAGTGGATGTTTGTGTCTGCTACCAGTGCTAATGATGTCTGTGCCAAAGAATGTGGATCATTATGTGCCGAAGCTATGTCAAAAAAAGATGGACGTGCTGAATACCTTCGTAATGCATTGATTAGCCAGATTTCTTATGTTGTGGAAAGGTGTGACCCGAATACAATTACTATCACATGGGAAAATGCAGACCCAGCGGATGTTTCTGCCAATAATGCCGGCTCTGTTGAATACGGTGGTGATGTCAGAACGCCGGTCAAGGCGACACCTGTACCAGGTAAGACGTTCAAGGGCTGGCGCTTCGAAAAAGTATCGCAATAATGCACAAAAAAATCCCGAACCGCACATGCGGTTCGGGAAATGAATTGTCTGTTTAAAAGAAAAATATTTATGCGATTAAAATGCTGGATATTTTTACTGGTGGGTTCAATAACGACAAATGCATTTGCCGGTACGGCGGATGATTTTATATCAGATTTATTTCCATCAGATGGATTGATGTTGGAAAATCATGTGTATAAAAACGCCGCGATTTTTGAAAATCTGGGTATCTATTCCGGAACGGTTTATGCAACCGCGATATATGAAAGCGTTTCGTCGTATTGTGAACCTGGATTTTTCTTTTCAACAGATACATCAGAATGCGTAATTTGTGATGAAAATCATTATTGCGTTGGCGGTGAAAATGCCGTCATGGAATCGTGTCCTGATGGGTTGATTTCGCCAACTGGGACCGTCGTCGCAGATAATTGTGGAAAATTAATGCGTATTGGTGACGGCATGTTGTATTTAACGCAAACACAACAAACAACACCTGCATTGGCGGTCAGAATCGATGGCAAGGTGTATTATGCAAAAACAACGCCTGTATCAGATGGAGAAAAGTCAATGAATATAAATACAGAATATTCAATGCGAACAAAAATAGATGGGGTCGAATATTCTATACACGATAACACTATTTAATGGGGGATTAATTATGGCAAAAAACAGATTTCTTTTATTGCTTTTTACTGTTGTGGTATCGAATAATGCCTTTGCAGTTCCCAGTGTAAAAGTTTTGGGTGATAATAAACCCAGTGCTGTCGCGGTTAAACCGATTGTGGCGACCCCAAAATTGGATGTAAATAAGGCAACAATTGCAAAGTCTGAAAACAAACAGGCGACAAAAACAAGTTTGTCGCGCGCTGCAAGTATGCCGTCCAGCAATAAAATATCTAATTTGATAACTGGTAATAAAGTTTCACAACCGTCCAAACCTGATTCAAATACAAAACCAGATATTGGGGATATTTCTCAGGGTGATTTCGATGCAATTGTTAACAGAATAGAAGTATTAGAAGAACGGACAGAAAACATTATAACCGATGTGGTTGAATCAGAATCTGGTACATATGTAACAGATGTATCTGTTGACGGAAATAAATTGAATGTAAATAAAACTCGTACACTATATGCGCCAATACGCAGTGGTACCAACGGTAATATAACCGGTGAAGTGGAAATATGGATTGTAAAATAATAAAAAGGGGTACAACAGTACCCTTTTTTATTGCTTCAAATTTTCTGCGACAAAGTCCCAGTTGACCAGATTGTCCAAGAATTTATCTACAAAATCTGCGCGCTTGTTTTTATAGTCCAGATAATATGCGTGTTCCCAAACGTCCAGCGTTAAAATTGGTTTCATGTTATGAACGATTGGTGTGTCTGCATTTGCCATGTTTACGATTTTTAGTTTATTGTCACCGTCGCGTACCAGCCATGTATAGCCACTGCCAAACAGGGCGGTTGCCTGGGCTTTGAATTGTTCTTTAAAATTTTCTGCGCTGCCAAATTGTTCGATTATTTCATTTGGTATTTGCGTTGTGCATTTTGGGCACATTCCATCAAAGAAAAAGTTGTGGTTATATATTTGTGCCGCATTGTTAAAAATTTTTTCCTGCCCGGGTGTCGTTGCAGATTTTTTTATAATATCCATCAGCGATACTGATTCATATGGTGTATTTGCAATCAGTTTATTCAAATTTTCAATATATGTTGCAACGTGTTTACCATGGTGGGTTTCCAGTGTTTCTTGTGAAATATACGGCATCAGTGCATCTGTTGCATATGGTAATGGAAATTGTGTCAGTGTAAACATAGAATCGCACTCCTTTTTTTTTATATATTGTATGTAAAAATACAAAAACGCAACAGGAAAAAAATTGTTAAAAATTGCTTGCGCGCGTGTTTATATATTTTCTATAATCGATTAAACAAAAAAGGAGAAAAAATGAAAAAAGCTTCACTGTTGTCAGCGATCTTTGGTTTGGCATTTGTTGGTTCTGCGTCTGCTGCAGATATTACTGTTTATTATTCACCAGCTTGTCCACACTGTCATCATGCGCGTGAATTTATTTCAAACACATTGGTTTATGAATATCCAGAATTAAAGGTCACAGAAGTAAACGTTATGGAACAGGCAAACCTGCCAATGTTTCAAGAAACATTGAAAAAATGTGGTTTTGAATCTGGTGGTGTTCCTGTTTTGGTAATTGGTGACAAATGCGAACAGGGTTATGCAGATTTTATGCAGGATACATTGCGTGAATATGTCGAAGCAGACATGAACAAAGAACAGAAAGAAGTCGCTGCTGCAAATAAAAAAGCAATGGCAGAAGATGCAGAAAAATTCAAGGCAGAAAATGCAGAACGTGCAAAGGCTGTATCTGAACACGTCGCAACTGTCGAAGAAGAAAAACCGGCAGAGGTTGCAACTGCGGATAACAAGGGTAACAGCACAATTTGGTTCTGGGGTCTGTTGATTGTTTTGGTCGCAGGATTGGGCTATGTCCTGGTTCGCAAGGATAAAAAGAAATAATAAATAATCTATAGATCGGAACGACTATGTTTGATTTAACAATACTTGATTATGTTTATGTGGGCGTCATTTTGGCGTCCACAATTTGGGCGACTGTACGTGGCGGTGTATATGAAACTGTGGCGACATTATCATGGGTCGCTGCGGCTGTTTCTGCACGATTTGCGTCCCCTTGGTTGGATGGCTTGTTACAGTCGTGGTTTGATTTATCAGAATCAACTGTTGGCACATTGGTTGCATCATATTTTGTGATATTCTTTGCTGTATTATTGTTGTTTGGGTTCTTGAACCAAAAATTGCGCGATAAAATTCAAGACAGTATCATGAATGTCACAGACAAAACATTGGGGGTAATATTTGGTATTATCCGTGGTATTGTTGTGATGGGTGTATTTTATTGGGGCGCGTTGTGGTATTATTCTGATACGCCTGTATTGCCAAAATGGGTTGCTCAGGCACGTACGCGTCCAATTATGCAAATTACGGCTGAAAAATTAGATGATTGGTTTTTCCCCGGGCCTGAAAATCGTTTGTTGGCACGTGATAGGGCCGGCACGAACGAGGCTATGCAGATTTACAAAAATCTGATAAATCCTGCTGTCGCCAAGGATTCAGAAGCCAAACAGGATTCAGAACCCAGCGATGCAGAAACGGGTTATAAATCATCTGAGCGTGCAGCCCTGGAAAATCAGTTGTTGCAAATTGAAACGGTTGCACGTGCTGTTGAAAAGCATGCCGAAGAGCGCGCAGACCAAGAAGCAGAAACTGTGGATTCTGACAAATAAAAATTCCCCAATTTGGGGATTTTTTATTTGCAAAGCCGTCGAAAATATTCATTTTGTAATAATTTTAGTTGTCGTTCTTTTTCGTATGCAATACGCGTAACGGGATTTGCAGAATCGCATTCGTATGATTTTGTAACAATATCTTGCAAATCAAAAACAGGAAGTATAAATCTTGTACCAATGATTGTTTGTGGTTTAACATTTATGGAAATCGGTCGTGTCAAATATTCAACAGCGCCAGAATTTCCTTTTTGATAAAATATTCCACCACGTCCATTGGCGCTATCCAGGCAATGGTCTATGACATATTTTTTACTATAAAATTTTTCTTGTGTTTTCGAATCTAAATATGATGAAAATATTGGTTGATAAAACGTTATAGAATTGTTTGTGGGTTGCCAGCCTTTTATAATTGGTTTAATAATTCTATTTTTTCCATTTTCCAAATTTAAGTGGCATTTTAAATTATCTGGGGTGTACATTTTGTTTGAGTATGGGAAGCCCAGTCGTCCTGAAACCAGCATATGTGATGATGCATTTGTAAATATGTAATCATTGATAATCATTTGCCATGCACATGGTGCCAGTTCAAATGATGGTGTATGTATTCCTGTGAATGCAATGCCCTGGTCGCCGGGGTTTGTTTTGAATTTTTCAATACTTAACATTCTATCTGTTTTGCCGGTTCTGTTGTCTATAAATATATGCGGATTAATTTCGTCTATTTTTTTATTTAGGTAAAGATGTCCCAGCCAAAGTCCGATGCGCACCTTGTCAAACCAGTCCAGTAATAAATTGATTTGTTCAGGTGTTATTGCTTTTTTATCCATCAAATCTAACATAATTGGTTTTACTGCAGATTCTAATTTTGCATATTTATCATTGCATGCCGTACATGCAGGAAATGTAAAAGACATGAACTTAAATTCAGGTAAATCTGGGTTAATGGTAATTGGTTTGTCTGCGCGATTAGTGTGTTTGATTAACCACTGTGGAATAACGTGTTCTTTGTTTTTTGATTGTGCTTGTTTACCGCAAAAAATACATATTTTAGCCATCTATTAACTCTTTTTTTGTCTATAATATCATTTTGTCAACGTTTGTCAACCGTTTTGAATTCGTTCCTGGTGATATTTCTATGAAAATAAGGCAAAATATAAGCATATAACGACAAACAAGAGGGAGTCTTTCAATGTTATTAAAATCAAAAGTATGTTTTACAATTTTTTCTATCTATGAAATGATTGCGGTTACATTTTTGCATTTTCAGCGTTTGTGTGATTCGGTATTTCCGACGCAATTTTGTGACAGTTGGTATCGCTATTTTTTATTTTGCGTAATTGTGCCGCTGGTTGCATTTTTGATTGGTATGTGGATACATGAAATTATCCGTGCACATCGTCGTCGTCGCTTTATTCGTCGTGCAAAAAAGACATTAAATCATGTTGTGTCTGCGGTTCGTGGGAAAATATCAGAACATATTGATTTTGACGATATGGAAAAAGTTATCACAGCGGGCGTTATATACGGCATCAAGAAATATGCAGACGCTCACCCAAATCTGCGTCGTAATATAAACAAGATTATGGATATGGCATCTGGTGAAATTGATATCGACATCATGTCAACCGAAGACGAGATTGACGCACCTTCAAGGCGTCGCACGGTTAAAGTGCCGTCGAAAAAAACAGCGTCCCGTAAAAAGAAATAAATTGTTTTGTTTATAAATAAACCGCCCAAATGGGCGGTGTTTTTTTATCTGTCATAAATTACGGGTGTTTTATTTATTGTATATATTCGTCCATCATTTTCAATGTTGTAATAGATATATACGACATTCGATGGATCGTTTTTTTGTGTCCATGGATTAAAGTCTCCGATAACTTGACGCATTGTATTGTACGGGAATACGGCATTAAATGTGTTATCAAAAACACGACTGTATTTATCGTTAAAGTTTGGATTAACAATCATATTCATTGCGATAATACCATTTGGTGCAATACGTGATTTCAGGCGTTCCATAAATTCGGCTGTAATTAATCCTTCTGGAACCTGATACGAATTTGAATACACGTCTAACAAAATAAAGTCATACTGTATGTCAGTGTTCTTTAAGAATTGGCTGGCATCTGCGACAATGAATTTTTTATTGTTGCCCAATTTCTGGCCCAAGAAATATTGTTCAGAAACATCTTTTAACGTATGTTCAATATCGACAAAAGTATATTCATTTTGTGTGTCTTTTAACCCCAGCGTAAAACCACCGGCCCCCAGAACCAAAACCTTGTATTTTTTATCGGCGGGCATTGTGTATATAAAATTATCATTCAGATAGTTTACGTATTCTGCCGTGCCACCATTTTCTGGGTTGTATACAGACATTGGCAGTCCGTTCATATACAATATGCGTGTGTTATCGTCATATTCAGATACAGAAATTGTTGAATTCGCATTGTTTACCAATATGCCCATATTTTTGCGTTGATATGTATCACTGTTGATATAAAGTGACAGGGCTAAAACAATTGTACACATAATCCACACCGACCAATGACGGCGTAAAATTAATGCGCCAACCACAGACAATATTGTGATTAATACAACGGTATAATTTACACCCAAGAACGGCATTAACAGCAATGTTGTCGCCATTGACCCGAATACAGAACCGATTGTATCCCATGCCATAATATTGCCTGTGCAATTTTTATTGTACGAATGCAGTTGGCGTGACAGCAGTGTTGTGTTAAATCCAAACAAGAATGGTCCCGTGGACAAGAATATCAACGAATAAATAAACGTCTGTATCGCCCCAGATTTGATTCCGCCAACATACATCAATAAAAAGTATTCTGTGATTAATGGGAAACTTGCCGCCAGTACAGACAATGCTGCGATAATCAAGAAACTAACATTTAATATCGGACGTATTTTATTATCGTTAACTTTTTGTGATTCACCAACAAAGTACCCCAGTGACATAAACCCTAAAAATATCGCCATAATAATACTGGTGATAACGGCACTGCTGCCAACATAGAACGACAATTGTCTTAATACCGCCAATTCCAAAGACAAACTGACATACCCGTTCAAGAAAATCAGAAAAATTAGTGTTCCACGTGATAATTTACGCATAATTCTTTCCCCCATAATCGATGATGTGCATTATGGTAAAAAAACAATACTATATCAATGGAATTTTTATTTAATGATGATTTAATAATCGCACATCGTCAAATTCAGGATAGCGATTAAACATTGCGCGTGCAAACGGACATAGTGTGATTATATATCTATGTTGTGCGCGTGCGATATTGGCGGCATTTCGAACCAGACTTAATCCGACGTGTTTGTGTCTAAAATCTGGGTCGACGCCGGTATAATCGATAATCATTTTGTCATTTCCGACACGAACGTATGTAATCTCTCCGATTTTTTTGCCGTTCCAAATCGCATCAAATCCATCGCCTGTTTCTGATAAAAAGTATTTAATTTCGTCTGCCATATAATCAATATATCAAAAGAAGCGAACAAATTGTATATGACAGTATTCAAAACAAAAAAAACGCCCCATTTGGGGACGTTTGTTTTGTTTAGGCGCGCTGTTGTCCAAAGCCGCGCATTATGCCTGCTTGTTTAAATTGTGCGATACGAATCACGCGCAGTTTTACCTGCAACATCTTGACTTTCTGTTGCCCTTTGGCAAAGTTTTCTTTGTGGTTCGTATTTTGTTGCTTTTGAACAACTGGCTTTTCGTTTCCGCGAACTGGGGCAGGGCGCGCCATACCTGCGCGTTGTGGTAATGCATTTCCCAGTGGTGATTTCGGACGTTGCATCATTGGTTGCCCAGTACGTGCATTTTGTTGGGCTGGTTTTTGCATTTCTTGTGACTTTGCCTGTGGTTGCGTTTTTTGCGGCGCCTGTTGCTGTTGCGCTGCTTGTCTTTGTTGTCCCTGTTGGGCAGGACGCGACTGTGCAGGTTTTTGTTGCTGTTGTTCTGGCT
>JAFTTY010000038.1 GCA_017466525.1 Alphaproteobacteria bacterium
CTGTTGAACCATAATTAACATTTACACCACCCGTACAATAGAAGTTCCGCGGGCATGCCTCTGGCAGTTCTGTCGTAAACACAGCCTGACCTGCCACCGTTGTCAGATAGCACTGCGTTGCTTGCGATGAACCGACCGGACTATACGGATAATGTCCTGTTTCATCTTGTACAATCAACGATGAACAACTGTTTATCCCCATTGTTTCGCCATATTCACCACCATCAGCACATAACGGTCTTGTTTCAAAGCCAGGGCAATACGAACCCGCAGGGCATTGTTCAGCAGACTTATAGTACTTATACGTACCACCGTCTCTACAATAATTAACATGCAACTGGTTTCTATAAAAGAATCCTGGATTCAACACCGTATAATACCATGTACCACTGCTACTATAATTATTATACTTTTCATCATCTGGGTTATAGTATACACTTTCGACATTCAGAATACCCGCATCGTTTTGCAGACCATAAATTACACGGCAATCTGTTATCTTACTTTTACCCTTCGAAGAAGCCCAGTCAATCACCGAAACACTGCGTTCTTTCATCAATGGGTTTTCTGGTTCATACCCCTGTTGCCATATTGGATACCATTCTTGTGGATAATCCGCCAATGTCATCTTATGCGTCTGTGCATCTGGGCAGGCGTTAATACCACCTGTTGAACCATAGTTAATATTAACATCACCCGGACAGTAATTACCACCCAAACAAACCGTTTCCGCAGCAAACGCTTCTGCCACGTACTGACCAGCGGTTGTGGTCAAATAGCACTGCGATTCTGCCGACGCCCCAACATTTGAGTTAACATAGTTTTCTGGGCACACTGTTCTTATACCGGTTTGTGCAGTACAATAGTATCCTGCGTCACACTGGACCTGACCTGTACAGGCAATTCCATCGGCACATTCTGCACCGTCCTTGATGGTATAAAATCCAGTACTTGCCGTTTTGCATTCTACTTGACCTTCTTGATCTTGGTACATATTACGTCCCTGACAACTGATCGGCGTATATCCCACGTCATTTGACGTTTCGCCATATGATACCATATGCGCGGTTGGTTGATACATCCCCAATTGTGCCGGCGAATACACTATATCACCCGCGGTTTCGATATAATAACCTGCCGGAACACTCATTTCGCATTGCGAATTAGAATACTTACCCAATTCTATATTAGCACTATAGCCACGCGGACATGGATAATATCCACCTGTATCATTCGTTCCATCAGACACAAAGATATACACTTTGTCGCCACCCGGACAAAATCCACCTGCCGGACAAATTTCCTGTCCTTGCCCCTGAAACGCCACATAATATCCCGGTTGGGTATTCAGATAGCATGACAGTGGAGAATCTGAACCTGCATCCGAATATGGGTACGCATGATTCAGGTATGCGGTTGGATTTGCCTCATACTCCTCTATCGTGGCACCTGTGAAGCACCGTTCCGCACCACCTGCAAATACACCACCACCCGACTGTTCATGGAATCCATAATAGATGGTTTCCCCACCGAGACAATAATGATTTTCCGGACATATCACCTGGCCCTGGCCGGCTTCTGCCACGTACTGACCAGCGGTTGTGGTCAGATAACATTCTTGTATCACCACAGCACCAGCCCCAGAATTTGGATATTCTGCCGGACATACTTCTATACCCTGGGCGACATTTGGATTGTAATAAAAGTCGCGATCCGATTCATAATCTTCACCGTCGTTTCCACAATATGAACCTGCTGGGCACGATACACACGCCGTTGCCCCCGCGGGTAAATACGTACCCGGTTCGCACGTATACTTTATTGGTGTACATGTCTGTGACAAATTCGTAATGGTCGCAGCCCCATCTGAAACAGTGTATCCAGTATTACATACACAATGTGTTGAATACGTCAAACCATCTGCATCTAATCCATATGGCTGTGCGGTTGAATTCGCCGGACATGGATTTCTACCATCAAAGCGAACCAATCCGTTATTCGCACTGCTGGAACACCATGCAACATTCTCGTCAGCACCCGTATCGGCAATTGTCACCGTATACCCCGGGCAGTAATCAGCCACAACGTCAGAGCAATGATCAAATACGGTCACACTTTCAACCCCATCACAGTAATCAATTGATTTTCCCGCCGGCAATGTAAAGGCGCATTGATCACGCGATGTGATTGTACTTTCGGCAGACTGGAATCCCGCCGGGCACATTTCAAGACCGGTCAACCCAGGTCCCTGATATTTTTGCACACCACCCGGGCAATAGAAACCAGTCCCCATACCATACATGGTTGCTTCTCGCTTTATTATTGCGCTGTCACATGCGGCAAGTGTCACACTGCCATTTGCCTGGTCAACCGCCACGGCATATCCCGGATCCAATTCTATATAGCACACTTTTTCATCTGCCTGACCCTGTGTTCCTTCAGATGTCGCACCTTCGTCGGATGTAAACTTATCTGGACATTTATTCATACCCTGATTTGTACTGGAATATGAATATGAACCACCCCGACAATAATAGCCCGCTTCGCATGTTTTGCACGTCAGCGAATTAGCCGGCAGATACGTACCCGCAACACAATTTACTGTTTTCAACGATTTACACGCATATAACGTTCCAATTGTTCCAATCGAATCCGAATCAGACTCGTATGGCCCACCACCATCCAGTGGGAAAACCTGATTTCCAAATCCCACTGTTTCATAGTAATATTCGTCAAACACGGATGCGAAATAATCTGTGTCAAGTATTTCATTAGGATACCATGTGGTATATTCACAATTCGGATCCAACCCCCAGTTTTCGGTAAAATTATACCCGGTTTGTGTCAGTCCCGTATCCACATACGGCATAACACAGGTGTAATCCCGATAACACTTTAACAATCCGCCATTCGTACCAGATATATCTGTCATATATTCTGATTCATCCCCCCCATTAGAGGCAATCATTGTGTTCATAATCACAACAACACCAGACCCACCATTTTTATCAACCTTAACCCCAGCATAACAATCCGTCGCAGGATTAGACGCCCCCGCATCTGACATCATTAACGGCCACCCCACATCACTTATACATGTTTGCATATAACCAGAGTTTTTTATCATATCCAGTGTCGGCACATTATTCAAATAATTCGAATACGAAACTTTGTAGTTACCGGAGCAATAATACCCAGGCGGACAAGGCAAAATCATCTTATTATCATTATTCCAGTAATTACCCGCTGTCACTCTGTAATAACAATTATTTTGCGCGGAACAGAGTGAGTCAGACGTCATTCCCAACGGACATACGTTTTTCGAATTATTGTAACACCAATATCCCGGCTCGCACGGTTTACACGAAGCACCAGCGGCATAATACCCTGCGGCGCACGAGGTATCCTGTGTCACCGGCACAAATTCCATAGTATAGGGCTCTGTCACAAGTGCCAACGTCGAAACATCCTCGCCTGGCGCAAACACACGTCCACTGTAATCACTAATATCAAACCCGCCGCTGTACGCCAACTGCCATCCAGCCAGCTTTACACCTGTCAGTTGTGCCCAACCTGTCTGTGCAAAAGTTGGCAATATACATTTACCACTAAACTGACCACAGGTTACAACAACTTCTGAACCATCGAAAATATCGGGTAGTATCAACGCCTGAACCTCTACACCTTCTTTCAATGCATAGAACGTCAACGGTTCTTCATCGGTGGATACATACAAAAATTCATCATCCGTATATTGTGGCGTGGTATCATATGCGCCCTGTGGATTGGGCTTGGTCGTCGACCAATAACCAGTCGCCGTAAAACCATCTTGAACCAAAACCGCCGACGGTATGAAAGAAACTTCTGTATTATAATAAACAATATATGTTCTTTGTCCAACCGTACCCAAATCACGCCAGGTCATACCATTTGAATCCAAAATTATATCACGATAACATCTTGAAATTCCAAACGCACCGGCATCAGATGTCCAGTTTTCTGGACATGGATTTTCTGTCACACTGGTCGACCCCGCCGGACAGTAATACCCCGCAGAACACGGCGTCCAACACGCATAAAGTGTCACATTCGAAGAATATGTCGAACTAAAATCCGATGTAATTTTCCCCTCGGCATCGATACGTTCTGTACCACCACAACTTTCTTCAGTATAATAACCACTAAACACATAGCCTCCACGCTGTGGCCGCGTAATTGGGTTCGTTGTTTCCGTCATCGTCTGAGTCATTCCAGAATCCAAATAAACCGCATCACCGAACACCGAATATATCGCCGTTGTTCCACTACTCGACCCCCCTTGACGATTCAAGGTTATTGTAATCGGCCTGCGCATCGCCGGATAATACACAGCATTGCTGGACGTACTGGTAACGTATTTTATATTGGTAATGGCGCCACTAACCCTGTTGCTATTAGGAACTGGAATGAATGTATACCAGCCACCCAAAACTTTGAACTGGTCACGCGACAAACCACTTGTGTCAGGAAACACGCACCCCACTTGATATTTACAACACACATCTACGCTTTGCGAACTGCTGCTGGGGGTCCATGTATGTGAATTCCCACATCCGTCTACCCATGTCAGTGTTGCACCGGTCGCACTACCCCAATTTAACGTCACATTACGAAAACACTGATTACGCGAACTGGCCGCCGCCGCCGAAGACCACAAATTATTGGTATTGGGCGTTGTTGTACCAGTATCACAGTCATATGCAGTTGTACTGGTCGACCCCGCCGGACAGTAATACCCCGCCGCACATGGCAACCAATGCGCATACCATGTCACATTTCCCGTAATCGTGGAACCCGAACCAATATAATAACCACTGGCGTTTATCATTTGCGTGCCACCAGCATTTGTGGCGGTATAATAACCATTAAACACATAACCTGCACGTGTTGGCACCGTAATTGGGTTTTGCGAACTGCTCATCAAATATGACGTTGCCGCCGAATCCAAGTAAATACCCGTACCATACTTTGAATAAATCGTCACAGTACCTGCAATACCCGATGTGTCACCGTTTTTTTGCGGGCTTAATGTCACGGCAATCGGGGCCGACGTATGTGCCGGAAACAATATCCGTGTCGTATTATTGTCATCAAATGTAAATTCTGTCGTTGTTCCACCTGTTGAATCAGAAGCCGACGTCACCCAACCACCCGTATATCGTACATATGGATTATACAACGCATTATTCGTTGTTACTGACGTTGACGACTTTTGCGTTACGGTTGGCAACTTACACGATATGCCATAATAACACTGTACCGTTAAATTAGACGTACCTGTTGCCGTACGTGTCACACCATCAACCGGATTGACCATTGACAATGTACCATTACCGGTAACACCATTGCTAAGTTTACGCATTGTAACAGATGTATAACATTCAGAGCGCGACTTTGCCCCCGCCAACGATGTCCATACACCATCTGACGAAATCGCCGTACCCGTATCACAATCAAATTTGTTTTGTAGCCCCCCCGCACAATAATACCCAGCAGGACACGACACGCATGAATTCGACCCATCTACTGAAAGACTTAAATAATACCCCGGTTTACACGACGTATACTTTTTCAAAGCCGGACATGTATACCCCGCACCAAACGCATCAACGGTAAAAAACGAAACGATTAAAATCGCGCAAAAGCGCAGAAATCTTGAAAATCTTCCCACTTTTCTTCCTCTTTATACCCGTATCATAGAAAAAAGCAAGGGGGGTACACAAGTAAAAAATCCGGTGTCACCGGATTTTTTTATCGTGACAGACGATTCGTCATATCATGAAACAAAACATTTACATTTTTTAACGCCGCATTACGCCAACGGACATCCGATGGATACCAACTTTCCGTCAGGTTTTTCCATGTCTGGGGATTAATTTCACCATAATTTAGTAAATCATATCGCGCATCCCCCATATCCATACGCTTATAAATCGGGGACATTATTGGGAACTCGCCGGTTCCAACCTCAAAATCAGCAGTATAAACCGGACGATTTGACGTTGCATAACGATTTTCCAGACAATCAACCAAATCGCCCAGCAATGACGGACCATTAACAGCTTTTTCATCTGGGACAATCGTCGTATTCGGGGTCAAACCCGCAAAAAACCGGGTGTTTTTATGTGCCCCTGGGTGCGAAACCAACATTTGCGACGTCACACGACCAGACTTTCTGTAAAAACGCCCCAAACCGGTATGCATGCCAATGGAAATCAAAGAATCAGCATCATGCATAATCTCATCATAAATTGACATCGTCATCAAATTTTCAATCATCGGCGTCGAACCACCATAAAACAGCCCGTACGGTTGAGTATACTGCCCATAACTGATCGCGTCCCATACACCGTCATCCAAATGCACAGCACGAAATTCTTTTATCGCGTTCTTTTTTACAACTTTGTCCGGCTTTGACAATAACAAATCATGCGCCAATTCATATTTTGGGTTCTGGGGCAGGGCATCAGGCCGACTAAAATCAACCCCAAAATTGCGATTTAAATCGACCAAGCCACCATGCTTTTTATCGCGCACCTCTCTCATACGGTTTTGCATACCCCAACCGTTGATAATATGTATCAAAACAAAAGTGTATTTTTTCAATAGTTCTGGGGATAAATTTGGCACAATCTTATCAAGAAATAATAATTGTGCAGCGCTGCCAAAATAACCCTCTATCCCATGAACACCAGAATTTATAACGACCTTGTGCGGACCTGTGCCAATTGAAACATATGGAATGTCAAATTTATGCCCCGGCGCAACACACCAACGCAATTGCCCACACTTTACAGCATTTTGACAGAATTTTTCAGTTGCCTGATACCAATTTTCAGAATAATAATCTCGTCGCATTTTTTTGCCTTTGGTTTTTTCTCTCTCACGCCCCGCCGGCCCCGACATTTTCCTACATAACTTTACCCTGGGTTGGATAGAAAGTTAACTGTATCTTTTTCCATTTTTCAAATTCATTTGTTGGCAACATACGCAATGGCTGACACGTGTCAATCGCCGCCCGTATTGTATCCAACACATACGCAAATGCCGGATCTGTTTCCGCACGCGATTCTGATTCAAACCAAACGTCTTGAACCGTACCGTTTTTTCGCATCGTCAGATGTGCCACCGCACGAATATCTGCAATATCTGGACGCTTTGTATCGACAACCCAACAACGCGTCATCGCAACACGCAACGCGTCAACAACAGATATCGTCAAGGTTCTATCCAGTGATAAAACCTCACGATTGACACGCACAACTTTCTTTTTCTTTGGCGCGGCCGGCGCATCCGTGACAGGTTTTGACACCTCTTTTGATTCTTCTTTCTGTGGCTCTGGCTTTTTTTCCGGCTCTTCCACCTTTTCATCTGGTTCCGGTTCTGGTTCCGGCTCTTCAACCAATGTTGGTGTTTCTATCTCTACCTTTTCTGGTTCTTCTGCCTTTACTTCCTTGGTATCTGGTTTTGCCACTGGGGCAGGGGTAGGCTCTTCCTCTTTCTGTTCAACAACCTGACCAACATTATAAAGTTTTGTTTCATCACCAGACACAACAACCTGATTCAAATCAATTTCAATAATTTCAATCCTGTCTGGCGTCACCAGGCGCGCACGGTTAACAACAATCGCAAACGATGTTATCATAATTGCAACCAACGCCAAATGTCCGCCAACAGACATCAACAAGTTTTCTGATGAAAATTGATTAAACTTCGCCATTTACGATTACTCTGGTTGTGTACGCAGTCCAACTTTTTGAAAACCAACATCTTTTAATTTACCCATCATAGACATAACCGCACCATAATCAGCATGGGTATCACCACTAATCATAATCGTCAGGTTTGGATTTTCACCACGCATTGCAATTGCACGCTTTACAACCTCGTCCCGGGGTAATTCCATTTCTGACAAGAAATAACGCCCACGCGCATCAACGCTAATCTGAATTGCATGATCATTGCCCGTCATCGCAGATGCACCTGCACGTGGCAATTCCAAATCAATCCCCGTTGTCATCATTGGTGTTGTCACCATAAATACCGCCAACAACACCGTCATAACGTCAATCATTGGCGTTAACTGAATTCCAGAATCAGATTGTCTGCGACGCATACGTGACATTATAATATCCTTATTTTTTCGAATTAAATTCACGACGCACATCGTCCAGACGGTCGTATAAATCATCAGCCTTTTTCGCAAAAACCTGATGCGCAATCGCCGCAGGCACCGCCGCAATCAACCCCAACGCAGTTGTCCCCAACGCAACCGCCAGTCCTGGTGCAATAACGCCAATGCTAACCGACTGATTAATTCCAATCGACGCGAAAGAATCCATAACGCCCCAAACTGTACCGAACAAACCAATAAACGGCGAAATATATGCGACCATCGCCAAGAACCACAAATTCTTGTCAAACGGACGAACCAAGCGTTCCGGCGCAACCGCCATGTTATCAGACGCCTTTAATCTAACTGGATTTCTTTTGACCATTTTCCACAGACGGATTTTTTCAATAATAACCGCCCATGACATAACACTAAATATCACCAAGACAATCGACACAAAGATTGTCATAATATCGCCTGTAAACAAACTTAACAGCGAAAAATTACTTTCCATTTTTTCCTTCCTTTCTTTTGTTAATAATTACACCAATTGCTCTATAAATTCCGCAGGAATACGTTTTGGACGCATATCCACACCCAAATACGCAACCTTTAAGTTTATTATAGCACAAACATTCCCATCTTTCACGAACTTTTGCTCAATTTTTACCGTTGCCACCCCAACATCTGTCATAACTGTTTTTACGACAAAATCATCTGCCGCCTTTAATGGTTGTAAATACTTAATATTTAATTCACGAATAACAAATCCGATATCATCACCAACCACAACATGCCCACGCAACCAATTCATACGTGCGCGTTCCGCAATTTCCAGATATCGCGCATGATACACAATTCCTTCGGCATCCGTGTCCGCATACGCAACTGTAAATGGATAAACATGTTCTTTCATTTACATCTATCTCTGCTTATCTGTAACACTCATCATTTCTTTACGCAATTATTCGGGGATACTCTTTAAACGCAAATCCGGTCCAATATATGCGACACGACTATTCATCGTTGCACAGATTTTATTTTCTGGATTCAAGAAATACTGTACCGTATCCAGGAACACATTGCCGACCTTTAACACTTCTGTTTCGACACAAATATCTTCGCCCAACTTTAATGGAAAGCTATAATTTACGTTTAAATTTTTAATAATAAAATTATCGCCCCTTGGAATCTTTTTACCACGCATCCAGTTCATACGTGCACGCTCTGCAATTTCAATATAGCGCCCATGATACACGATTCCCCCCGCATCAGTATCCGCATAGGCAATTGTAAAATTATACTTATGTCTTGCCATGTTTTACTTTTTCCTTTTTTATTTTTCCAACCCCAAATGTGCATAACCCGCATCTGTTATTATTCGACCACGCGGTGTACGCTGCACAAACCCCAGTTGCATTAAATACGGTTCTATGACATCCTCTATCGTATCTGTTGGTTCAGATAGTGCCGCAGACAGATTTTCAATTCCAACAGGCCCACCTGCATAGAACTTTATAATCATATTCATATATTCGCGATCGATTTCATCCAACCCGCATTCATCGATATGTAACTGGAATAGGGTAGTTTTAATCGTATCTACTGTAATCTGCGCTTTTCCCAATGCACACGCAAAATCGCGAGCCCGTTTTAATAAACGATTTGCAATACGCGGCGTCCCACGCGCAGATTTTGCCAACATCAGTGCACCATCTGCATCGATTGGCATACCCAAAATATTCGCACTGCGCATAATAATCTTAGACAAATCCGCCGGCGAATAAAATGTCAGACGTAAATCGATTCCAAATCTATCACGCAACGGATTGGACAGCAAGCCTGTTCTGGTTGTCGCCCCAACCAACGTAAATGGGGGCAGGTCGATACGAACACTTTTTGCGCTGGGGCCTTCGCCCAACATGATGTCCAACTTAAAATCTTCCATTGCAGAATATAAAACTTCTTCGATTGCCGTCGGCAGACGATGAATTTCATCAATAAACCATACGTCCATCGGTTCCAAAGCCGTCAGAATTGCCGCCAAATCGCCTTGCTTGGTCAACATTGGTGCCGCCGTTGCACGAAAATTTGTCCCCAATTCATTCGCAACAATATGTGCCAAGGTTGTTTTTCCCAACCCCGGGGGACCATACAGCAATACATGATCCATTACCTCGCCCCGATTACGCGCACCAGACACAAACACAGACAAATTCTGTTTTAAACTTTCATGCCCAATAAAGTCAGACAATGAACGTGGTCGAATTGACGCAACCATATCATCTGGAATATTTACATCTAAAAATCTTTCTTTGTTCTGCATACCTTACAACAACTTATCTTCTTCGTTTTCACGACCAACATAGGCCTTTAAATCATTATACATTTGTCGCAAATCCGCAGGCTGGCTATACATTGCATCTGCGCCCCTGATACGAATTGTTTCCAAATCGATTTGCGCCTGTTTTTTCAAGATCTGGGTCAAATGTGTTGCGAATGCACGTGCCTCATCAGATTCTGCCGCCCCCTGTAACAACAATCCACGATTTGGACGCGGTGACAAAAACGCAAAATCAGATACTGTTGAATCAGGCGACACCAATGCAAAACCTGACACCTCTGGTCGACGCATCATTGCCTGCAATACATACCATGCCCCCAATTGGTGACCTGCCAACCAAATCTTGTCGCTATCTTCATTATGATTTTGAATCCAGTCTATAACCGTTGCGATATCCAGCATATTTTCAGACGTTGTGCCAATCACCCCCTCAGAATCGCCAACGCCACGATAGTTAAAGCGCACGACGGAAAAACCAATATCCATAAACGCACGAACCATTGCATACGACACACGGTCGTTCATATGATACTTTTGCCGCGGATTTCCAGATAAAATCACCGCCAGGGGCGCCGCCTCTTGTGCAGACTTATGATACACCGCGTGCAACTTACCAGATTCACCTGAAATAATAATATCGACCATATGATTCCCCTGTAATTATTTTTAGTTCGTACATTAAAATACAACAAAGCAATTAAAAATTTCAATAAAAATATTTTTGTTTTGACACAATAATCCAAAATGTTCTAAGATTTGAAAGAGAGAACCAAAGGCAACATCATGTTTAAACCTATTTCTATGACTTTTTTCGCTGTTTTCTGTGCATTTTCTGCACACGCCATGGATAACATGGGGTACGAAGAATTTCAAACGATATACACAGAAACACCAGTACAGTCTTATTATGCATACCCAGATGATCCGAATTTTATTCCAGAATCAGAATTCATGGAACGCGCGGACAGCCTGGATTATGACCAGAACATAATTGCTGCACGCGAAATTGAGTCACAAAAACATCCTGGTGTTATGTTTGCTGATAAACCAATGGTTATCTGTCGCAATTTTGGTTGCACACGTCTGAACGACCGTATAACCCGCACATTTTTATTTAACAGCTTGGCAAACATGTTCATGATGAACGCCCATTCACGCGTTTATATTTGCGAGGCAGACCCATTCTCACGCGATTGTTTGCAATCTGGAATATCATTTCCTGTACGCAGTGGTATTGCCAATGCGATGGTAAAAATTCCAAAGGCAACAATATCACAGGTTAACGTTTCCACCGGATTATCCAAGGCAACCGTTGGTATGACATACGAATTCTTGGTAAACGGCATCGATCGACGTTGCGAACCAACCGTTATGGACATTATGGTTCCAATTAATTCCCAGGCAACACTGTCCAACCGTGAATTTGCCTGCAACATGACCAGTGACGGGTTCAGCAATGTATCATTGATGGTCAGTATTGACTACATCGACCTGGACTATGGCATTTTGGGCGGTTATTATTCCCTGGGCATGCAAGGTCCAACCACAGGCGGTGGCACAGGCTATGCATTATTCAAGACAGAATTTGCAACATCTGGCATGCAATTCCGTGCCGCAACGTATGACGAAGAAGAAGATATGCAAGGTGCCAATAACGCCATGCGCACAATTCAACCCGGCGAATATGCCGTTGAACCATTAAATAAATAGTTAATGACAAACAAAGTGATTCTTATTATTGACGACGACGATATTTTACGCAACGCCTTGGCCAAGGGCCTGCGCAAAGATGGTTTCGACATAATAACATCACCATCTGCCGAAAATGCAACAGACATTTTAAAACGCATTCGTGTCAATGCGATTGTACTGGACAGAATGATGACCGGCATGGATGGTCTGACATTCTTAAAAAAAATCCGTGGTACAGGAGACACAACACCCGTGATTATGTTAACTGCAATGACTGGCGCAGAAAACGCAATTGACGGTCTGTCTGGTGGGGCGAATGATTATCTGGCCAAACCGTTTCAAATACGCGAATTAGTTCTGCGTTTAAACAATATCATCAAAAACGCCCCCAGTGTTGAACCAACGGCACCAAATGGTATGACGTTCATCAATAATGAATTTTATATCTCTGACCCAACAGACACCACCAGTCCAACAAAAATATTGGCACTGTCTGGCGAAGAGAAGAAATTATTACAGCATTTAATCACACCAATTGGCAATATCGTTCCTGCATCACCAATGGTTGCAAAACGCTTGCGCAACAAAATAAATGTTGTATTATCAAACCTAGATATAATAACAATTCGTGGTCGCGGATATAAGTTAGTCGACAAAACCACACAAACGAATAACTAACAAAGGCACTTTGGCATGAGATTGACACCACGCAGTTTTTTATGGCGCACGATATTAATGATATTAGTTCCACTGGTCGTTGCGCTGGTTATTATTGCCAACGTATTTTTTGGCAATCACTGGTCACGTGTACACGACACGCTTGCACGTACTTTGGCGGGCGAAATTACGACCATGATGAACTTTATGGATGCCGGCAACCCAGAATCTGCTCAGCAAATGGCACGGGACATTGGCATCAACGTCACAATAAACGAACATCTTAATCGCCCTAAAAAGAACGATAACAACTCGCACGAGGCTGGAAAACTGGCGTCAGAACTGTCTAAACGCCTGAAACGTCCTGCAAAATTGTATATTGACAAGGGCAAACGTCTTGTCTTTATTGACGTTCCGACCAAGGATAACAAAACAGCAACATTTGGCACATCATTGTATCGTATCTATTCAACCAGTACCGAAGTGTTTATCATCTGGTTATTGGGTTCAATCTTAATCGTATCAATATTGATATCGCCATTTATTATCATGCACACACGCAGTATACGCCGCATTGCCAAGGCTGCAAACCGTTTTGGTCGCGGTCTGGACGCGCCAGGCTTTGAACCAACCGGGTCCAAGGAAATCCGTGACGCCGCAAAATCAATGATTACAATGAAGGAACGTCTGGACAGATATAATCGCACACGTACAGATATGCTAAACGCGGTCAGCCATGACTTAAAGGCACCGCTGACACGTATGCGTCTGGCGATTGAAACGGAAACTGCAACAAACGACGATTTAATCCGCGACATTGACAGAATGACAGAAATGGTAAACGGATATCTGGCGTTTGCACGTGGCGAAAACCCAGAAATAGAGCAGGCAACCGAATTACCGCCAATGTTAACACGCATTGCCCGTGATGCGGCCGGCAACAAAAAAATCATCACAGATTTCCCAGAAACACCGGCCCAATTCTATGCCCGTCCGATGGCGCTGGCGCGCGCATTCAGCAACATCATTGAAAATGCGGCCCGATATGCAAATAAAAACATTCGCATCGTTGAACACGACGGTCCAGAATCTGTTGAAATTATAATCGAAGACGACGGTCCTGGCATTCCAGACGAACGCAAGAAAGATGCACTGCGTCCATTCGTACGCCTGGACGACGCACGACGTGCCGACACAGGCGGCACAGGATTGGGATTATCAATCGCCCAAACCGCCATTGAAAACCACGGCGGTCAAATGTTCCTGGAAGACAGCGAACTGGGCGGATTAAAAGTTAGAATTGTTTTACCGATATAATTACAAACATATAAAGAGTATATAAAAATGAATCTATATAAACACGTATCAAACGCGATAAATGAAAAATTGGGGGTCAAGGTTAATTTAGAGGTTCCACGCAACCGCGACTTTGGCGATTTTTCAACAAACGCCGCCATGGTAATGGCAAAATCCGCCGGAAAAAATCCACGCGAATTGGCGGCCGAAATTGCACCCAAACTGGCAGAGCTGGACTTTGTTGCCGAAACATCCGTTGCCGGCCCTGGATTTATTAACATTAAATTAAAAGATGATTTTATTTGGGAATCTGCATGCCAAGAACAATCACCACGTACTGATGCGCCACAAACAATTGATTTAGACTATGGCGCATATAATGTTGCAAAATCTCTGCACATTGGGCATTTGCGCACATCGATTGTTGGCGATACATTTAACCGCATTGCGCGTCTGTTGGGGCATAAAACATATTCTTGGAATCATATTGGCGACTGGGGCAAGCCAATGGCATTGGTTATCGCATGGATTGAACGCCTGCACCCAGAATTGCCATATTTCAGTGATAATTTCGACCCAAACACACCAGTTGATTTTGACATCAACCCCACAGAATTAAATACCTATTATCCATTGGCCAGTTCTTTTGCCAAAGAAAATCCGGATTTCCAGGCACACGCCCAGGATATCAAGGCAAAATTCCAAAACGGCCATGCTGGTTATTTTGCCCTGTATGAAAAGTTCTTAAAAATATCTATGCAAATGATGCAAGAAACGGTCAACAGACTAAACATATTGCCATTTGATTATGATTTAGGCGAACGCAACGCAGCACAATATCTGGATGACGTAGAAAAGATTTTGCGCGCCAAAAATTTAATTATCGAAAGTGACGGTGCCCAGGTCATCGTTGTAAAGCGCGACACCGACAACAAACCCATGCCACCATATATGTGGACAGATTCACGTGGCGCAGACACATACGATTCAACAGACTTGGCGGCAGTTTATTGTCGCAAACAGACCGACAACCCAGACAGAATCATTTACTTTACAGACCTGCGCCAAGGATTACATTTTGAACAATTATTCCGTGCATCTGAAATTTCTGGGATATTTGACTACAATAATTTAGAACACATCGGATACGGCACAATCAACGGTCGCGACGGGAAACCGTTCAAGACACGTGACGGCAACGCTGCTGGTCTGGACGATATTATTGACGCAGTAAACATTGCCGTTCGCGAACGCGTATCAGAATCTGGAAAAACGCTGGACGAAGACACAATTCGCGCAATTGCACTGGCCGCGGTTAAATTCAACGATTTGATGCACGACGTTCGTTCTGATTATATCTTTGACCCTGCATCCGTCACCAGTTTCGAAGGGCGTACAGGTCCATACATTCTGTATACAGCAGTACGCTTAAACAGTGTTTTGAAACGCGCGACATTTGATGCAGACGCATCATATATGCCAATGACCACAGACGAACGCAACTTGTTAATTGGTGTATTGGATTTTGAACGCACTGTACACTGTGCATTTGAAAACCGTGCCACAGATATGATTGCCAACTATGCATACGATTTGTGTCAGTTGATTAACACATTCTATCACAACTGTCCAATTCTGCGCGATGACGTTCCGTCAAATATCAGGGCAGGGCGCTTACATATTGTAAACGTTGCACGCGACACATTGGCAAAAACGATTGATTTAATGGGGCTAAAAATCCCGAACGAAATGTAACCAAACAAATAAAACGCCCAAACGGGCGTTTTTATTACTACTTATCTTCTTCGCTTTTATCTTTATTAATCAGCAGGTTTCCAACCGCACCACCAATCGCACCCGTGGCGGTCAGGGCGGTACCCGTCTTTTTATCTTTGGACGTTTCACCTTTCTGGGCCGCCCACTTTTTCGCATCTTCACTGTTCGGATCACTTAACGCACGTGCCAGTGACGCATACGCACCGCCCGTCTTGCCCAACGCAACATCGTCATATAAGCCAGACGTCGCACCGTCTAGTATCGCCTCGCTCTCTATCCCAGGTTGCATTCCCAACGCTGCCTTTCGAACCTTCAAATCATTCGCCAACGCAACATATTCTGTATACAACGGCATCAGCGAATTCGCACCAGGTAATTCAACCTCTTTTTCACCACCCTTTACGTTTTTACCCGGCGCATAGTTACAGTGCATCGTCGCAAGATACGCCGCCATATCCAGTTCTGCTGCCTCGTCCGCTTTTTGTTCCGCCGCCGCGGCCAGTGTTTTACTTAATCCGGCGCCAGTTAACCCAATCGCAGCCGCACCCAACAGTTTATTTTCCATAGACTGTTCACGCTCTTTGGCCTTCTTATAGTCTTGTTCCAATTTGGCATACCCAACCATACCATCCAAGAAACCCAAGAACTGTTCTGGATTCATATCTTCCAAATCATCAATCTGTCCAACCAATTCAGCCCCAGTCGTTTCCATTTCCTTTTCTATCACACCGCTATCAACACCTCCTTGCGTCGGCACCTGCTGCGACACGACCACAGGTTGAGATTGTTCTTGCGCCTGGGGTTCCTGTGTTGTCGGTGTCGATTCCGGCTGCGTCGCTGAATTACCGGGCGCCGGATCTACGTTGACTTGTTCAGTAACATTAGTCTGCGTATCTGGATTTTCTGCAATAACCGTTTCAGTTCCTTGCTTCTGTTCCCCTTGGGCAGGTTCTACATCCGTTGTTACAACTGATTGTTGTTCTTGCGCAGACGCCTGTGACGACGCGGTATCCTCCTGAGGTTGTTCTTGCGCCTGAGGTTCCTGTGTTGTCGGTGTCGATTCCGGCTGCGTCGCTGAATTATTTACGTTCGAATCTGCATGAACATCTATCGAAGGATCTGTTTTTGTTTCAACTGTTGGTTCCACCTTCGACACAGGTGATTCAACAGGCAAAGGATTAGCCTCTATGATCGGCGGCACCCCTGCAAATTCCCGAACCCCATTGCGCCAGCTATCCACGCCAGCAAAGTCAGCGCCCGTTCCGCCCTTAAAACCATTGGACCCCTTAGACAAAACACCATACAAATTATTATTCACAAAGAAAGGCCCACCAGAATTACCAGAAAAAGTATCACAATCTGTATCCAACAAATTATTTTTTATAGATTTAACACGACAACGACTTCTCTTTAATTTATCCCCTTCTTCCTCAGACGTCAACGGCTTATCCCCCAAACGGTCATTTATATTATCCAACGCCCCAACTAAACATGTTGTAATATAATTTGCATCTGCCGTTTGCTGTGAACGCAACGTTTCTTTTCCTTTCACAAAAGAATCATAGTCTTTATTACAGACCTTACGCGTTTCATCTATAACGATTTGCTTTATGTTAACCAATTCATCGTCACGTATAACACGCATACTACCAAAACCCCAATTTTCACCAGTTAACCCAACAGAAGCAGTATTACTAACATCAAAATAAGAATCTGATTTTATTGCAGGACTCCCAGCAGGGATGCGCAACAACAGCCAATCTTGGGCAGCAACCGCTGGTTCATCAAATTTATCATAATCCCAATTTCCTTTTTTTACAGTGGTTGTTCGCACCCTCAGATACTTACCCGTTGCGGTAATAATATCCGTATCCAAAACATCTTGATTTATAAGATGTTGAACACAATGATGTGCGGTCAAAATCAAATCGCTACCAACGTATTGTCCGGTACATACCGCATACTGTTGGTCACTATAAATACGCAACTGAACAATATTGTTATATGGGAATTTCTGCCATTCGTCTTGTTTCACATATTCACGGGAATCATGCTCGCCCATAATACCCCACAGGGTGGGGCAATAAAACATACACACCAATGAAAAACATAAAACCTTTCTTAGCATATCCCAAAACGCCCGAACACTTGATTTAAAAGACGCCATTCTCCTTGTCATTATATGATATCAGATTTTCGCAATACGATTCCAGCAAAAAAAACGCCACCATATTCATTGCGGTACAATAATACCATATCGATTTTTCTTGACATTTCCATAGGTTTCCGTAATAATATCCACCGCTATAACAATAGAAAACAAGGAAAAACAAAAATGGCAGCGACAAAATCGTTAAAAAAATGCGAATTAGACGCCAAATGGTATCTGATTGACGCAACTGATTGCACGCTGGGACGTTTAGCGGCATATACTGCGAACATCTTGCGTGGCAAGCATAAGCCAACATGGACACCAAACATGGATTGCGGTGACCACGTTATCATCATCAACGCGGACAAGGTTGCATTATCTGGTCACAAGGCTGATAAAGATCGTTTCTTTTGGCACTCTCTGTGGACAGGTTCTTTGAAATCACGCACATTGGGTCAGATGCGTTCTGAAAAACCAGAAAAATTGGTTTTCAACGCTGTAAAGCGCATGATGGGTCGTCGCACTGCGGTTGCATTGGCAAACCAACGTTTGACTAAATTGCACGTTTATGCAGGCGCAGAACACAAACACGAAGCACAGAAACCAGTTGTTATTGATTTCGGTGGCTTGAACCGTAAGAACAAAAGGGGCGAATAATGGCAGAAGCAAAAAAAACAGCAACAAAGACAGTTAAAAAAGCTGCCCCTGCAAAAAAAGCAACTGCAAAGAAAGCACCAGTTGCTGCACCAAAGTTGACAGACGCAACATACGCAACAGGTAAACGTAAAGATTCCGTTGCACGCGTATACTTGGTCCCAGGCAAGGGCAACATCACAGTTAACGGCAAACCATCCAACGAATACTTCCGTCGTGCAGTATTACAGATGATTATCGCACAGCCATTCGGTGTCACAAAACGCGAAACCGCATACGACATCGTTGCAATGGTCGAAGGTGGCGGTTTATCTGGTCAGGCAGGTGCCGTAAAACACGGTATTTCCAAGGCATTGGAAAAAATCGAACCAGAATTACGCGCTGTATTGAAGTCTGCAGGCTTCTTGACACGTGACAGCCGTGTTGTTGAACGTAAACACTACGGTTACCGCAAGGCACGTCGTTCTACACAGTTCAGCAAACGTTAAGTTTGCGGAACAAAAAACCGTTCACTCGAACGGTTTTTTTATTGCGTCATCAAACCGATGATGCAATTTGTCATTCCGGGCATGCAAAATTGCATGGGAACGGAATCAGCAAACGTTAAGTTTGCGGAACAAAAAATCCCGCCCCGGCGGGATTTTTTATTATTGCGCTTTGCAAAAAAACTTTGTATAGTCAGACAGCAAATTGTATACAAAGGGAATTTAATATGTTCAAAAAAGAAAAAATCAAAGATTTACACTATTCCGTTAACGGCGTAATTCCAGCCGATAAATTACAGGCAGCCGCCGATGAAATCTTGCTGGAATACGGAAAAAAGGTTAAAATGCCAGGTTTTCGCACAGGCAAGGTTCCATTAAACATCCTGCGTCAAAAATACAACGCATCTGCATACGGCGAAGCAATTGATAAATTAATGAACGATGATTTAAATAATTATATCGCCGAAAAGAAAATCCGCCTTGCTGGCGCACCAAAGGCAGACTTGGCCGGCTGGGAAATCGGCAAAGACGCAGAATACAGCATGGAATTTGATATTTTGCCAACATTGCCTGCAATTGATTTGGAAAAATTCACAATCACCAAGAAAGTTGCAGAACTGGACGAAAAAGAAGTTGAAACAGCATTGGAAAACATCCGCAAATCACGCAGTATTGCAGAAAAACAAGACGAAAAATACAAGGCTGCAAACGGCGACGTCGCTGTAATTGATTTCAAGGGCTTTGTCGGCGACGAAGCATTCGAAGGTGGCGAAGCAAAGAAACATCATTTGATTTTGGGATCCGGCGCATTTATCCCAGGCTTTGAAGATCAAATTATCGGCCATAAAATCGGTGACAAGTTTGACGTTAATGTCAAATTCCCAACCGAATATCACGCAGCTAACCTGGCGGGCAAAGATGCGCGTTTCGAAGTTGAAATCCACGAAATTCGCAAACATATCTTGCCAGAATTAAATGACGAATTGGCAAAACAGGTTGGTCAAGAATCTGTTGATGCATTGAAACAACATATTCGCAACATCTTGACAGAACAATACAACGATGCTGCACAACGCGAAATGCGCAACGAATTGCTAGACATCTTGGGCGACAAGGTAAAATTAGACCTGCCAGAAACATTGGTTGAACAAGAATACAACATGGCCAAGGCTGAATTCGATCGTAATCATTCACACTGCCATGACGAAAAATGCGACCACAAATGGGACGAAAAATCCGAACGCAAAGATGCCGAACGTCGCGTAAAATTGGGCTTAATCTTGGCAGAGTGGGGCACCCAGAACAAAGTAGAAGTATCACGCGATGACCTGCAACAAGCCATCTGGGCCGAGGCTGCACGCTATCCAGATCCAAAACAGGTATTTGAATTCTATAACAAGAATCAAAACGCCGTAGCAATGTTGCGTGGCATGCTGTTTGAACGCAAAGCATTGGACGCAATGCTGACACACGTCAAGACCAAAGAAAAAAAGGTCAAAGCAGACGATTTGTTTAAACAGGCATCTGTACGATAAATACATAGCGCGCCATTGGCGCGCTTTTTTATCACAAGAAAAAAAGGAATTACATATGACTACACAAAAATACAATCCAAAATACTGGCTATATGAACTAATCAAAAACCTGGCCCCGAAAACCCAGAGTTGTATTATCAAACATGGCGCACATCAATACAATTTAGACCGCAGAACCACCGCGTCCAATCAGCAACTAACACAAACCGAAGTTCATGACATATTGGCATATCTGATACACATATACACAAAATATTATTTACCAGAACAACGAAAATCACCACACTGGCAAGACATAATTGACGAACAAAAATACAAACAAATTCCACGCAGATACCATGGCATATATCGACCGCTGGGCGATGGGAAATACTGCATCAAGAAATCATTCTATAATGTATGCAAAACAAATTGGTGCCATACCCCAAATGCCAGCGTACTGGCAAACCCAGGTACAGACAAAAACAAATTAAAAAAATTGATAACACAACTACATCCATATACCAGTGTCTTTTATGAATACGATTTCGAAAAAATACGCGAAATTCTAGTTCAATTAATTGATATGACACATGTACTGCATGTTCCAACCCCACAAACAGAATATGGCGCATTTGGCTGTATAACAGTTATACCAAAAGACCCTACATATCATGAATATATCACGGAACAAGCAACACGAAACAGCAAACTACGCGCATTAAAAGAACTACAAGGCATACGCGACTCAAACGAACACTTAATTAGCCTTGAAGACGAACGACACAAACACAACAAAAAAATGCTGGCCAACGAATTTGAAAATAAAAAATCTAAATTTTTCAAAAAGGCACGCTCTCCTTTCTCAATAAAAACCCGTTAAAAAGGATATAAAATGAAAGCATATTTAGACATACTGGGCGACATTTATAAAAACAGAACAGACATTCGCAACAACCGCACCGGCATTCATGACATCGGAATTGGTCACGGTGCAACATTTGTTCACGACATGGACATGGGTTTCCCACTGATTACGACCAAAAAAATGGGACTAAAAAATATCGCAACAGAATTAGAATTTTTCCTATACGGAATAACCGACAAAAAATGGCTGACCGACCGCAACTGCAAAATCTGGAACGAATGGGCAAATCCAATCAAAGTCGAACAAGAATACAACACGCGAATGGACGCGCTAAAACACCTTAACATAACACCACCCGACAAGAGCAAACAAATAGTCCGCAATTCTATCATGGACAAAGAGCGCGACCTGGGGCCAATCTATGGATTCCAATGGCGTCATTTTGGCGGCGAATATCAGTGGGACCAAAATCGCATAGAACGCGACCCGACCGACAACTTTAACCCACAAAAACCAGGCATCGACCAAGTCGCAAACGCAATTGATAAAATAAAGAACAACCCAAACGACCGTCGCATTATTGTATCTGCATGGAATCCGGTTGATTTTCCACAAATGGCATTGCCACCATGCCATGTCATGCACCAATTAATCGTGCGCGACGGCAAACTAAATCTAATCTGGACCCAACGTTCATGCGACATGTTCTTAGGGATTCCTTATAATATTGCCAGTTACGCATTATTATTACTGCTTTACGCAAAAGAGGCAGGTTTAAAGCCCGGCATTCTAAAAGGCGAATTACACGACGCACACATTTACACAAACCATCTGCCCCAGGTTGCAACACAATTGCAACGCAAACCACATCCATTGCCAACCGTTGAAATACCTGATGAAAATTGGCACGGCATGTTAAAGTGGCATGCAAATGATGGTTTTAAATTAAAAGACTATGTCTGTCATGAACGCCTGCGTGGCGACGTCGCCCGATAAACAAATCCCCCATTCGGGGGATTTTTTATTTCATCGGTTCAAAACATTCACCTGTACTTTCTGCACAACACAGCCCATCCATGAAATTTTCACCTGCACAGCAACCATTCATATCTGGCGCATTTCCGTCGGAACACATCTGTTGTTCTTCTTCAAGGATTTCCGCTGCACCAACAATCGCTGGCTCAGAATATTCCACAACTGGCGCATCTACATCAACTTCCTCTTCGACAACTTCTTCTGCATCTGTTTCATATTCTTCATCGGCGACAAACATTTTTTCCTGTTGTGAAACATTATAAACCGGTTTTACCGCAATTATATCCGCCACAGATTTAGTCTCAGCCGGCGCAACAACCTCATCTGACAAAAATGGGGAATCTGTTGCTGTCTCTTCCTCTGCCACGACGGATTCTTCAATATCCTTTTCTGGTTCCGGCGCAACCTGCACAGCAACCGGTTCAATATCTGGAAATACTGCTGCGTCAATATCAATATCGTTAATTTCTACGTCTGCGAGCTCCTCAACAACAGGTGTAACATCCACTTCTTCTGTTTCCTCTACAACTGGTTCAACAGCAACTGCTTCCTGTACTTCTGTTTCTTTTTCAGTACTATCATCATCAACGACCGTTAAATCAATAAATGGTGATGGCACATCTGTTTTTTCTTCTGCAACAGCTTCTGCTTCTTTTTCATCCGCTTTGTCTGCATCCGCTGTCACATCTTCTGACTTTTCTTCAGCAACAGCAACCTGGACATCTAATACAGGCATCGCCGTATCCGGAGCAGACTTCTGATAGAACCACAGCGTAAACACAGACAATACAATTAATATTATCAGCAAAATATAATATAACATCGTGGGCTTACGACGAACAGCCGTCACAGGCGACGTTGCGCCCGTAATTGGCGATACGGGCCGCGTTTCAGGCGCAGTTGGCGCTTCTTCTATTTCTGGCATCGGCGTCGGCACAGATTCTTCAACAATCTCTTGAACAGTGGGCTCTGCATACTCTGCTACTGGTGCAACCGGCACAACCGGTTCTGTCTCAACAGGCTTTTCTTCTGTCACTTCATACGACGATTGTGACGAAACATCTGGGACATCAGAAAAACCAGGTATATCAATTGTCGCCATCAGTTCAGAATCAATCTGTTCTGCCGGCACAGTTGTCAAAGAATCCAACACAGGTGCTGGTTCCGCCGCTGGGGCAGGGGCAGGCACTTCCTCTTTCGCCACATCAACAGGTGGTACAAATGACAATGGCTGCACCATTTCTGTTTTCTCTTCTGCCACAACCGGCGCAACCTGCGTTTCCTTATTCGCATTAAAATCAATCGGCTTAAACGCAATATTCTCATCCAAGATTTCTGGATCTTCATCAAACAAGGGTTTTACTTCTTCGTCGGCCATATCTTCCGCCTTTGTTTCTGTTGTTAAATCTGTAAATTCTGGAACCACATTCATAGGCACTGGTGCAGGTTCAGTTACCGCAACATCTGTTGACGCAGGCATCGCAGGCAATGCCACAACCTGGTCATCATTTACATCTGCATCACCCAACAACGCATCCAAAATTCCGCGTGCAACATCTGCATCATCTTCTGCTGCGATTAATCTGCGTTGCGCACTGGCCAAGCGTTTTTTTGCACGCGCCATCTTTTCATTAACCGCATCAATCTGTGCCTCTGTTCGTAATATTTTTGATGCCGACTGCTTAGTTGGCTCTTTCCCAATATCTTTACGTTGGGCAGACAACTTTGTACGCAGATTTTTTAAACGTTCTTGCAGTTCTTTGATCGTTTCTTTGGTCTTTTCGATTGTTTCACGCGCATTCTTCGCCATCACATCTGCAGCACCCAAGCGCTCAAACGCAGCATTACGCGATGCCATATTTCGAAACGCCTGTAATTTTTCGGTTGCGCCATCAACGCCATCTCCCGCAACATACGCGCGTATCAAAGCATCATAAACACCCAATCCAGAATATTCGATATCCAGTTTTTGATACTTGTTATCTTTCTTTGGGCGCACATCCTCTAAATCAACACCATAGTCGTTTGTTAAGATATCATCCCACTTACGAATTCCCACAGGATTAATCACCAACAATACATTTGGCTTTGTCGCACTAACCGCGAAATCCAAAACGAACACCAATTTATCATCTGCGTCATAATAGGCACGCAAATAGTTGCCCGAAATATCATAATCGACAAATTTCAAAGAACCGTTAAAGTTTTCTCTCTCGTTCGACATACGTGTATTCCCCAATTAAATCCTATTTCTTTTTTGGTGGTGCAAACTGATACGCCTGTTTACAGTGTTCGTAACAATACGGTTTTCCAACAAAAACAGTTTCACCACAAAAATGAAAATGTTCAGAATCAGGATCACCAATCGGCCAACGGCACTGATTTGGTTTTAAATTCGCCATTTCCAAAGAATGTTGAATAATTCGCTGATGCATCGCCAAATTTTTGGCACTGGTCTTAGCAGACGACGTTTTTGTCGCAGCATCTTTGACAGGCTTTACAACATCTACTTTAACTTTTTTTGCGGACGCCTTTGATGTTACATCCTTTTTTGCGACCGTCGTCTTTTTTGTCGCCGGCTTTTTTGCTGCATCCACGACCTTTGTTACAACCTTTTTTGTTGCGGTCTTTTTTACAGCAACCCCTTTTATCGCCTTTTTTGCGGCTGTCTTTTTTTCTTTTACTGGTTCCGCCTTTACCGCAGCAGCACCACCAGCTTTGGCATTCCAACCCAAACGATTCAGTTTGCCAACAATCGCATTCTTAGACATACCCAAACGCTTACCAATTTCGGCGGTCGACAACCCTTTGCCAGTCAAGGCCTTCAATTTTTTTAAGGCAATACTATCCCAACCCTTGCTCATTTTACAAAACCCTTGTTATACATTATGATATTAGTGTAGCATATATCCGATTCGAAAGGCAAGGGGGAAAAATGTTTTTGCAAATATTTTTCATTTTTTTTATTTTGACAGCAATTTGGCTTAGCATCAAAATTTCTATCGCAGATTTCAAACGGCGCATAATTCCAGACGCCTATCTATTTCCGCTGATGCTGATTGGATTAATATTGATTTCTTTTTATCATTTTCCAACCAATATTCAAGATGCGGTCATTGGTGCAACAGCCGGCTATTTATTGGCAACCTGTGTCGGCTGCGCGTTTGACTACTATATGCGAAAACACGGGGACAATATAACACCCCCAATTGGAATGGGCGACATAAAACTGATTGGCGTTGGCGGATTATGGCTAGGCGCAACTGGATTAGCCTATGCATTAATCATTGCCTGCATAACCGGCGCAATTTGGGCACGCATACGCCACCAAAAATACATACCTTTTGCACCGTTCTTTCTGTTGGGTGGATTTTTGTCTTTGATTGCAAACCACATTTTGCTATAATACTTGTAATTAGAGGGGAACAGGAATGAGAATTAAATTACCTATATTCTTTGCAATATCTGCACTAACATTGACATACGCACACGCAAACACCCCAGCCCCATTTTCGCAATATGGGATGATTCAAAACGTGCAAAACTATTCGACTAATCCATATTGGGATCCAAACGGCCCATATAATCAGCGTTTGCCACAACCAATATATGTCCAAGGCGTACAAATCGAAACTGCCGAATGTCAACAGGTCGTTGCCGGTTTGGTCGCGACACAATGCGCGATGCGTAATAACTGTCGTGATTCACGTATCAGTGACATCAGACCCGCAATAATGCTGCAACTATCACAAATCCCAAATGGAAATTATGCAACGGCATGCAGTGGTTATATTGATTCTGCATTTGACAACTATGTCCAACAATACGGCTATGCAATGCCAACAGGTGTTGTTTCATACCCAGCCCCCATTGTTGAAGAACCTGCACCACAAATTGAAATACAAAATCCATACGTCCCAATTGTTCCAGACTGGGCAACAGAAATGATGGAGCGCAAACAAGAACTGCTGGATTTACAGGCAATAAATGGCGCAAATAAAATTGAATTAAAAAAAACCGAATACCCAAAAGTATATGCTGATCTGTCTTTTTCAGACCGCATGGAAAACGCGGCTGTTGGATATGAACCATACAAAGATAAAAAGGCATACGTTCCAATTACTATCGAAGACGAAGCATCATATCTGGAACGCAAACAAAAATTGGCAGAGTTGCGCAAACAGAAATATTGTTTAGACCAGAAAAAAAAATATGACGAAATGGCATCTGCATTAAATGCGATAAAAAAATGTCGCGAATCAAAAACCCCAAAGTCTAAATGCAGTGGGATCGAAAAATATTTATGAGAACATCAACTGTATCTTTTTTCACACTATTAGCATTTGGTGTTTTTACCAACACCGAAATTTTTGCACTAAATTGGAACGACCCAGGGGTGAATCCTGTAATGTCCATCAGTGACCGGGCTTGGCGCGACGCAAACACAGGAAGAAGAATTAGCATAAAAGACATGCCTAAAGACGGTCCACCCGTCGCAGGCACAAGCACGGGCACGAGCACGGGCAAGACTACTGGAACATCGTCCAGCACCACAAAAGCAAAACCCATCGCAAAAAATGACCCCAAACCGACAACAACCACCACCAGTACAACAGGAAAATCCGGCAAATTAAATGCTGCCAAGGGTGTGTTAGGCAAGGCCGCGGGGGTTGCAGGTGGCGCACTTGGTGCATATGGTGTTTATGAAAACACCGCAGGTTCACACGAACATTCCGCCGGCAATGTTGTTGGTGGAACACTGTCTGGTATGGTAGCCGGCGCATCCATCGGCAGCATCATCCCCGCTGTTGGCACAGGTGTCGGCGCGGCTGTTGGTGCGGCTGTTGGCGGCGTAATCAGCGGATCTCAATTATTCTCTGAAACAGACTGTTTACAAGATCCGATTACAAAAAAATTTACATGTTGTAACACGCAATTTAATTCCGGCGAACGCCAGGTTCCAATTGGCGGCTATATGTTCTGCGAAAAAAACAATGCAAATGGCACACCATTCCCAGGGGTCCGCCAATGTCTGCAAGAGGGCAGCGCCACCGAAACATCATGGTGGTCGGGCGGCGCATTCAAAGACGACCATTGGTCCGCAGAATGTTCCTATAAATGGTGTGACACCACTCCAACAACCGAACAATTGGGAAATCCTGGCATAAAATTTGAACCAGACACAACTAACTTTTGTTATAAGTGGAGCATCGATACATCATCTACAACCACAACAACCGATACAAGCACCTCAACCAGCACAACCGGCACGACTGGCACCACAGGCGCAACAGGCACCACAGCCGGAACCGCAGCCGGAACCACACCTAGCACACCAGTATCAGAACCAATAAACGACGAATACACAAACCTGGTTAATCGTATTGAACAAGAAATGACTGAACTGGAACAACAATGCGAAATATTCAATAAAAATCGCGAATCAATAAACTATACATCTGGTGGCAGTACAACAACAGCTAATGCTCAAAACACAATAGGCACAATTGTCGCACAACCAACAACCACACAGCCAATGATTATGGCGGTACCCGGTGCACAAGTTATGCAAATTGCGCAACCCACAACCGCTGCCCAGACCGGCACAGCCAACGCAACTAACACAACTGCCCAAACAGATTCAACCACCCAGACCGGCACAACTAACAATACACAACTAGCCGCGACCAGCACTACAAATCCCCCCAGTACAACAACAACGGCCACAACAACAACCAAATAATAATACCATGCATTTCATAATTCGCTTTTTTTTGTCTTTATTTGCCGTATCAACTGCATTTGCAAATGCTGATAATTATGGCTTGCCAAGTGCCACAACAACACAAACAGAAAAACCGTCACTGGTCGCGGATGGCACAACACCCGCTGGATACGAAGACGCAATGACCGTCGACGAAATATTAATCACACCACCCGCAAAAACAGAATGCGCGACCAAGGCATTTGCAGACGCCTTGGCACAGAACGCCGGCAAAATCAAAGAATCCGAACACGAGACCGCTGTTCAAATGTGGATTCAACAAACTTTTGCGGACAAAGACACTTTAACCAAGGTTTTGGCATGCCCAGAAATTGCCGGTGCTGCAGAAGATGAAACAATTAAATTTATACCTATACAATACAAATTTCCTGGCGGTCGCGAAATTATCGTAAATTACGAAACACAACCCAAGGTATTAAAACAACGTCTAACATTAGCAACAAAACGAGGATTGCCATCTGACGATCCCAACCCACGTATTGGCAGCGCTGATGATACCGCCATTTGGACCAATACGGATCCTGCGTGGTATGCCATTATGGTAACCGAACACGGTGCATTAAATGAATTCGTTGGCCCAGACAAGAACAATACCATCGCCATTAATTATATCAAAGATCACATCGATGATTTTTATCCAAATGCATTACTAAACGGTGGCACATGTACCAGCCGCAGCGCGCTTTCTAGCGATGAAGACATGATTAATAAAACCGTCACAAAAACCGTCAACATGAAAGAAACTACCGGCGAAGACGACACAAACGATTACTATGTTGCCGGCGATATAAACCTGCAATGGATTTCATATTTAGAAATCGCATTGGATGTAGTTATCACAATTGTCACATTTGGCGGTGGCACGGTCATATCTGGCATGGCCAAAGCCGCACGTGCATCAAGGGCATTAAAAGGAATGAAGACGACATTAAACACCCTAAAAGCATCTGACAAAGTTATCGATTTTGTAAAAACAACTCAACGGATTGATAAATTAACCGATGAAATCAAAATGTTGGACAAGGTAACAGACGCTGCAAAAATCGCCGAAAAAACCAAAGAACTAGATAAATTAAATGATGCCCGAAAAACATTAGACAAAGCAGACGATGTAAAAAAATACAAAGAAACCATGGACACATATAAAAAACTAAATGCATATCGCCGTAATTTACGTTTACTGCGCCCAGCACAACGTGGCAACATCATGGCACGTGCCGTAAAAGCAACAAAATCCGCATGGTCGGGAAACCGTTTAATTAAGCAAGGTGCAAAACTGGGACGTAACGGCAAATTTTCTGGCCGCGTTCGCGATTTCTTATTCAATTCAACAATGCGGAACGCCAGTCGTTTGGGCAAAATGTCTGCTGCAGGTGGCGTACTATACACCGCACTAAAATTTGCAGGCGACATGTATGACTGGACAGAAACCAGTACCGGTGAATTTACCAGTGGCGTCGAATTTGCACCATTATTATTACTGTCAGCGGACGATTTACAAGGTCAAGAAAACGTCGTCAATCACGGAATGTGGCTGATGTGGGCAGGCGATTCTTTAAGTGCTGCCGACGACGACGCCGCATATTTACAGGCCATGGATTTTGCATCCAAATTCCACGAAGACTTAATGGAAATGCAATCTGACACCAGCAGTCCATGCAATGTTGACATCTTCGTTGTTCGCCCGATATTACGCGATCCTGGTTCCGATACCGCCGCGCTATATTATTTAGTTATGACAGATCAACCATGGACAACCGCAGAAACTACAAAATAAACAAATGCGTATTTGGAAATATATCTTTACAGCTTCAATAATAATTCCACACAGCGCAAACGCGATTGTGGAACTAACAAAAGTATCATACCCAAAAACAATTGCTGATGTTCCACGTGAAGTGCGAATTGAAAATGAAAAAATAGGCTATGCACCATACGCTAACACATCTGCATACGTTCCAATTGAACTAGAATCAGAAGAAGAAGCCATGGAACGTCATATCGCGCGTCTAGAAGCAATTGCGAAATTGGACGCCATCAACATGTCTCACGACGAATACTGTGAAAAATACCCCACAGACGAAGAAAAATGCGTACAAACACCTGGCCTCGAAGAACAAATAATTGCAATAGGTTCTGCCCCAATAATTCAGATTGCACAACCCGTTGTTCCTGGGGCACCTGCTGTACAAGGTGCCACAACACCCGCAGCACCCACTCCTTCTATGCCCGGAACACCAAACGCATCTGTTGCCCCTGCGGTCGCCACCAGTGGACAATTGGTCGGATACAGCATGTCTGGTCAACCAGTATATGCGAACCCCACAATTGTTGGTGGACCATGCACCCCACCAGAAACAGACGACACCGGATGGCCAAATAAAATATACACCAGTGGCAAATATCAATCAATTGACCAAGGTTTTGAAAAAATCATGACAATCGTATTCCGCAAAGAGGGCGCATGTGGCAACGACCCAGATGATGCCGGCGGTTTTACATGTTTTGGCATATCATCCAGGGCAAACCCAGATATTGACGTTGCGAATTTAACACGCCCAAAGGTCGAAGATATAGCATATGACAGATATTATAAAAAATACAATATAGATAAATTACCTGACTCTATACGTGACGTCGTATTCTTAACAATGTGGGGGTCGGGACCAGCATATATTAAAAAATTCCAACGCTTTCTTGGCGTGCCTGCAACAGGAAAAATTGATGACACAACTATCAATGCCGCCAAAAATTACCAAGGCGATATCAGAGAGCGATACCTAGATAACCGTCAACAACAGCTAGTCGAAGCATCAAAAAAAGGCAACAATAGAAAATTCTTAAAGGGTTGGATGCGCGGCATAAAACTGTATCGAAAAAACGGTTGCCATTATCCAACACAAAAACCACTAAAACGCGAATAATTATTCCTGTTGTGTTTCTTACGATATTTATTTATAATATAAATATATAAACAAGGGAGCAATAATGAAAAAAATCTTATCTGCATTGCTTATCGTTATCTCAGCAATTTATACCGCCAACGCGTATCAGGTTTTGTCGTCCAAAGAACTGGGCAAGAACGACGCCAAGAATCAAAATGTTGTTGTTAAATGCACAACTGATACTGGCAAATTATCAAATCAAACATGTTCACTGCGCCGATACGCAAAATGCACCGGCAAAGGCGATAAAAAACGTTGCAACGGTTGGCAACCATGGCGCGATTTACGCAACCCAGGCCAACAATATTCAGACTGGAAAGCGGCAGCATCCGCGTGCTGTCGTGCCAAGGGATTAAGATAATAAAAAACGCCATTTTGGCGTTTTTTTATTTACGTATACCATCTGCAATCAACTTACCCGCACCATCATCAGATAATTGCCATAATTTATCCGCACTTTTTAAATCATTGATCATCTTTTCGCGTTTTGATGGGATTGTTAACTGTTGAACTGCATCCAACACATTTGTTGCCGTCGCCGCAGGCCCCAAAAATTCAGGATACACACCACAATTTAATAAAATATTCACCAGCGACACCCAACGCACATTAATCATTTGACGCACCAACCATGTTGTAATTGGATTCATCTTGTACACAACAATCGCCGGCACGTGCAACATCGCCAATTCAGCCGATACAGTACCACTGGCAACAATTGCAATATATGTTTTTGCATATATATCATAACGTTCAGATGCAGAAACTAATTCCGGCTTTACACGCCAACGTGACGTTTCTTGTTTTATGTATTCAGCCGTTGTTTCCACCGTTGGAATAACAAAACGATACCCCATATACCCATTTCGCGACAGCATATCAATCACATCATGCATCAATGGCAACAAACGCTTAACCTCACTCATTCTGCTGCCTGGGACCAGGGTAATAATCTTTTCTGTCTGCTTTTTGCGCGATTTATACTTTCCAATTAAATTATCTGCAATCGGATGCCCCACCGCCACCGTTTCCAAACCGTGTTTTGTGAAATAGGGCACCTCAAACTCAAAAAAAGCATACAATTTATCAAATATTCGCGCATACTTTTTTGCACGTCCTGGACGCCATGCCCAAACCTGGGGTGCAACAACATGATGAAACTTTAATCCCCTGGCAATTAATTCGGAACCTGTCGGACTTTTTCTAATCTGCTTTATAACGCTTTTTGCAAAGCCAGGGGAATCAATTGTTAAAACAACATCTGGTCTTTCCGCAATAATCGCATCAACCGTTTGCTTTATTCGCTTGGTTAACGTACGCGCATGTGCCAAAACCTCTATCGCGCCCATAACGGCCAAATCCCCCATCGGGAACAGAGACTTCAATCCACACTTTTGCATATTTTCGCCACCGACACCAACGAATTCGGCGTCCGTCATTTGCGCCATAATACGCGCACCCAAGACATCACCCGAAACCTCACCTGCAATGATAAAAACTTTAATTTTTTTACTATTCTGCATTTTTAGATGTACCGATTCCGCGCTTTGAACGATTTTCAATAAAATCAATCGCGTCCATGGCATATTTGTTATTCTTTACTTCCTTGCGAACCTTGGCCAAGCGTTCTGACACCGTCCCTTCGCCACCATGGAACACCGCAGAATACACAGAATGTATGGCATGCATATCTTCGTTTGTAAATCCATGACGCATCAAACCAACACGATTAATAGTGCGATATACGGCACGTGGACTGCCATCATAAATTGCATATGGCAATACATCATTACCAACCCCAGACATACCACCAATAAACGCATTGCGCCCAATACGTGCAAATTGCAAAACCATGGCGCCACCACTGATAATTGCGAAATCTTCAACCTCTACATGTCCTGCTAATTGTACCAAGTTAGACATAACAACACTATTGCCAACCTTGCAATCATGTGCAACGTGCGCATTAACCATAATCTGACAATCATCACCAATCACCGTACCATCAGACGCAGGTGTCCCAGAATGAATTGTTGCATATTCACGAATTTTACAGCGTTTACCAATACGCACACCTGTCATTGTGCTTTCATCTTGCCATTTTAAATCCTGACTCATCACGCCGACAACGGCAAATGGATAAACAATAGAATCATCGCCAATAGATGTCTTGCCTTCAACCACGACATTTGCAACCAATTCTACACGATCGCCCAGAACGACATTCGGTCCCACAATACAAAAAGGTCCAATTTTACAATCCGCGCCCAATTTCGCGCCATCATGAATAATTGCAGTTGGATGTATAGCCATAATAAATTCTCGCTTGTTTTTACATTATTATCGCCAAGAATAATACATTATAGCCATACAAATTGATATTAAATAAATATAACCAATTATAACAAACGTTTTGTTTCTGCCCAGAAATCAACAGAATCTGTATTCATCCAATACAAAATCCCCAAGGCGCTTATTACCGGCATAACAGTAATCAGCCCAAACAATCCCAACATCATCGCAAACATTTTGTCCACAATCGCAGGATTAATATTCTTTGCATGCCAAACAGACAACGACGCCAGTGCACATACCGCAACCAACGTTCCCAACATGACGGGCACCGCCTCTGTCAAAACAAATAATGCCGCCCCCAGCACACAAATCACACGTCCCAACCACTTTAATTTCACATATGCACTGCGATGGATTTTGCCACACGATTTAACATTTCGTACTGCAATCACAATCGCGGCACATACGCCCAACAATAACACCGCCAACAGATGCACAATCGTCAAATTACCCAACTGACCAAATCTGAAAAATTCTGGTTGCATCAAAATCGCAGTTGTTGTCATTAATACTATCAAAACAGTCCCCGGAATTACACGCATTTCTGACTTTGCACGACGGCCCAAAATCACTCCCAACACCAACGCCCCAATCTGCAACAACGGTCCCCACCAGGCATGTGTATCCGATAAACCAACCAGCGCAATAACTGACAACACAAAGACCCTCTTTCGCCAATCCATACGGGGCAGGGGACGCGAACGCAAATGCGAAGAAATAAACAGCGCAGATAAAAACACTATCGCAGCCACCATCATCGGCAAAACAGACAAACTATCACGTAACACATTATAATTGCCACCAAACAGCACAATCCACGCAAACGTAAACACAACCGTCCACATTGACACATGCGACAATATATTATTACGCGTCCAGCCCAGTTTATTTAACAATGTACCTGCGCACCAATAAATTGCAATAAACAACGGCGTTGCCAACATTCCCCACCACAAAAATGCAGGCGCCCATAATGCCGCATTATTAAACGCACTAACCGCACTTTGTACAACAACAATATCTTCAAACATAAACTTGCCTTTTACTTTTATTGTCCTATTATAAAGGCATATGAGCACAAAACAAGAAATTTTTACCCTGATGGGTGGCCGCGTAAGAATACATCGTGGGCATTACAATCCGACATCTGACGCTGTATGGTTGGCGGCCTTTGCGCCAAATAACGCAAGAACTGTACTGGATGTCGGAATTGGTACAGGCGGTGTATCTTTATGTTATCTGGCAAACAATCCAACTGCCGAAATAACAGGCATCGACACATCCGTTGATATGTTACATGAATGCGAACAAAACGCGATATTGAACGACGCATCGATTGAAACAATCGAACAAGACATCAATACATGGCGAACCAATCGCACATTTGACTTGGTTTTGACCAATCCGCCATATTTTAATGGCACACCTGCGAAACATAACGCCCACCATAATGCAGACCTGCGCACCTGGATTTCACGATGTATCGCACGCGTCCGCCCAATGGGAACATTTTGCATAATAACAGACGCCACAACCATTGCGCTGGTTATATCAGAAATGTCACAAAAACTGGGCGACATAACGATATTTCCACTTTTTGGCGCAAAAAATACCGCAGAACGCGTTCTTATATCTGGCAAACTGGGCACCAAAGGCATATCAATACTGCACCACGGATTACCAATGAATTACGAGCCTATTTTGCGCAACGGCTTGACTATTGCGGATACTTTGTCTACACTATCCCAGAAATGATAAATTTTATAACACGATATTTTACGTCTTTATGGGCGTTCATAACATCACCATTCCGTGCCATTTGGCGCGTTATTGTGCGTATATTCCCACCACGTGAATTTACCGTCATGGACACACCGCGTGGTAACGTATACACATTTAATCAAAGCAGCTTTTGGCGTTTTACCCGTTTCTGTGGCAAGATTGGATTAACCCTATGGGCGACATGGTCAACATACGTATTCGTATATCATCGTCCTTTATTACAAAAGCGTACACAGCAACTGGAAGAAGTACGCGCCACACACGCCCGCCATATGAGCGACCTGCAAACATATCTTGCAAAATATAACGATTTAACACGTGATTTAAATGTGACCGACGACAAAATATTGCGTGCCAAGGATTTAAGCGATTCTGAAAAAGAAAAATTGATGAACAGCCGCGTAAAAACATGGGGCGAACTGGACTTTTTGCGCACACGCATTGTCGAAATGTTACGCGACGAAGAATTTGAACCAGAATATACCAAACTATCTGAATTATCTGTGGAATATGAACTGACCCGCGCAGAAAACGAGGAATTAAAGCGTCGCAACATACAAATGGCTGAAACTATGGCGGCCGTCGCAGACGCCGACAACATAATCGTCGATGCAGTCGCCGCATTAACCAAAGAAAACACCGAAGAATTACACAAAAATATCAAGCGCGTCAACAGCACACTTGTTTCGCTTGGTTTAAACGAGTTGACATTGATTCGCAACGCAAACAAACACTCAAACCCATTGGTTGGTTCCGCATTCAGCCCAATTGAATTCGACAAAACACTGGACGCAAAATACCAAAAGTTGGCAGACGGCCTGGAACGGTGGAACGGATTGCGTCGTTTAAATCAGATGTTACCATTGGGAAAGCCTGTAAACGCGCGCATCACATCAAACTATGGCACGCGTAACGATCCATTCACAGGCAAACCAAAAAAACATCGCGGCATTGATTTTGCCGGCAAAATCGGCACAGAATTGATGGCGGTCGCCCCTGGGCGCGTTGTATCTGCAGGCGAACGCGTTGGTTATGGCACAACAGTTGAAATTGATCACGGGCTGGGCTTTACAACATTATATGCCCACCTGTCACGCATAATGGTATCACGTGGCGATTGGGTCCGCCCCGGGACTGTAATCGGACTGGCGGGGTCATCTGGCCGTTCTACTGGACCACACTTGCACTATGAAATCAGATACAAAGGTTCACCATTTGACCCAACAAAATTTGTAAAGGACGAATAAAATGCTGGCATTTACAAACTCTACGGAAAAACAATCCCCAACCGTCATCGGCGCGGGGTGCAAAGTATCAGGCGATATAAAAACAGACCACACTGTCCAAATCCATGGCGAAGTTGTTGGTAATATTACCGCAGACACAGTTGTTATTGGTCGTGGTGGCCGCGTCATAGGCGAAGTAAAAACACCCGTATTATTCCTGCACGGCTGTTTAGAAGGGCCTGCAACGGTTAACACCGCAAATGTTTTCAGCGCGGCACAAATGACAGGCACATTGTCATATCACACGCTGAACATCACTGGCAACACCGGTCTGGAATGTAAATTACAAAAAAGAAAGGACAAGGAAAAATGAACGAAACCGTATCAAAAATCTATATCGCCGGCGATCACCGTGGGGCAGGGCTAAAATTATACCTGATTGAAATGTTGGCTGCATCTGGTTATAACGTTGTAAATCTTGGGGTTGATGATCCAAATACATCTGTTGATTACCCAGACGTTGCCGCCACATTGGCAGACGCAATGATTGACGACCCAAAATCACGTGGTATCATCATCTGCGGCACAGGTGCAGGCGTCATGATTGCAGCAAACCGCTATCGACACATTCGCGCGTCCCGTTGCAATACACCGACCCAGGCACGCGACGACAGATTCCATGACGATATAAATGTTTTGGCATTGGCCGCGGACGACATTGATATAGAAGTTGCATTTTTATGCGTTCAAGCATTTCTGGAAAGCCCATTTGATGCAATTGAACGCCGCATCCGTCGTATCGAAAAAATATCGTAAAAAGCATATAACAAAAATAAAAATCCCCCAAACGGGGGATTTTTTTTACAACCCAGGATTTTATAAAATGGTATAGATAAAGTGAATGAGGGAATCGTAGTGTACAAACGCTACATGAGCCACCACCCACCCCCCCGCAGTGGGGTAAAATAAAAGATAATGGTATAGATGCAATTAAACCCGCAACCGCAGTGTACAAACGCTACATAAGGTTGTGGGTTTAAGTGCAGATATGCCATTAGATTTTATTTTATTACAAAGTTAACCAGTTTCTTTGGCACCACAATCGTTTTGATTATTGTTGCACCTTCTAATTTGTTGCCGGCCGCACTTTTTGCCGCTGCAACAATAGCATCTTCATCTGCGTTCGCAGGGACAACGAAGTCTGCCGCACGCTTACCATTAACAGATACAACGATTGTCATTTCCGTTGCAATCAATTTAGACGCATCGTACGTCGGCCATTGTGCAAATACCAACATGTCCGCATGCCCCAACTTTTCCCACATTTCTTCGGTCAAGTGTGGTGCAAACGGATTCAACATCTGCAACAATGTTTCATACGCAGGGCGGGGCATTTTACCACCAAAGGCGTTCAAATATTCCATCATCGCAGAAATTGCCGTATTAAACTTCATATTTTCCAGACGTTCTGTCACATCTGCAATCAATTTATGCACCAAGCGTTCTTGTTCCGCCGTCATCGCATCATCGGTCAGATTATCCGACAATGCCTCTACACGTTTCAAGAAACGTTCAACGCCACGCAATGTATCTTCGGACCAGTTTGCACTTTGTTCCCATGGCCCCAGATACAATATCGCCATGCGACATGCGTCTGCACCACTGCGTGCGACGACATCCGAACTTGGCACCGTGTTTCCACGCGACTTTGACATCTTGGAACCATCGGCCGCCATAATCAATCCGTTACTTGTGCGCTTTTTATATGGTTCAACACCTGGGACATATCCCAAATCGGCCAATGCCTTGTACCAGAAACGCGAATACAGCAAATGACGTGTTGTATGTTCCATACCGCCATTATAATGATCGACCGGCATCCATTTATCCAACTGTGCACGCGAACAGAATTCATCATTATTCTTGGAATCAAGATAGCGCAAGAAATACCAAGATGAACCCGCCCATTGTGGCATAGTATCCGTTTCGCGTTTCGCCGGCGCACCACAATGCGGACATGTTGTATTTACCCAATCTGTGGCACGCGCCAATGGACCTTCACCATCATCTGTTGGCTTATAATCAGACATATATGGTTGCATTAATGGCAATTCAGATTCTGGCACCGGCACCCATCCACACTTTTCGCAATAAACCAGCGGGATTGGTTCACCCCAATACATCTGACGTGAAAATCCCCAATCCTTTAATTTATACTTGGTTGTACCACGTGCAAAACCATGTTCTGTTCCATATTTAATCGCGGCTGCAATCGCTTCGTCTTTGCCCATACCATCCAAAAAGGATGAATTTATATGCTTGCCATCACCTTCCCATACCTGGTCTGGTTCACCACCGGCCAACACAGGAATGATTTCCAACCCGAACTTTTTTGCAAAGTCCCAGTCACGACTATCATGTGCAGGAACCGCCATAATTGCGCCAAAACCATAATCTGCCAAAACATAATCGGAAATAAAGACCGGTATTTCACGACCATTAAATGGATTAACTGCCTTTATACCCTGCAATTCGACACCTGTCTTTTCGCGTGTAACGTCTGTACGTTCGATTTCTGATTTTGCACGTGCTGCTGCGATATATTCACGCACCTGATTTGGATTTGTAATTTGTCCTTCGTCCAGCCACTTTTTCACCAGCGCATGTTCCGGCGCAATAACGCAGAATGTCACGCCAAAGATTGTATCAACGCGCGTTGTATAAACAGTCATAGTGTCGTCACCAACACGGAAATCAACATCTGCACCATGTGAACGACCAATCCAGTTAATCTGTTCTGTTTTTACACGTTCTGGATAATCAACCAAGGCCAAATCATCAATCAATCTGTCTGCATACTTTGTAATTGCCAAATTCCATTGCAATTTCATCTTTTTTTCAACCGGCCCATGACAGCGTTCACAACAACCATCTTCCAATTCTTCATTGGTCAGATTTGTTTTACACGCCGGACACCAATTCATTGGCAATTCAGACTTATACGCCAAGCCTGCCTTAAAGAACTGAATAAACATCCATTGTGTCCATTTGATAAATTCCGGATCAGATGTCGCGACCGTTGATTCTGGGTCAAAAGACAGGCCCATAATCGAAATATCACGTTCAAAAATCTTGATCAATTCCGCAACAGATTCACTTGGGTGTTTACCTATCTTGGTTGCATAGTTTTCAGACGAAATACCCATTGAATCGTATCCGATTGGGAACAACACATCATACCCACGCATACGACGCCAACGCGCCAACACATCCATACCCGTATACGGCAACATATGTCCCACATGCAATCCAGAACCCGAAGGGAAGGGGAATTCAATCAAATTATAATATTTTGGTTTTGTTCCATCATTTTTTGGTGTAAATGCACGCGCATCCATCCATTTTTTCTGCCATTTTGATTCACGGTCATGAATTTTTTTCATATCGTCTGCCATTTTTTCTGCCTCAAATTATATTGTTATTAAAAGCACCACAAACTTTACCCACCAAGGCACAAAAATTCAAGATATTTCTTAGCTTTCATCAATTTTTATGTTATAATTCTCAAAAATCAGGAATCAGACATGAAAAAACTATTATCATCTTTATCTCTTATGCTTATTTTAACCCCGGCATTCTCAGACAATAAAATGTCATTGGATCCAACAATGAATGGTTTATCATACAGCACAGATGCCATGACATGGACGGTCACCTTTGCCGACCATACTTCATTGGGACTGGCATGGTGTTCGGGACGCGACAACCCACACGATGGCGACCACGACGGCGACACAAACAACATCAGCACAGTTGGTTTAAATTGCTGGTGCAAAATGATACAACCGTACGAAAGTTTGATATGGGTATTCGCCCTGGATGTTGAGGATATGGGTGGCGATATAACAGACTGTCTGAAACATTGCCCCGAAAAATGCGCCCAGAATGTCACGATGGATCAGCCGACACGCGAATATCTTTACGCGACAGACTATGGTTTTTAACAATTGACCGACACCATAATTTTATATTAAAATGCAAACAAATGAACAAATTACACAAAATTTTATGGTCAATAATCAGCGGTGCAATTTGCATCCTCTATCGTTCTGAATGCATGGCAGATTGGGCAACTTCTGGCTATTGCTGTACCCGAAATGTAACGGGATACCAAGAATACACTAATAAAACACAATATGATTCATGGTTACACTTTTGCTCAGAGGCCAGCCATTATTCCTGGGTAAGCAACGATAGAGAAATATCGGCAAACCATATGGTGTTACACTATTGCCCATCGGGAACCTATCTGTCCAGTTGTATAACCAAGAACGGCCAAACGATATACAATATAACACAAGATCAAATCAAAAATTGTTTGTCCACAAAACTATTCTGCGCTAAATGCCCATACGATGGCACACTGAGCAGCAGCACAATAATGATAACAGGCAATAACAGCCCTCAAACACGATATTTTTGCACTACACAAAATCTGGAAACCCAGGAGGGCACACCAACGGGCACTAATTACAAACTATATACCATTGAAATTAATTGCGACCAATGCCCCACTGAACCACAAATAAAAACTATTGGCGATTGTTACATGCCAAAAACCGCCGATAATCGTAGTGATCCACAGCCCATAATAAATTCAATATACGAAAACAAAATGGGATACTTCCATGTAATGAACGACGACTGTCACGCAAAATAAATAATGAAACGCACACCCGACATATCAATCATAGTATGCAACCATAATTACGCACAATACATTGGCGACGCCATAGAATCTATCAAAAACCAAAGCATCGCCGACTGGGAATGTATCATCATTGACGACGCATCGACGGACACATCCATACCTGTAATAAAAAAGCATATCGGTCGCGACAAACGCTTTAAGTTAATCCAATTAAAACAAAAATCTGGCACCTCAATTGCCCGGAATAGGGGACTGGACAGTGCCCGTGGCGAATACATCGCATTCCTGGATTCTGACGATTGTTTTACAGAATACGCATTAGAAATGTTGCTGCACATGGCCAAAACAACCGATGCCGATATGGTTGGTGGCGCAACAAATATGGTTCCCGACACATTCAAATACATACCATCAAAGCACCACGCCTGGAACGCAGGCATAATCGGGGCCCGCAATAACCCATCTGCATTTGTATTAATGCCGAAAAGCAATAATTGGTGCTGGATTTGGCGCCGTATATATAAACGCAGCCTGATTGGCGACACACGTTTTTGTCCCGACTTTACCACATTTGGCGACGATTTAACCTTTATGCTAGACCTGTGCCATCGCGCCAACTTTGTTGTCGAAACGACCAACATATCCGTATATCATCGCATACACAGCAATGCGATTACATCTTCTGCATTTAATCCGCGTTATTTCGATTGGTTCCCAAAATACTTTGAATACATCGAAAAAAATTTATTAGATAAATACGACAGTCATTTTTGGCGTATATTTTATCGAAATACATTTGGATACCTATTATACGAAACAACATTCCGCCCAAAACACACAGGCAAATACGCAACCGAAGGACGCGACGCCTTACTTGCGTCTGTAAAACACATTCCACGTCGCTATTTAACAACAAAACAACGCATATTGTGCAGATTCTTGACATGGATAAAAAAATAAACATTCTTTACACATTCGATACCAGATTCTGGCGATTGGCTGCCGTATCCATGTATTCACTATTAAAGAACAAAAAACCGGACAGCGCACACACAATATATTGCATGGTCGCACCACACACACGCGGAAAACGCCAAATACAAAAAATAATTCAACGTTTTCCAAACACCAATCTGGTTTGGCGAGCAATAAAAAAACAAGAAAACCCATTTCGCAACCACGATTTTTCCAGATGGTCACCTGTGATATTTTATCGTTTGTTTGCCGGCAAAATTTTCCCAAACATTAATAAATTACTATATCTTGATTCTGACACATTAATTTACGACGACGTTTCAGAATTATACAACACAGACATATCAAAACATACGCTTGCCGCGGTCCCAGACATGGCCCCACGCGAAGACCCAAACAACCCAAACGGCAAATACGTGTCCAACTTTGCAAAAGAACACCTAAAAAATGGCACATATTTTAACAGCGGCGTATTATTAATAAACACAAAAAAACAAACAGAAAGCATTGCGTTATTAACACAAACTAAAGTAAAACTTAAATATCCAGACCAAGACATTTTAAACGTCGCATTACAGACCCAAATAAAACCATTAGATTTAAAATACAACACTGCACCGGGTGCCCCATATATTCCGAAACACTTTTCAAAAAAGCAAGCCACAGATGCCACAAAACACCCAATAATACATCACTTCTATGTCGCAAAGCCATATCACTATCAATATATTCCACGCGACACATATTCTGCTTTTTACAAAGCCGCAACCGCAATTGGCATGCACCCAGACGACTTTTTAAAACACGAGGTCAAACACCTGCGACGCCGGAACAAAGCCGCAAATCAACCCTCAAAAACATTATCGCCATTACGAGTACACAACGATAAAATCACATTTTTTGGAATAACAATTATTCGCATATAAACAAAATACAATCAATCAGATAACAGACAACATTTAAACTATTTATCAACATTAAAACACGCCAAAAATTCAACATTACCACTGCCGCCACGTATCGGCGATTCCGTTACACCACACAGACTAAAACCACACCTTTCAAAAGATTCCACAACACGTCCAACCGACCATTCGTGCCATTCATCAGACTTTATAACACCATTATATTTTGACGCAACTTCCCGGGGGACTTCAAACTGTGGCTTTATCAGCACAATCACATATTTTGCACCCCACTGTGGCAAAACATCCACAATATTCGTTAACGACACAAACGAAACATCTATCACTATTAAATCAACCGACGCCAACGGGGGCAGGGTGCGAATATCAGTCTGTTCCAAAGACACAACGCGCGAATTTTCGCGCAAATCCGACACCAACTGATTGGTACCAACATCAACCGCATAAACACGGGCCGCACCACGCTTTAACAAAACCTCTGTAAAACCACCAGTACTGGCACCAACATCCAAACACGCCATACCATCTGGATTTATCTTAAAGTAATCCAACGCGTGCTCTAACTTTAAACTGCCACGACCGCTAAAATAGGGCAAATCACACCCAACCAGCACATCCGCCTCTGTAACCATCTGACTCGGCTTCTTGGCAACCACACCGTTAACCGTCACCAACCCTGCATCAATTGCAGCCACCGCTTTGGCACGACTGGGATATATTTTTTGCAAAACTAACGCCTGATCCAATCTCATAACTAACATAATACTGCATTAATACACAAAAATCAACCATCACGCAAACACCACCATAATATATAAAGCAAAAACAAAACACAACTCTACAAAATAAAACCAATTTATTAACATCATACTCCGCCCCACCACACCATTTTTATGTAAAAACACCCCGAAAACCGCAGAAATCCGGCATTTTTTGCATTTTTGACGGCCAAAATAGGGCATTTTTTACTTTTTTTTACCACCACAACAAACATCTCAACAAATTATTGAAAAACAACTTTAATAAAACATTTTTTCTATCTGTTTTGACAAATATATTAAAAATATATCCAGACATAAAAAACATCACACAAATGACATTTAACCACAAAAAAAAACTCACACAAACACCAACCAAAACAAACCTCTAATCACAGCAACACATAAAACCCACACATCAATACAATTGCATCGGTAAGGCTAAACAAGCAAGAACTGCATATTATGTATATGTTTTGGATTGCGTCAGCAAGGCTAAACAAGCAAGAACTGCATATTATGTATACGTTTTGGATTGCGTCAGCAAGACTAAAAAACCCAGCACAAACAAGCAAGAACAGCATATTATGCATACGTTTTGGATTGCGTCAGCAAGACTAAACTATACATAATATACATTATGCGCCTTTTGTGTTCGCCTTTACCCGACAAAAAAAACAGGACTTTTTCGCCCTGCTTTTACAAAATTCAAAAACTAAAAACACATTAATGCTTTGTCACTTTTTTTATTTTCTGAATCTTTTTTATTTGCCCCAGCGCGCCATCAGCAACACCAGACGCAAATTTAGTCACTTCCTTAATGCCTTTTTTCAAATCGCTTTCTTGAATTGCCCCTGTTTCAACCGGTTCTACATCAGAACAACAAAACGGACATTTTGTCGCAGAATTACTGATATTTGATGTACAGTACGGACACGCATGCGTATTCGCAGGCTTTTTGTCGCGCATCTTGTTCATCGTACGAACAAACAAGAATATCGCAAACATCGTTATAAAGAAACTAACAATCGAATTCAAGAACAGCCCCAAATTCAACGTTGTTGCGCCTGCCGCCTGGGCCTGGGCAATCGTTTCGTATGTCGCGCCTGCTTCACCGCCGCCCAAGACAAAGAACCACTGAGAAAAATCAACACCACCAATCAACAATCCAATCGGTGGCATAATAACATCTTTTACCAACGAATTCACAACGCTAGTCATCACACTACCAACGATAATACCGACAGCCATATCGATTGCATTACCGCGCTGAACAAACGTACTAAACTCTTTTAACAAACCAGCTTTTTTTGCCATTTTTTACTCCTTTTCTTTATTGTTAGAATAATCTTCTATTGCATTTAAAACCTTGGCCAAGGTTTTTCGCAAATTTTCATCGCGCGTCTGCACCGTTATATCTGCCAACGCATACGTTTCATATCTTTCGTTTATCAACTGACCCAAAATCTTACGACTATCCGCATTCAGCAACTGTGGGCGTGTATCGCGCGAATTTGTCCGTTTTACCAGCAAATCCAAATCCGCACGCAACCAAACAGACAAGGCACGCGCCAAAACCATTTCTCGAACCGCAGGGGTTATAAAGGCCCCCTCGCCCGTTGAAATCACTTTTAACGCAGGCGGTGTATCCAGCAAGCGTTCAATCACACGCTGCTCTACACGTCGAAATTCTTCTTCGCCATACATTGAAAAAATGTCGACAACACTACAGCCTGCCGCCGCTTCTATTTCTTTATCAGAGTCAACAAAGGGTATCCCCAAGCGGCGCGCCAACGCACGACCAACACTGGTCTTACCTGCCCCCATCAAGCCAACCATAACAATCGGCCTATCAATAAAATCTTCGTATTCTTCGTTTAAATCACTCATAACGACACTAATAATAACAAAAATCAGACCATAAACAATAAAAAAACTGGACAAACATAAAAATCGACACTATAATTTCCAAAAAAGGATTTTGTACAATGCTAGACTACGGATTAAAAGACAAAGTTGTTATCATTACCGGCGCCACTGGCGGCATCGGGCGCGCCATCGCATCAGAATTCTATGATCTGGGCGCACAAACAGTCCTAACAGGACGCAACCACGAAAAATTATTTGCAATATGCGACGCATTACACACAGACCCAAAAAAAGGCCTGGAACCACTATGCATTCCACTAGACCTGACCGCAATCGAAGCAGAAGAAACACTGATACAAGAAACACAAAAGAACTTTAATCGCATCGACGTACTAATCAACAACGCTGGACGCGTTGACAGCCGCATGTTCTTGAAATCAGACCCTGTATTTTTACAAAACATGATACACCTTAACATGATCGTACCTTACAATTTAAGCAGACTTGCCCTGCCCCATATGCTACGCAATAAATACGGTCGCATAATCAGCATGACATCCATCGCCGGCGCAATGGGCGACGCAGCAATGTCCGCATACGCCGGCAGCAAAGGCGGAATGGCAGCATTTACAAAGGCAATTGCCGCCGAATACGGCCGCCGTGGCATTACCGCAAACTGCATTGCACCCGGCATCATCGACACAGAAGCGGCCCACACAATTCCTGCCCAACGTCGCAAAGAATTACGCGACATCAACCCAATGCGCCGCTTTGGCAAACCAGAAGAAGTCGCATATTTAGCAGCATTTCTGGCATCAGAACGCGCCGCCTATATAAACGGGCAACAAATTCACATAAATGGCGGTATTATTCGATAGACCAACCCCGAACCATCGGGGTATTTTTATTTATTTTTAATAACATCGTTTTTATGTTATAATCATCACATAATATCTGAGAGAGGAAATTACATGAAAACATATAAATTCGCAATTTTGCCGTCTGCATTATTGCTTTGCGGTACTGCACACGCATTTGCACCACACACATATGCAAATTCAATAACCGCCCACAATATTGCAGCATTACAACACTCAATCACCAGCACCGCCATACAATCATTTGACGGTTCAATATCATTGGCATTACCACACAGACAATACACATCTGGCGCACCAACAATTTCCAAAAACACATCCGACCAATATGGTCGCGCGCCAATGTACGGCACAATGTCAATTTACGGCGAATATAATGACGACAGTCGCGCCGGTCGAAATGGCGGCGACACAATCAACGCAGACGCCGCACTAAACAGCATTTGGTTCAATTGGCAGCATCTGGGCGACGACATAAATTTTAACAATTTCGAAAACCTGGAATCAGACTTCAATACATTTACGATGGGTCTGGCTGGCGGTCGCGCAAAAATGGGCAACGGCATCTCAGAATGGGGAATTTATGTTGGCTATGCCGGTGGCGACCACGAAAACAACAATATCAAAATCAACAGCCACGGCGGGTATTTTGGCGTCTATAACGGATTTGACTGGGACAGATTCAGCATTTCAACCACAATCAACGGCGGCGCATTCAGCAATTCTGCCGACACACTATTTGGCACAGACGACTATTCTAATTTCTGGGTTGGTGGCGCAATCAACGCAAAATACGACATAATACTGGACAGCCAGACCGCCCTGCGTCCAGAACTGCATGCCGGATACACCTGGATACAATCCGAAGATTACACATCTGCATCTGGCGCAATAATCGACAATGACGCATTCAGCATGTTCGAACTGACGCCTGGCCTGCGTCTGATACGTCATATCGGCGCCGACTGGTACGGATCACTAAACGCCAAATACGTTGTGTTTTTTGCAAACGGTGGCGACATGGTCGTAAATAACATAAAAGCACCAGAATTAAACGAAACAAACTTTTTCGAATACAGCATAACCATCGAAAAATCCGTATACAACCTGAATATATCTGGCAATATCGGACGACACGAAGGCCCACGCGATGGCTGGATTGGCGGGTTAAATATCAAATATATATTTTAAACCAACAAAAAATCCCCCATGCGGGGGATTTTTAACGTTGTTTTTGGATTTTAACAGGCAATTTTTTATTCACACCCAACACCCACCGCCAGGTATCCGCGATAATCTTGTCAAATCCACCCTTTTGCTCAAATTCTACAATCCACGATTGAACGTCTGACTGATATCTTTCAAAACTCTCATACGACTGCCAACAATTACGCAAGGTGCTGCGCTGATATCGCAACCGCTTATCATACTCGGTATACTCAACGGGGGACTTTCCATCCAACACCTTTTCACACAGAGTATAAACCGCCTTGATTGTTGCCTTGCGACGCACAAGCCTACTCCATATTTGCCAGTTGTTCTAACTGATCCGCCGCAATCAGCGCATCAATCATTTCATCCAACCCAGCGCCACCAGCCAAAATATCATCCAACTTGTACAGGGTTAATTTGATACGATGATCTGTTACACGTTGTTCTGGGAAATTATATGTGCGTATTTTTTCACTGCGGTCACCAGACCCAACCATAGATTTACGTGACGCGTTACTGGCGTTCATCTGTTCTTCACGCTGTTTTTCGTATAATTTAGAACGCAATACGGACATGGCCGCAATTTTATTTTGCAGCTGCGAACGCTCATTCTGACACGTCACAACAATCCCCGACGGAAAGTGAGTAATACGTATCGCACTGTCTGTTTTATTAACGTGCTGACCACCGGCACCAGACGCACGGAAAATATCGATACGAATATCCTTATCTTCGATAACTACGTCTATTTCTTTTGCCTCTGGCATAACGGCGACAGATGCCGCACTGGTATGAATACGTCCGCCAGCCTCGGTCTCTGGGACGCGCTGAACACGATGAATACCTGATTCAAACTTCATACGACCATAGGCACCTGCCCCATCAATTTTGAATACAATTTCCTTGTACCCACGCAGCGACGTCGCGTTTTCTTCTATAACTTCTACCTTCCACCCCTGACGCAACGCATAGGATTTATATTGATTATACAAATCACCCGCAAACAACGCGGATTCTTCACCGCCAACACCGGCACGAATTTCCATAATAACACTGTTATCATCCGCATCATCACGTGGCAATAACGCGATTTGCAAATTCTTTTCAATTTCCGGCAATTTATGATTCAGTTCATGCAACTGCTCGTTCGCAATTTCACGCAACTCCGCATCATTTAGCATTTCTTGGGCATCATTAATACCGGCCACAGTTTGAAAGTATTCATTAATCAACGGCAGAATTTCGTTCAGGCGCGAATATTCTTTGGACAACTTGGTCAATTCATCACCTGTTGCAGTCCCAGAATTCATTTGCGCTTCAACCTCTGCTGCGCGACTTTGAATATCTTTTAATTTCTGTTCGATAATCATTTTTATTATGCCCCCAACACTAATTTTATTGCATCTTTAATCGGCACAACAACCTGATTACCAGACGTCATATCCTTCAATGCCACAACTTGATTTTCTTTCTCGGTTTCGCCAATTATTGCACTGTATTTAGTTTTTATTTTATCAGCGTATTCAATTTGATTTTTGAACTTTTTATTCGCGTCTAAATACGCAACTGACGCAACATTCGCATCACGAAACGCATTCAAAACAAACATCGCATACGATAAATTTTCATCACCCATACACAGCACCGCAACATCAACCGGCGATTCAAATTGCGACAAATCAATCGCCCCAGATTCCATTAATGCCACAAAGATGCGCGAAAAACCAATCGCCGCACCAACACCAATAATTTTGGTCTTGCTAAATTTTCCGGCCAAGTCTGCATAACGACCACCACCGGCCGCCGTCCCCAGTTCTGGATAACGCAACAACTTAAACTCAAACACCAACCCAGTGTAATATGCCAAACCACGCGTAATCGACAGGTCTATTTCTGCATTTTTTACCCCGAACAATTCTAACGTTTTCATAAAATCATTCAGTTCCGCGACCGCCAAATCCAACTTGTCAGATTTGTTTAAGAAATCAGAATACCCATTTGTAAACACAGACTTAATTTGATTTTCTTTGCTGACATCATTCAATGTATCAGACAGACCTTCGGCAAAGTCATCATCGCCCATTTTATCTTTTTTATCGATTAAAACGAACACATCTTTTTTCTGCCCGTCTGTCATTTCCAAATAATCAAACAACGCATCCCAGAATGGGCGCGAACCGACACGAACCGCATTATCGCCAATAAATTCAGACACAGAATTTAACGCACGTTGAATCACAGAAATAATTTCTTCATCGTAATTCGTACTTAACTAATTTACACCCATTATATCCATATCCATCTGATAAAATTCACGATAGCGACCACGTTGCGCACGTTCCCCGCGATAGCGTTTTGAAAATTGACTTGCACGAAATGGAAACACCAAATCATTCAGATGCCCTGCAACATAACGCGACAATCCGACCGTCCCATCATATCGCAGCCCCATTTTGGTATCGCCCTTTTGAAACAAGAACATTTGCGTTTCGATTTCATCCCAGTTATCTTTATCTGTCAAAACCTCGGCCCGTTCAATAGCAGGCAAGTCCAACTGATTAAAGCCAGACGTTTTTAACACATTCAACATACGCGCCGCGCAAAAGTCAAAGCAACGTTGTTGTGCCGGTAATAATTCTATAAAACCCGATAACGGTTTTGTTGGTTTTAAATCCATTTTTAATTCCCTATTTTATTTATGGAAAAACTTTATGCACATCGTGCACACATTATATCATACAAAAAGACAATACGCTAATATTCGCCCACGTGGGCGTGATGCAATTCGGCAAAAATAAACATTTTATTTTTCATCCCATTAATAATAGGACAAAAATATTTTTTTTCAAGCAAAAACAATAAAGAAACAGGAATGCGAAATCAATTTGCAAACGCAGAAAGAAAAGCATTCTTATTAACGCATTCCACAAACCGCCGCATTCCTGTCGAATGTAATCAGCATTATTTTCGTCTGATTACATAACACAATATACCAAACAGCCCCCATAATTGCCACAGGTACCTATTCTTAAAATTAAAACCACCGATGCAGTTCACCACCATGTTGCGACAACCAGCGTTTTGCACGTTCCACCCCAAAACCATACAAATCACGAACCTGCGCCCAAAATTCTGGCGAATGATCCATATGTTTTTTATGCGCCAATTCATGCATAACAACATAACGCATAACATCCAACGGCGCAAACGCCAATCGCCATGAAAAAGACATGGTTCCAGATGTCGAACAACTGCCCCAGCGACTGGTGGTGTCACGAATTGCGATACGTGCCGGCCAAAATTCACGTGGCGTATTACGTATCATCTGTTTAACCTGACACAAAAATTCTGCCTTAATAAAGTCGCGCACACGCCGTTCAAACATCGAAATATCACCACCGATTATCAACGCTTCGCCATTTTCAGAATACTTGTTTGACCGAACAGACGCATCGTGACGCAATACTATCTGCCGACCTAAAAATTCAATAACATCACCCGGTTTTAACTTTATTTTTGCCGGACATTTTTGAAATGTACATTCAAGCCATTTTTGTTTTGATTCCAAGAACTTTAACGCATACGCCGTTGAAACCAACCATGGTTTTGATATATGAATTTCACGTCTGGGAGTCATCTTGGGACGCAATGTAATATTTCGCAAACCACGTCGCGTTGTAATTATAACCGGAATTTCTTCACCCGACGACAAAGTAAAAACATAATCAGTCGCCATCTTCAACCTTTTCTATTTCCTCTTTTAACAACTTACCAACTTCTCCAAACAAAACATTATCAAATTCATTTGCCTGTTCTATCGCATAATCCAACAACTCTATTTTTTCTGCTTTGCTTTTTTTACTTTGTGCCAGCTGCGAAAAAAGACATATATAAAAATCCTGATACTTCTTTTTTATTGCTTCTATTTCAAATAAATATCGGAAAGCCCCACGGGAATTATATTCTATACCACACTCTAAATCTATCAAACAAAGTTTAACGAATTTTCGCTTTGCCTCATAAACAGGATGTCCTGTATTTTCAGGGTTTTGCGCTGCACACAATGTACTGTACCAACCCGCCAACCAATGATCCCACTCACTACGCGAAAAATCGACTTTACCCGTTTGTAACAACGTCTGCAAAATCTTTACCTGCTCTTCATTTCCCCAATCAGAATTTAATCTACGTTCAAAATCCTGGGTAATAATAAACGACGGAATATTGTCACCATAATACCCCAATGCAAAATCAACCTGACGCCATGTAATTGCATTTTTTAGTTCTTCTTTTATTGTTTGTTCTTTTGATTCAACGCCACATACACAGACAGGCACAAACACCATCAACACACAAAACAAAAAACGATTGAACCAAATCATACTATTTAATTTTGCTTTTTATATCTGCAACGATTGCGTCTACATCAAAACCCATCCGCGCATAGACCGCGTCGCCTGAACCAGACACACCAAACCTGTCAATTCCAACAACTGCATCGGCAAATTCAAACCATGGTGCAGATGCCGCCGCCTCTATCGCAACGACAAAACCACGCAACATCTGTTGTTTATATTGCAAATCTTGCATACGAAAATCTGCAACAGATAGCACAGACACCACCTGAACCGCATCGCCCAGTTTTTCTGCAACAGCAACCGCCAACGGAACCTCACTTCCCGTTGCCAACAATGTCACAGACACGCGCGACTTTGACGCAGACCGCACCACATATGCACCGCGCGACAAATCAGCACCCAACGGCGTTGCAACCAAACCAATCAATTGACGCGACAAAACAATACATGTCGGACGCGCTTTTTCTGTTAATGCACGTCGCCATGCGTACATAACCTCTACCCCATTACAAGGGCGAAAAACATTTAAATTTGGTACCAATCGCAACGACGGCAACTGTTCAATTGGCTGATGCGTTGGTCCATCTTCACCGACCGCAACACTATCATGCGTCAAAACATAAACAACCGGCAGCCCGGACAAGGCCGCAAGGCGAATACTGGGGCGCAGATAGTCACTAAACACCAAAAACGTCGAACCAAAAACACGCAACCCAGACAACGCCATACCATTCATAATCGCGCCCATCGCATGTTCACGCACGCCATAGTTTATATAATTACCAGCAAAATCATCCGACGTTATATCATGCGTGGCACCACTTTTTACATTCGTACTGCCACCTAAATCTGCACTGCCACCAATAACACGAACACCCGCCTTAAAAAGTTCTTCTAAACAAAGTCCAGACAATTCACGTGTCGACATAGACTTTCCAACCTCTGGCATTACAATATTTGGAATCACAACATCAAATTTGCGCACAACAGGTTCAACATGCCCAAGCGCCAATTTCTCCCACAACATGTCACCCGTTGGTGACAAATAACGCTGAATCAATTCCATTAATTCTGCATCTGACAACGAAAAACCATGTGCCTTGTGCGATCCAGCACGACTGGACCCGCGACCAATTTCCGTTTTACATTGAATAAAGACAGGGCTATCTGATTTTTGCGCCCGGTTCAACGCACGATTAATTTGTACAAAATCATCACCATTTACCGTTATTACACGCCAACCCGCCGCCACCATACGCCCAGGCACATCAACATCCGTCAACGCAGCACCATCGATACTGACCCCATTATCATCCCACAACAAAATCAGATTATTTAACTTATACCGACCTGCAAACGCGATTGATTCTTGGGCGACGCCTTCCATTAAATCGCCATCAGAACATAAACAATAAACACGCGAATCGGTCTTGTTTATTTTTTCCGCCATTGCCATACCAACAGCATTTCCAACCCCCTGTCCCAACGGCCCCGTGGTCGCATCAACGCCATCAATTCCATATTCAGGATGCCCAGGCAAACCATCAATTTTACGATAAGCATTTAAATCGCCAATGTTATACCCAGATAATTTTAACACAGAATATAACAACGCACTGCCATGCCCAACAGACATTACGAATCGGTCACGACCACGACGCAAAAAATTTGCAAAGACAGCCGTCACAACATCTGCCGCCCCCAAGACAATGCCGACATGCCCACTGCGCGCAACACGCACCGCATGCAACGCCCATGCGCGCACAGCATTTGCCATTTCTTTTAAATCTTTGGAATTATATGTCATGTGTGATATTATATCATAAAAAGGACACATATAAAATGTTAAAAATTTGGACAGATGGCAGTTGTCTTGGCAACCCCGGACCGGGGGGATGGGGCTTTGTTGCAACAGACGGCAAAAACACCGCAGAACGCAGTGGTGGCGAACGCGACACAACCAACAATCGCATGGAATTAATGGCGGTAATCCGTGCATTAACCGCCGCACGCAAACACGACGAACTGGAAATACACACAGACAGCCAGTACGTCAAAAACGGCATGCAATCTTGGCTAAAACAATGGAAGAAAAACAACTGGCGTACATCAACAAAAAAACCGGTAAAGAATCAAGACCTGTGGCAACAACTTGATGAATTGGCATCTGCGAAAAAAATACATTGGTTTTGGGTACGCGGTCATAATGGCGACGAAATGAACGAACGGGTCGACACATTGGCGCGCACCGCCGCCGAAAGTTTAAAATAAAAAACCGCCGTTTCGGCGGTTTTTGTTTATCCACGAAATCCCATCGCAACGATGAACATTTCAACACTATCCTTGCGCGATGATGGTGGCTTTATATGATGAACGACGTCAAATTTTTCTTTGATTTGTTTCAACAAATCCTGGGTCGTACCGCCGGTAAACGATTTGCAAACGAATGTTCCGCCCGGCTTTAATGCGCGCAACGCAAAATCGAACGCATATTCCAACAACACCATTTGACGAATATGATCTGTCTTTTTATGTCCAACGGTATTTGGTGCCATATCAGAAACAATTACATCTGCGGTACCATTGCCCATTTCATCTGGTGCCAAACCCAACTTTTCTTCCAACCAGCGCAACGCATCATCCGATGTAAAATCACCTTGATATGTTTCAACGCCAACGATTGGTGATATTTCCAGCAAATCCATCGCAAAAATCTTTGATTTCGGGTACATACGCGCAATATATTGCGACCATGACCCCGGCGCCGCCCCCAAATCAACAACAATCTGACCATTACGAAGAAACTTAAACTTTTCATTCATCTCAATCAGTTTATATGCGGCACGCGCACGATAGCCTTCTTTCTGGGCACGCGCAACATATGGATCTGCCGCCTGGCGTTGCAGCCATGCGACAGAAGATTTTTTACTGGCAATTTTTTTATTTGTTATTTTCATATCTTGTCATTTAAATTATTTCGCACCTGGGAAGCCACCCTGTTGCATTTTTTGCATAACAGCCTCCATTCCGCCCATACGCTGAATCATGGCCATCTGCTGTTTCATTTTTGTGTATTGCTTAATAATATGTTCAACGTCACGCACAGTACAACCCGCTGTTTCAGCAATACGCGCTTTGGCGTTTGCAAAAACCTTTTCTGGTTCTGCGCGTTCTGCCGGCGTCATGGCTTCCAGTATCTTAATCTGGGCATCAACACTGCCATCTTTGATTTTTTCTTTCATTGCAGATACCGCGCCACTCATCCCCGGCACCATTTTTAACAGACCGCTAAAATTGCTCATCTTTTTAATTTGTTTTAACTGTGCCAACATATCATTCATATCAAATTGACCAGACATCATGCGCTGGGCCGTTTCTTTCATGCCACTGGGCATCTTATCCATACCCAAATCTTTCTCTGCCGCCTTAACATCAGCCTCTGTCACATTGTCTGCAATAACTTTTTTTTCTTTCTTTTTACCAAAGCCAAACATTTCTACTCCTTTTTACTCTTCTTTATTTTATTGTCTTTTGTTGTTTTGTCCAGATACTTTTGTAAATATTTTCCTGTTTGCGATTCTGGGACACGCGCCACATCTTCTGGGGTACCGGTCGCAATAACCAGACCACCCGCAGCACCGCCCGTTGGCCCCAGGTCGATAATCCAATCCGCTGTTTTAATAACCTCTAAATTATGCTCAATAACAATTACAGTATTGCCCTGCTCTACCAATTCATGCAAAACGGACAACAGCATTTTAATATCCTCAAAATGCAAACCAGTGGTCGGTTCATCCAAGATATAAATTGTTTCCCCCGTACTGCGCGCTGATAATTCCTTAGATAATTTTATACGTTGTGCTTCGCCACCTGACAAGTCCAGCGAACTCTGCCCCAGTTTTATGTAATCCAACCCCACACGTTTTAACAATTCCAATTTACGGGCAATTTTTGGCACATTGATAAAGAATCTGTACGCTTCTTCAACGGTCATATTCAAGACATCTGCGATTGATTTTCCCTTGTACTTTACCGCCAACGTTTCTTCGTTATAACGCGTTCCACGACAGCAGTCACATTCGACATACACATCTGCCAAGAAATTCATTTCTATTTTTATCTGACCATCACCTTGGCACGCTTCACACCGACCGCCCTTTACATTAAACGAAAAACGTCCCGACGTATAACCACGTGCCTTTGCCTCTGGCAATCCTGCAAAGAAATCACGAATATCGCCAAAAACACCCGTATAAGTTGCCGGATTACTGCGTGGTGTGCGCCCAATTGGCGACTGGTCAATATCAACAACCTTGTCCACATTTTCCATGCCACGAATAATATCATGCGCACCTGTTTCCAATTTTGAATTATACAGCGCGCGCATCAGTGCCGGATACAACGTATTTAATAACAACGTTGATTTCCCAGACCCGGAAACACCAGTTAATGCCACAAATTTACCCAACGGGAATTCTACTGTCACATTCTTTAAGTTATTTTCACGCGCCCCCGCAACAACAATAGACTTACCATTACCAGAACGGCGTTTTTTCGGCACAGGAATATGACGCACACCCGACAGATATTGTCCCGTAATTGAATCTTTATTTTTTATAACCTGTTGTGGTGTTCCATGCGCAATAACATTTCCACCATTGATACCCGCCCCGCGCCCAATATCGACCAGATAATCCGCCTCTCTCATTGCGTCTTCATCATGTTCAACAACGATAACGGTATTATCCTTGTCACGCAGCATTTTTAAGGTTTCCAACAGTTTATCATTATCACTTTGATGCAACCCAATCGACGGTTCATCCAAGACATATAGAACACCAGATAATCCGCTGCCAATTTGGGACGCCAAACGAATACGTTGCGCTTCGCCCCCTGACAAAGTGCCCGCCATGCGCGACAATGTTAAATACCCCAAACCAACATTCTGCAAGAAATACAATCTATCTGTAATCTCACGTAAAACGATACGCGCAATTTCGTTATCTTTTTGCGACAAATGATTTGGCAAATCACGGAACCATTGCAGACAATCATCAACCGACATATCACAAACATCCATAATATCCGCATCATTTATACGCACACACAACGCATGAATATTCAATCGCTTGCCATGGCAAACTGGGCACGGCTTTTCAGACTGATATTTTGCCAATTCTGTACGCATTGCCTCTGATTCCGATTCGCGCCATCGACGTTCAATATTTGGAATTACGCCCTCATACGGCTTTTCATAAACAAATCCATTCCAATTTATTTTTATTGCCTCGTCACCGCTACCGTACAAAATTAAGTCTTTCTGTTCCTGGGTCAATGTATGCCATGGTTTTGATAACGGGATTTTAAACTTTTTATGCAACGCATCCAACAGATGTTCAAATTGACTAAGCATGCCGCCACGCGACCACGGCGCAATTGCACCACCCAGAATCGATTTTGACGGATCCGGCACAACCAAATCAGGCGACATATTTAATTGCACGCCCAATCCATCACAATTTTGACACGCACCCATCGGCGCATTGAATGAAAACAAACGCGGTTCAATCTTTGGCACTGTAAAACCACTAACCGGACACGCATAACTTTGCGAATAAAGCGTATCTTCATTCGTATCCAAACGACGCACCAATACCGAACCCGGCACCAAACGCAACGAACCTTCGAATGACGAATAAAGACGCGATTTAAAATCTTCTGTATCAGATTCTGTCGGTGGCATTTGCAATCTGTCCACAACAACCAAAATTGTATGTTTTTTATTTTTATCCAACGGTGGCACCGCCGACAAATCAACAATTTCCCCATCTATAATTGCACGCTGATAACCCTGTTTTACCAAGAACGCCAATTCTTTACGATATTCACCCTTGCGTTCACGCACCAATGGGGCAAGTATAAAAATTTTCGTCCCAGACGGAATTTTCATTGTCCAGTCGACCATTTCTGCAACCGTTTGTGACTTAATCGGTTTTCCCGTCACAGGCGAATATGGCACACCAATTCGCGCCCACAACAAACGTAAATAATCATAAATTTCTGTCACCGTACCAACAGTTGATCGTGGATTTTTCGACGTTGTCTTTTGTTCAATTGAAATTGCCGGTGCCAAGCCTTCGATTAAATCAACATCTGGCTTTTTCTGCATATCCAAGAATTGACGCGCATAACTGGACAACGATTCCACATACCTGCGCTGTCCTTCGGCATAAATGGTATTAAATGCCAACGACGATTTCCCAGACCCAGATACGCCAGTAAAGACCACCAATTTATTTTTTGGTATGTCTAAATCAATATTTTTAAGATTATTTTCGCGTGCACCACGAATTTTAATTACACCAGCCATAGCACACATAAATATAGACTAAATATTGAAAATTTCAAGACAAAGGGCGAATATTCCTTTCGCCCTTTATATTTATTTTAATTTTTAGATTTCATCAAACTTTCTGGCGTCAACAACACACCAGATTTCTTGGTATATTCTGGCCCAATTTGTGGCGCCAATTTTCTGTCGACCCACACATCAATTCCACCAGCATTACCGATTGTTGCCTTGTATTCCCCGCTATTTGGAACATAATACACATCACCAGGCATCAACACGCGGCTAAGTTCTGTACGACCACGCGCGTCCTTGATTTCAACCCACGTTCCGGCCTCTCCCGTTTTTTGATTCGCCTGCAATATTATACGTGCTTCATCACGATTATCTGTACCGAAACGTTCACGTACCGCAATATTATATTCGGGTTCATCTACAACTTTTTCAACGACCTGCGTCGCAGAATCAACACTTGTTTCCGTTTTTTCAGATGGCTGCAACATAATTACAGCCCCAATTATTAATGCAATCGCAACAATTGCACCAACAAACCAAATCCAATTCTGATAGATGAATTGGTACACCTTAACAAATGCAACCTTGCCCCAACTTTCTTCTTTTATACTGGGCATTGCACAAATACTTGCATCTTCGTCATCAACCACCGCACAATCAGAATTCAATCCCATTTCTTTCTTAATTTTTGCGACGATTTCATCTGGATTTAACCCTAATTCCAATGCATAATTACGCGCAAAACCCAAAATATACACAGACTCTGGAATAACAGAATAATTCCCTGTTTCCAAGGCTTCTAAAAATTCTTCACGAATACACAGTTGTTTTGAAATTGTTGGAATTTCACGCTTACGACGTCCTGTTGTACGTGCATTACGCAACATTTCACCCGCGGTCAATTCAACAGGTGTTTCTACAACTTCTTTATTTTCAATATTTTCTGTCATTTTTCACAATCCCCTAAAACTATTTTCACGCTAAATAATACCCCAAAATTCACGAATTGCAACCTTTAAGGCATCAGCACTATCAATTCTATTAACTTTTATACGAAAATCCGAAGAATTCGGCATTCCTGCACTATACCATGCAGCATGCTTTCTAAACATCGGGACAGCTGTTTTTTCACCATAATATTCCAACGCATAATCCAAATGTTTTAAAACGACATGCCCAATATTTTCCGGCACCCCACCACCATATAATTCTGACAGCAACCACGGTCGTCCCAGAATTCCACGCCCAATCATCGCACCGCGATACCCCAACGCCTGCACACGTGATACATCATCTGCGGTTCTAATATCACCATTTGCAATAATTGGGATTGGTGCATCTGATACATTTGGCAAAACCGCGTTCCCCAAATACAACTGTGCGCGCGTACGCCCATGCAGCGCCGCAAAAGACACGCCACAATCCGCTGCAATATTTATCAGTTCACGCCAATCCATATGTTCCGCATCCCAACCCAAACGTGTTTTTATTGAAACAGGTATCTGTACTGCCCGAACAACAGACCGCATAATTTTTTCTGCCAGCCCATGATCACGCATCAAATGCGCGCCGGCACCGGCGCGTGTTGCAACCTTTGGCACAGGACACCCCATATTAATATCAATCCATTTTGCACCCTGATCTTGCAATATACGCGCAGCATCCGCCATCAGATTGACATCTGCGCCAAAAATCTGGGCGCCGACCGCCCCCTCGTTCGAATAATTATCAAAATTACGCAAACAATTTTTATGCGCCCCAACCAGCGAATGACACGAAATCATTTCTGTCACCAACGGCGCATTTGGTGAAAAATCACGAATAATACGTCGAAACGGACGATCTGTTATCCCTGCAAGTGGTGCAACAAAAATTTGGTTATTATTATCAAACATTTGTGATATAATGCCATCTATGAAGGAAAAAATCAAAAATTTATTTGGCTTTTTATCACGCGCCTGGTCCACTGGGGTTCGTGGTAAATTGGGCATTTTATTTGCATTATTTGCTGGCTTTATGTTTATTCGCATGTTTTTTGGGGATGTAACCATACAAAAGTTTGCCTATAACATATGGCATCTTGGCCAAGAACAAGAACAATTGATAACCGAACAAAAAACACTTGATAATTTAAATCGCCACATTGAACTAATACAAAATTATAGTCCGGATTATGTCGAAGAATTAGGATTAAAATACTTAAACATTGGCGACCCTGGCGTAAAAATATTAAAAATTTAATCCCCCAATTTGGGGGATTTTTTAATTCAACAATAATATTGTCCCGTTCAAATATAATGCAAATAACAACCACGCAATATATGGCCACACTAAATATGACGCAGCGCGACTGATTGACTTAAACGCGACCAACATCCATATAGAAACCGCAATTAATGCAACCAAAGTCAATAATGCACCGCCAACAAAATGCAAACCAAAGAATAGATATGACCACAATGCATTCAGGCCCATCTGTGCAGCAAACAACACATATGCCTTGGATTTATTTTGTCTGGTTTTTGTGTTATTCATTACCAAGAATAACGATATTCCCAATAAAGTATACAAAATCAACCACGCCACCATAAACACCCAACCATTCGGGGTCCACACAGATTGCGCCAATCCATTATACCATTCATTTGCCCCCGGTGACATTGGCGAAAAGAACCCACCAATAATACCTGGGACAAACGAAATTACGATTGCTAAAACAAAAGTTAAAAATTTTTTCACTTTTTCCTCCTTTTGTTTGCAATTATATCACGCAATTTTTTTTAATATCATAGGAACGATTGACTAATAAAAAAGCCCCACAAAGGGGCATTATAACCAGCTTATATACAGGCCTCATACGCATAATAACCAATTTCTGCACGTATCAAGAATCTGTGCGCTGGCACCCCTTGCGCACAACCATCTGGAATAACATTTACATAAATAACATCCTGCTCTGCTGCCAAATCCACCAAATTAACCTGTGATGCAACGGACGCAAAAACAGAATTTACATCTTGCTTTTTAAAAACTTCCAAATCTGTTGTCATTGGACATTTCAACAAATAATCGCCATCTGCGCCTGTCGCGACATTCTGGCATTCTACCCCCATAACAGATTCTGCACTTCCATTTAAAACGACCGAAAAGACACAAAAAAAAGCAACCAAGAACTTTTTCATATCGCCCTCCTTCAAAAAACTTGGCACGCCCTACAGGATTCGAACCTGTGACCTGCAGATTAGAAATCTGATGCTCTATCCAGCTGAGCTAAGGGCGCACGCCGTACATTTTACACTATTTTTTTTAAATTTCAAGCCCCAGATGTTCTGGGGCTGCCGTTAAAAATTATTCAAACAATTCTACTGCGATATCATATTCTTTACAGAAATCATAAAAGAATTCCAAAAATGCATGAATTTTTTGGCTCTTTACCTTTAACGGATTAACAATGCCCGTCAATAAATATTCATAGTCAAAATCAATATTTGGAACCTCTATCAATTTGGCATTTTTATTTGTACACCATTCTGGCATCAACGCAATTCCCGCACCATCACACGTTAATTGATATATTATTGATGCAGAATCTGCCGTTGTGTTTAACTTCTTGGCACGTTTCAAAATAAAATTAAATTCTGGCAAATCCAAAAACTGCTGTCGAATACACAGATCGAAATTTTCCAGCATATCATCCATATCTTTGGGTGCACCATGTTTTGCCAAATATTCTGGTGACGCATAAAATTTTGCCTTTGTTTTAAATTTAAACAATACCTTGCCCGGCACCTTTTGTAGCGAACGCGCATCCACAATGGTTATATCTGGGCTTGCCATATTCATATGCCGATTCGTTAAGATATCCAATCGCACCTTTGGATGTTTTGCATATAATTTAGACAACCCGGTCAACAATCCACTGCCCGCGAATCCTTCTTCGGTCCAAATTGAGATATAACCCGTCAATTCTTCGGGACCTGTTAAATTATCCAGCAATGAATTTTCAATATTTGAAATATTTTCAATTTCTGTATACAGTTGACGCGCCATATTTGTCGGCACACACCCAGCAGAACTGCGAATTAATAGCGTTGCATTAAATCGCTTTTCCAAATCTGAAATCAATTTGGACATATTTGAATGTTTTATTCCATTTCTTTCTGCGGCGGCATAGATTTGTCCAAAATCAATAACCTCTTTCAAAGCCAACAATTCACGCAACAGCGCAATTTTGGTTTTTATTGTCGCCATAAACACCCCCTTTTACTGTTATAAATAATATTATTTTCCTATATAGGCAAAAAAGCCCCCACGTCCACAAAATTTTCTCTAAGAATATATACCTTAACCAAGGAACATCTTAGTCAAAAAATCCCGAAAAACCGAACTTTTTCCGATTCCTATCCCCTTTTTATACACTACTTTGAATAAAAAAGGTATAAAATAAAACAAAAAAGCCTATTTTATAATAAACGCGTACCAAATTCACAAAATACTAAGGAGAAAAAAATGAAACATAATGAAGTCTGGTATGCAATAGACTGCTTTGCACAAGAACACAAAATGTCATGTTCTGGCCTGGCAAAATACAGCGGTCTTGACCCAACAACGTTTAACAAAAGCAAACGCTGGTCGAAATACGGTCAGCCACGTTGGCCATCAACAAACAGCATTGCAAAAATATTAGAGGCCACAAATTCCAGAATCCAAGATTTGATAAAGTTTATCGACGTTCCGAACACCCAGCCTGGCGGGGAACGCGCACCTCAATAATCACACAAAAAATACCGCACAATTATGCGGTATTTTTTTACCCAATTTGCACAACCGTATCTGTGTTTATATTCCGCGCAAACATTTCATCATGACTAACCAACAATATTGCACCCCGATACTGATTCAGCGCATCTTCTAAAATCTGAATACTTTTTATTTCAAGATTATTTGTCGGCTCATCTAAAATCAATAAATCTGGCTGTTCAACATCACCCAAGACCGCTGCCAAGGTTGCTTTTAACAGTTCTCCGCCAGACAAAACACCAACAACCTTTTTTGACAAATCCCCACGAAATCCAAAGTTTGCAGCAATTGCATGTGCATCGTGTCTAAGGACACCGGCAACATCCATAATATTTTCAACAATTGTCTTATTTTTATCCAAAACAGACAAATCCTGATTCAAATACGAAATTTTACCAAACGTTTTAATCGTTCCCGACTGTGGTATTAATTGCCCACAAATCAACTTTAACAACGTTGATTTTCCTGCCCCATTTTTTCCGGCCAAACGTACACGTGTCGCCCCATACATAACAAAATCAAAATCTTTCAAAACGCTCTTTTTATCGTATGCAAAGCACACCTCAGAAACACGCACCAATTCCTTGCTATAAAAAGACTTATTTGGTACTGGAATTTTTATTTTTTCATCACGCATTTGCATTGATAAATCTTGTTGCAACACCAACTGTGCATCCAACTTTTTTTGAATTATTGCACGCTTTTTTGCCTCGGTTTCTTGACTTTTTCCTTTTAATGCGTTGACCGCTATCCTGGACCCTGCCGCACTATTTGCTTTATCTTTTTTCTGTTTCAAGACATGATGTTGACGTGTATTTTGCGCCCGATTTAATGTTCCTTGCAGACGTGCAATTTCCTTGTTTGAATCAACATATTGCGCATAAATATTTTCCTGTTCTGCACGTTTCTGGGCAACCCAGAAATCATAATTACCCCCATAAACACGTATTTTACCATTTGA
>JAFTTY010000039.1 GCA_017466525.1 Alphaproteobacteria bacterium
AAAGCCACGATAGTGGCGTGGGTTCGACAATGAGTAGGTTTTGCAAACATAGTGCAGCAAAACCGTTAGGAATGCCCCACAGCCCAGCCATCCGCGGGGCGAGGGAATACTTCGTCTCCGCCAGAAATAAAAAATGCCCCATATGGGGTATTTTTTATTTCAGTTGGTGTCGCAGTGTGGACGAAGCGTTCGCAATCTATGATTGCTGGGTTCGACAATGAGTAGGTTTTGCAAACATAGTGCAGCAAAACCGTCAGGAATGCCCCACAGCCCCGCCATCCGCGGGGCGAGGGAATACTTCGTCTCCGCCAGCAAAAAGTTTTGTTTCAGGAAACTGATAAATTCTTCCACTGACATCTCGCCCGATGCCATGGCAAACTCTTTGTGGTGTATTGCACCCGAACCGCAAACATGCCCATTATTTTTACTTGAAAACAAATTTTAACCCGCTGTTTTTGCAGCGGGCTATGGGTTATTAGTGCAAAGTGTAAAACACGCCACGGGTTGTGCCTTGTTTTGATATGTGTCCCCGTTTAACCAACGCTTGTACCGCCTTGCGAAAGGTTTCTGGATTTTTATCCATTGCGGGTATCTTATTGGTAAAACTTTGTCTGTAGTTTTGGATGGTTAATATGAGTTTAAACATTGAGGGAGTTGGGTGCTTTATATTTTTTCTTGAAAGTGTCCATTTTTTTAGTTTAAACTGAGAATATTGATAAAGATGTCTAATCAAGTTTAAAGCCTATATGAAGGGGTGTCTAATGTTGTTGTCAGATCTAATTAAACCCACTAAATTGGAACCTGGAGATACTGTTGCTGTAATCTCTCCTTCATGGGCGGGGGCTTCTGTATATCCAGAACGTTATTTGGCAGGCAAGAAACAGCTGGAAGAAGAGTTTGGCTTAAAAGTTGTTGAAGCGCCAAATACGTTAATAAGCGCGGAAGAAAATTTTTACAACCCCAAAAAACGTGTTGATGATTTGCATTGGGCGTTAACTAATAAAGATGTAAAAGCGATTATTCCCATGATAGGGGGTGACGATTCTATCAGAATGTTGCCGTATATAGATTTTGATCTAATACGTAATAACCCAAAAATACTATTAGGTTATTCCGACAACACCGTTTTGCACTATGCGTTTTTGTCAGCAGGTGTTCAGCCTTTTTATGGACCCTGCATTATGTGTGGTGGATTTTCAGAAAATGGGGGCATGTTCGATTATTTTAAAGATTCTGTATACAAGACTCTGTTTTCTACCTTTGAAATAGGTGAAATTAAGCCTAATATGAATGGTTGGACAGATGAAGAATTGCCGTGGAAAGATCCTGCAAATCAGAGTGTAAAAAGACAAATAAAAGAATCGCAGGGTTTCAAGTTTATCAATGGTCAAGGAACTGTTACGGGTCGTTTAATTGGTGGTAGCCTGGAAGTAATGGAGATGTTAAAAGGAACGAAAGTGTGGCCTTCCTTAGATACGTATGATGGTGCAATATTTTTTATAGAAACATGTGAAGAAGCGCCTCCTGCTGATTATGTCGTTAGATGGATGAGAAACTATGCGGCTACTGGCGTTTTAGAGCGTCTTAATGGTATCGTTATTGGGCGGCCCGCAAACGTGTCGGTGGACGAGCTGGATAAGTATGCGGATGCGGTCTTGCAAGTTGTAAAAACAGAAAATAATCTGGACATACCAATTGTTTCAAATCTTGATTTTGGTCATACGGATCCAATGTTTTTGATACCATATGGTACAATGGCAAAGATAGATGTTGACAATAAAACATTTTCCATATTGGAAAACGCAGTAATGTAGTATTTAGTTATTTTAACGGGTGGTTCGACCGAAATTCCATATGTAAGTCGTGTTATGCAGTCTTATTTCCCAAATGCAGAATTGTCATCTGCAAACAAAATGGCCAGTGTGGGCCTTGGCTTGGCATACGATGCAATGCGCAGATTTGCAGAACCGCAACATACAAAATAAAAAGTCCCTGTAATTCCCTGTAAAATTGGAATTTGTATGCGATGGTTCGTAATAAAATCATACTCCGCCACAAAAATCAAACGCCCCATTGTGGGCGTTTTATTTTTGTGCCGAAATCGGGGTTCGAACCCGAAGCATAAAAAACTTGCGCCCAACAGAAAGTGGTCTATAATACGTCACAACTGCTCCAAGGATTTTTCTATGTATTCATTACACTATGTTGCCGGAATTGATTTCGGAACGACAAATTCTGCCGTATCTGTATCAGATGGCGGTGAACCACACATGATTCAAATCGGTCACAGCAGCACAACTATTCCATCTGCGTTATTTTTTGACGAATCCACCAGATGTGTTTTTATGGGGCATGATGCGTATAACAAATATCGCGAACCTTTTTCCGAAGGTCGGTTCATGCGCAGCTTAAAGCGTATCCTAGGAACCCCAATAATGTCAACAAGTACACAAATATATGGCAAAAACACTAAGTTTGAAGATATTATCGCATATTTCATCCAGCATCTAAAAGAAAAACTAGACACATCTGTCAATCAGTCTGTCACAGATGTTGTTATTGGGCGGCCAGTGCATTTTCGTGATAATGATTCCAGTGGTGACGATGCGGCTCAAAATCAGCTGGAACATATTGCGCACAAAGTCGGTTTTAAAAATGTTGCATTCCAGTATGAACCAATTGCTGCCGCATTTGCACATGAAAGAAAGTTGACATCAGAGCATCTGGCCTTGGTTGTCGATATTGGTGGCGGAACGTCTGACTTTACGGTAATTCGTTTGGGGGCGAATTTGATGAACAAGCCCGACAGAACCGATGACATTCTTGCAAATACGGGTGTGCGCATTGGTGGTAATGACTTTGACCATGCGTTCGCCATAGATAAATTTATGCCTGAATATGGCTTGGGTTCAATGTATCGCAGCGGTGACAAGATTTTGCCTGTCCCAAATGCGCCATATATTGATTTGGCGACATGGTCGGCTGTGAACCGTGTTTATACGGCATCTGTATGGAATTTAATGCGTGGCGTTCAGATTGGTGCTCAAGAACCAGACAAAATATCAAGGATGATGGATATATTACAAAATAATCTGGGGCATACAAATTTGGATTATATTGAAATGGCGAAAATACAATTATCATCGCAAGATGTCATAAAACAACGGTTTGAATTTTTATCTGATTGTCCAGAATTTACGACACATGTATCAGAATTTATTAATGCAATAAAAAACAATGTTGAAAAAATAGTACTGGCGATGAACGCATGCTTGTCCCAGGCATCTATAAGAAACACAGATATTGATTTGATAATATTGACCGGTGGTTCAACCCAGATTCCATATGTGTATAATATTTTCAAATCCATGTTTCCACGTGCGGTTATTTCGGATTCCAATAAAATGGACAGTGTTGGTTTAGGGTTGGCATATGATGCGATGCATCGATTTGCTGAACCACAACATACGAAATAAAAAATCTCTGTAAATTCCCCGTAAAAGCGGAATTTTTATGTTGGCATTGCAGTGTGGCCAAATCCTTCGCCGGTGAAATGCAACTGCGCGTCCATGATGATATGCATTGGGTGCCGGTCCACGACTTGCCAGCGCATCCACAATTACCGGCAGACTTAATTGTGTCACAGGCATTATATTCCGTTGGAAAATATTGATATTTCTGAAAAAGCGGTTTAGAATATCGCAAAGGGTGCATCTTATGAAAGAGATTGAAATCTTGGTTCAGGTTTTTGCCGACGAAGCAGACGTTCTGCGTAAGTTGTCTGAATTTGAATTCATGGGCGATAAACGAACGGTTGATACATACTATTATGACCCATTACGTCCCGAATTACAGCCGGACGGCAATGGTCACCTGTATGCATGCTGTCGCACACGTCAAAAAGATGGGGTGAATTATATCACATATAAGAATGACCATTTTGATGGCGATACATGGCTTTATTCTGACGAAGCGGAAACAACCGTTGCAGACATGTCCACAATGTGCGAAATTATGCATGCGCTGGGACTGCGTGAATTGATAAAAATTGATAATCTGAAACGAACATATCGTGCCGGCGACTACATAATTGAATTTGAAACTGTGGCAGATCTGGGGCTGTTTTTAGAAGTGGAATATTGCACCCCAAACGATGTAGATGTGGCGCAAATAAAATCACAGATTCAATCCTTTATTGATAATTTGGGATTTGCTGTGTCACCCGAAATGAATGCCGGTAAACCAGAACTGATGCTGCGTAAGAAACAATGGGGTGAATAATGTTGATTCTGAATATCAATGGACCGATAAATTCTGGGAAATCAACGGTATCTAAACTGTTGGTGCAAATATTGTCACGCGCAATTTTTATAGAAGTTGACGACCTGTTATCCGATGACGAAGAAAAGAAATTGGGATTAACCATGCAGGCCGGTTGGGGTGAACGTTTGAACCGATTGGATAGAATTATTGCCGACCAAAAAAATCAACGCCAATACGAAACAATTATTTTTGCGTATCCAATGACAGAAAATTTGTATCGGCGCTGGTCGGCACATATTGATAAGAACACACGTTTTATTGCAGTTACACTGGCGCCCAGTTTGGAAAATTGTTTGACCAATCGTGGAACACGTATATTGACTGACTGGGAAATTGGGCGCATACGTGAAATGTATAACGAAAATTATCACAGGCCGGTAAATTCAGATTTGATAATAAACAATGACGGACAGACCCCACACCAGACCGCCAAACAAATCGCAGATTATGTTACCAAACAACGATAGGAGAAAACCAAAATGGCAGAACGTGCAATGTTCAAGGGTGTAATCAACCTGATTATAAAAAAAGACGACAAAGTCTTGTTATTCTTCCGCAATGATGGTTTCTTTAACTATGACGGTGGTTGGTGGGTTCTGCCGGCGGGCCACATTGAACAGGGTGAAACTGCCATGGCAGCAGCCATACGTGAGGCCAAAGAAGAACTGGATATTGATATTGCGCCCGACAACATCAAATGCGTTCATGTCACCAGCAATCTGGCCAGTCGTACAGAATCTTTTGATTTCTTTTTCGAGGTGTCAAATTACACCGGTACAATTCGCAATTGCGAAGGGGACAAGTGTGCAGATATGCAATACTTTACATTGGATGAGGTTGCAAATCTGAAAAACGTAGTTTCAACCACACGTATATCATTGGCTGGATTGGCCAAAGGCGAGATATATTCAGAATGCAAATCATATCGCAGTGAACAAAAGGATACAAAATGATAAAAGATATCAGTTATTCTGCATATATTTTGCCAGTGCGTGATGGACAGGTTGCGCTATTAAAATACGGCGAAAACGGATATGGACCAATTGGCGGACGATTGGATGATTGCGAAGATTTTTTGACTGCGCTGCGGCGTGAACTGACCGAAGAACTGGGCGAATCTGCATCGGCGCTGGCAGATAGTGCGATTGAAGTTCCGGTGCCATATGCTTTTCGTTACCCAACCCCCGAACGTGCGCAACGTCGTGGCGCATGGGGCGAAGAACATCACTTTTTTATCGTTCACGTCCCAGATGATATGGAATTGAATTTCTGCGAAAATCGCCCCGAAGAAATTTCGGTTGCATGGGTTGCCCCCGACGACTTATTAAACCCAAAAATCACACCATTTGACGATATGCGTGAATTTTATGCGCTGCATATTTTGCCAAACTTGGGCTGTAAATTTTCAATGAGTTTGCGTCCCGAATACTATGAAATGGTGCGTTCTGGCGAAAAAGATATTGAACTGCGTCTGTATGATGAAAAGCGTCGCAGAATGCACAATGGGGATATGTTGTTGATATATGATGCGCAAAATCGCAATGATTATATTCGTGCCAAAATAGTTCGCCTGCATATTGCGCACAGTTTTGCAGACCTGGCGACGAAAATCAGTATGTCCCGAACCGGCTTTGCATCGTTAAATGCACTGATGTCTGCTGTTTCAAAATTTTACGATGCCGAAATGGAATCCAAATACGGTATTGTGGGGATAGAGTTAGAGGTTATATAACCACAAACTCGTTTAATTCCAGCCAATCAGTTTCCTGAAAATCGGGAAAGTATTTGTTAAAAAAATCAATGTGGACCGTACGCCAGTATGCCAGGGACAGGTCGCCTTCGCCCTCTATTTTTGCCCATGCGTCATCAATGTCACAAAACCGACACTTTCGAACGGCTGTAATTTGAATTCGTATTGTTTCGCCACGACTATTATAGATTTCCTGAACATCACCAATTTTTGCCATTGGTTCTTCGTCAGAATTCCGGCTACAGGTTCCACGTTTGCGTCCATTGCGCACCAGTTCAAACAATTCATCATTATCAAAAGTCCAGCGGTTCATTATTTTAACCAGCGTTATATCCTTGTCAACTAACCAAATCTTGCCATCGTTTTCAGTATAAAACTCTATCTTTTCAGCAGACGAACGGATAATACTGATATCTGTTAAACCATTTTCCCTCAGATTATCCTGTAATAGATAGAATTTACCATAATCTTTGGCAACCTGTAGCAAATCTGATTTTTTATATACCTCATCACCGGAAACCAACTCATCTGGATATTCCTTGTCTGATGTATTATTATGTGGGTAGATTGATATGTTATCTAAGTCTAGACCTGGCTCAATATGAAAATTTGGAAACTCATCACTACAAGGCGTGATAATGATATATTTAGACATCAGCATAGCACCAGCACTAAGCCCCAGCATAACACCATTATAGTTCTTCAAGTCGTCTAAAATGTTCAAACTTTTACAAAGGTCTTTTTGCTTATAGGGGTCACCACCCATCAGCATGACAAAGTTTGCATTTTTTATCATATCCTTTGCTTCTGCGGGGGACAGTTCGGGCGTGATGATATTTACAGATTCAAATTCTATTCCCACATTTTTGAAATGCTTTGTGAAATTAGGAATATGTTTTGCACGTGCTTTTTCTATTTTTTCCACACCAGCAGGAATATAGACTATGCTCTTTGTGTCTTCTAGTTCGGTTTTAAACATGTCGCCCAAACCATGCCCAAAAAAGTTATCAAGGTCAAAACCGCTGCAATAATATCTTGTCATTTTTAAGTGTTCCTTCTATTTAAATCTTTCTATTATCCAATTTTTAATAACAACAGGATATAATTTTGTGCCCGGCAAATCAGAAAATTTCACTTTTTCAAAGCCAATCAAATCCTCTTTGCTGCTGATGTCATCTGCATTGATGTCCACACGTTTAACAACTTCAATCCCGTACAGGAAATTTCCATTGGAATCATAGCCCTGATTTTCAATCGCCAGCAAAATGCCATCGTGAATAGTGATGTCAGATTCTGCAACACCCATTTCTTCATTCAGTTCACGTGTAATGCACTGATTCAATGTTTCGCCAATTTCCAATCCGCCACCAGGCAAGAAATAATAACCGCCAGCCAAGTGCTTGCATAAAACGATGCTATCACCTTGCACAATTAAACATCTACTTGTTGTTTGTGTTCGCATGACTTTGCTCCTTCTTTGTTATCTTACAATCGTATGCTTGAACCATTGTTCTTGGAATGCGGTTTTTTGTTCAATATATTCGTTTGTTGGATTTTGTCCGTCTGGTACAACAATCAATTTATCATCGTTGTCATTTGTGCGATGAATAATCGCAACGCATTTTCCGGTAAAGTTTGCCAACGGCGTATCAATACCCAATACGTATGCATCTAATTCTTCGCCATCGCCCGATATGGTGTTTGGGATAAAACCATAGTTCACCTCGTATGTAAAACCATGCTTTGGATGTTTGCTGCCCAGGGGTCTGTCCATTTGTACACGCACTAATTTGCCCAAGAAATCACGTGCATTTACGATGTTGGAATTTGTGGACATTTCAAATCCTTATGGCCGGGGTTATAGAATCAGTATAGATTACAATATTTATGTTGTCAAAGTTTATGTATGCTGATTTTTTCACAGCATACAATCCTTTTTGACATCTGTTGAATTCGGTTTATACTGAATCACGGAATGGCGGAAAGGTTTTATCTTTGCATTGATTTAAAGAGTTTCTTTGCCTCGGTCGAAGCGGTTGACCGTGGGCTGGACCCATTTACAACAAACCTGGTGGTGGCGGACCCGTCACGGGGGCGTGGTTCGGTCTGTCTGGCGATAACGCCGGCGATGAAAGCCCTGGGGATTCGCAACCGATGCCGGGTCTTTGAAATCCCAGATGGGGAATGAAAAAAAGTGATATTTATTCGGATATCAATTTTGATAAGGCCTGAATAAGTTTTGCTTTTTCTTGGCTGCCATCGGTTCTAAAGCGAATAAGCGGGATGTTATAGGTGGCAAAAATACTGTCTTTCATTCTGTCCCGTTCATATTGTTTGGTGTTTTCGTGGTGGTATTTGGTGCCGTCAACCTCTATCCCTAATACAGGCTTTTTAGTAACGCGATCAAATATCAGAAAATCGCAATGTGTCATGATATTGTTTGCATAAATGTATTCTTCGTTGGTTAGTTTTGATAAATCGTTGAAAATTGATTTTAATGGCACGTGCAACGCAACATCAAAGATATTAAATTGTTCTGTTTTTAATACTTCTGTAATTAAATCGTACATAGCGTTTTCGCTGTCAAATTCTGAAACACTGGACTTTATCATTTGTCTGCGTTTTTCCGCATAGCACTTGTATAAACAATCAAACACTGAACTTATATCACTTTGTACGACGGTCAGGTTATTATAGTTAATATAGTCAATCAGGGCGCCAATATTTGTGTCTTTTTCTTCTTCGTTGCCATTGGTTACAACGATTAGTTGGTCTATGGCACGTGATATGGCCACGTTTAGTCGATTGGGCTGATCCGCAAATTCTGAAATTTGATTGTCAACCATAGATAGAATAATTATATTTTTCTCACGTCCTTGGAATTTATCAACCGTATCGGCCTGAACCTTTGTATCCTTGAATATGTTTTGCAGGGCGGTAACCTGATTCCTGTATGGTGTCACAATGCCCAGACTGTCATCGTTTACATTTAGTTTTTGTTGCGGAATAATCTCGTCAACAATAACGTCAATTTGTCTGTGGTTGGTATGGTTTCGGGCGTGATTGCCGATTTTAGTTTTATATACAACCAAGGGCGTACGGTCGGTATTTGGCCTGGACAGGGAAATAAGCTGACCACCATAGAAACGTTGGTTGCAAAATTCAATAATCTTTGGGTGACATCTATAGTGTTCCCGTAACATAACAGATGGTATGTCTTTGAACAGTTTTGTAACGGTCGACAGCAAGCTGTGATTTTTATACCTGTAAACCTCTGGGATTTCAAATTTATCAAAAATCGCATCGGTTGTTTTTGCGTTTTCTGTGTCCACAACGTTGGGCAGTTGTTTTAAGTCACCGACAATTACTGCGTTCTGTGCACATCCCAATGCCAGCGCACCAGTAACTAAATCAACCTGGGATGCCTCGTCAATTATCACATAGTCAAAAATCCCATCAAATAGGCAATTTGAAAGGGAATATGTCGTACTAAGAATTACAGGGTATGATTTCAGAAAATCTTTATCAGCCGGATTTGTGGCCCGTTCCAGCTTTTTATATTTTTTTGCCAGATTATCTTTGACCAACTGCATAGACCAATCGGTATATTGTTTGATTTTTTCTGAAAAATTAAATTTTGCAAGTTTCTTTTCTGATTGCTCGATGTCCTGGGACAGGGTTGCTATGCGCTTTGTATACCAAGCCTGTTGACAGGTTTTTATCACCGTTTCAACATCACTGTGAAAGAATTGTTTATCCTTTATCTTGTATCTATAACGAAATATTATACGTTCAATCAGGTTTGGGCGGCGATTGCGCTGGGCAAAAATCTCGTATGCCAGCCAAAGCCGCATCGCCTTGTCATCACTCAGGTGACTGATATGGGATTCGTTTATATCTGGATTTTGTGCATGAAAGTGCTGGTATTCGGTGTTCAGCGCATCAAATTCTTGTTTGTTTTTCGCCGTTCTGTTTTGTTCTGCCAGCATGGTCAGCAGTTTTTCATGCAGTATTTTGATTTTCTTTATGGTGGTTTTTGCCCATTTGTTGCTTCTGTGCCAATCAGACATATCTGGTAATTTATGATCTGTCTGGTTAAATGCGGCAATGTTTGAACTGCTGCCCAGAAAAGCCGCCATAAATCCCAAATCGTATTTTTGCAATTTTTCCAGCACATTGGCGGTCGCAGAATTGTTTGCAGAAACCACGGCAACCGTTTTCCCCGCCATTACAATATTTGCTATGATATTCAGTATAGTTTGCGTTTTTCCGGTCCCCGGCGGCCCCTCAATAATAGACAGCTGGTTGGTCAATGCATTATCAACGGCCTGTTGTTGGCTAATATTAAATCCAAAGGGGTACAACGGCGTACCTGATATCTTGCTGTTATTGTCCCTGTATTCGCCAGATAAAAAGTCATATAATACGGTTTCTTTGGATTTTTCTTTAATACGATTAAGGTTTTTAAGCAAAATATTCTGACCATAATCGTTGTTCAAACCTACGGAATCCGCAATCGAACGCAAGTATGCAAATACTTTTTTTGCTCTTTGCTCATCCTGTTTTATTGGTTCTAATCTAATACTATTTCTGCTGTAAGAGTATGACCGACCGTTTTTAAACATGACATTTATTTTATTGCCATCGGGTTCTATCTGCAGAATATCTTTGGTCAGATCTTCGCCTTTAATAAAAATCTTATGTGTTTCTGTATCCATGTTATATAGGAAAATATATCAAAACATACATGGGATTATCAATATATTTTAGGGGTGTTGATTCTCCAACCCCATTACAATCTCCAACAAATCGTCGGGGATATAGCTTTTGGCCTGGTCGATTAGTTCGGGTGGAATGCCGTAGTAGGCTTCGGCGACAGAGTCTGTGATTGCGGGGGGGGCAGAGCACCGACAGTTAGTTTGCCATGCTGTTTGATGTTTTCCCAATTGTATCATAGTTTTTGCGAATGATTTTTGCGCTACGTCGCAGGGCCGCGGATTCTGGCGCGTCCATTTTTGGCGTCAGTGTTGCCAGTACGCCCGCATTTCCAACAATGCGCGGCATTGATAATGCTGTGTCTTTTACAATAACGCCATCGACGGTGCTGACGGTTAGTATGCGTTGTTCGTCGTTTATAATGCAACGTACCAAGTCTGCAACCGCCCCAGCAATTCCATCCCACGTTGCGCCACGTCCCTTGATAATTTCATACGCAGAATTATGTACGCGATGTTCGATTGTTTTGCGTGTTGTTGTGGGCAGGTTGTTTTTTGTTTGGCGACAGAATGTCCCCAGGTCAACCCCACCAATACATGCTGATGACCAGTTGATCATACTGCTGTCGCCGTGTTCGCCCAATACATATGCATTGATTGATTGTGTTGATACAGACAACTGACGCGACAAAATTGTGCGTAAGCGCGCAGAATCCAGCATCGTCCCAGTGCCGATAACGCGTGCCGGTGGCAGTTTAGATATTTTTTGCGCAACCATAACCATAACGTCCAATGGGTTTGTGACAATAATCAGTTTTACTTTTTTGCTGTCCACATTTGCCATAATGCGTGGAACGATGTCACAGATAACATTATTGTTTGCGATCAACAGGTCTGTTCGTGTCTGACCTGGTTTTTGATTGGCGCCTGCGGCGATAATAACGATTTCACTGCCGCGAATACCGCGATAATTGTTGACGGCTGTTATTTTAACGTCATGTGAAAATGCGGTCGCATGACCCAAATCTTCTGCGGTTGCGCGGGCGCGAATGCTGTCACGATCAAACAGTGCAATTTCATGCACTAACCCAGTGTTTTTCACGGCTGTTGCGACTGCAGAACCAACAGAACCCAAACCAATAATTGCGACTTTCATGATATCCTCTCTCCCTAAATTAATTTCTTATGAAGATTATATCATAAAAAAACAAAAACGTACATTTTATTTGTTAAGAACATTAACCAAATAAAAAACACGTATCTTGAAAAAGCAAGTCACAAATTGGTGTCCGAATCAATTTTTGATTTGCGTGTTCTTTTATATTTTTTCTTTGGTGGGTATGTTGCAGGATAATCATCAATCAGCATAATCTTTGCGAATTCCAGCGGCGAAACATTTGTTGCTTCTAATATTTTTGAAATTGTCTGACACGATGGCCATCGTGGCGTTCCGTCTGATGAGTATTGTTTGCTTTTATTAAACGTTGTTGCATCCAGGCCACTTATTTTTGCCAAACCAGAAAATGACAGGCCGTGGATCCGTGCTAATTTTTCAATCGCCTTCCACAGCATTTTATGTTCCACAATTCGCCCCCTTTCGTATTTTATAAGAATTTAATCAAGTTCAAGTTGAATTATTTCTTATTTTCTATAATAAATCAAGCAAAAAAGGGAGTGGAAATAAAAAATCAATTATAAATTGTGTTCTTTTTTGCTTTTTTATATGTCGCTTATGTGATATAATACTTAACATGACAAAGAAAATTTTACCGTTTATGGTTTTTGTGTTGGCGCTGGCGGGTTGTCAGACCACATATGATGAAGTTATCGTTGAACCAGATGCCCAGATGGATTGTGTTGGTGCAAATTGTGAAATTATTCGCTATGATTCGCCAAACGGGAATGATTTGGTTCTGGAAACGGACAGACATATTATTCAGATTGTTGCAAACCCTGGGACAAAGTATTCGTATCATGTTTGGACCGGCGGCAAGGATACGTCGACCGATCCGGACTTGGTGGTTCGTGATGGTAACGCAATGGTCTTGGTAGAAGAATAACAATGCCCCAAATTGGGGCTTTTTTATACTTGTTTTTTTGTGGTGGATTTCCTAACCTTTTGGCGATATATGAAAACAGAGGAAACAGAAATGGATTTACATGGTTTGACATCGTCACAGGTTATTAAAAGTCGCGAAAAATATGGCTCTAATAAAATGCCAGAGCCAACAAAAAAAACAGCCTGGCAGTTTTTTAAAGAGGTATTTGATGACAAGATAAACGTAATCTTGTTAGTTATGATGTTGTTATTCGCAGTGCTTAGCGCTTTTGGTTATGGCAGTATGTACGAAGCGATTGGTATCGGTACAGTATTATTGGTTGTCACCTGTGTCACAGTAATAACCAAATTAAAAAGTCAGAAAAGTACACTTGAATTACGTCGTCGTGCGTCGCAATTATTTGTTAATGTTTTGCGTGATGGTATTGTGACACGTCTGGATAGTTCAGACGTTGTTGTTGGCGATATTGTGCTTGTCCAGGCGGGCGAAACAATTTGTGCGGACGGTTTTTTAATTTCTGGTGCAATCAGTGTGAATAATTCAATTCTAAACGGTGAAAGTGAAGAGTGCGAAAAAACGCCGATTAAAGATTTTGTTTATAACAGAAATAAAACGATTAGCTCTGATGATTATGTAAATCAAAATTATGTTTTTGCTGGCACAACGATTCTAAGTGGTGATGGCGTAATGCAGGTTGCGCGTGTTGGGCTTGATACAGAAAATGCAAAAATTTTGACCGCCCTGCACAGTATTGATGAGGTTAAAACAACCTTGCAATTGCAGCTGGATGATTTAGCCGACAAAATTAGCAAGATTGGTTCAATCAGTGCATGTTTAATTTGTGTGATAATGTTTGCTGTTCATGTTTACACAAACGGTATCGGCACGCCGGGCGACATGTTATATGCGGCATTAAACATTGTGACTGTTGCATTGACTATTTTTGTTGCCGCCGTCCCCGAAGGTTTGCCATTTATTATTGGTATTATAACCGGTCAAAATGTTAAATACATGATAAAGCATAATATCCTGGCCAAGAATCCAAACAAGATACCAGAGGCAGGAAATATCCAATTACTATGCACCGATAAAACAGGAACATTAACGCATGGAAATTTGTGCCCAATTTCAAATTATCTGGGGAATGGTTTTGATATGGGTTTTGATGTTGTCGTTGGTGGTGTGGCCAAAGAAGCATTTATTAAAAACATTTTATTAAATGGTCGTGCAATGTACGACGATAATAATCAAATTGTTGGTGGCAATGTTACAGAACGTGCATTGTTGTCTGTGTTGGGATTGTCACGCGATGAAATTTCTGCATATCATCATGATGTGAAAATAGGGCATAAAATTATATTTAACAGTACAAATAAGTATTCTGGAACATGTACAAAATATAAAAAATTAAGCCGTACATATTTTATGGGCGCGCCTGAGGTTTTATTGTCTCATACAAAAAATTATATTGATGAAAATGGCGCATTAAATAAAATTAATCGTAAAAAGATAGATGCGATTATTTCTGAAAATACAGCCCGTGCAATGCGTGTTGTTGCGCTTGCGTATTCTGAAACGTGTATCGATAGTGATACGATACCAGACGACTTGGTTTTAATATCATTGGTCACGATGCGTGATGAAATCAGACCAGGGGTCAGTGATGTTATTGCATCCATGCGCAAGTCCAATATTCAGGTTATGATGATAACCGGCGACACGGTAAGTACTGCGCGTGCGATTGCGTCCGATTGTGGAATTATAACCGACGCATCAGATATCGCAATAACCGCGACCGAGTTCGATGAAATGTCTGATGCTGTTGCATTGCGCAAATTATCAAAAATAAAAGTAATCGCGCGCGCAACACCCGCAACAAAATTGCGTGTTGTAAAATTGGCACAATCCCGTGGGCTATGTATCGGCATGTGTGGTGACGGCACAAACGATGCACCGGCATTAAAGCGTGCAGATGTCGGTTTTGCAATGGGTGACAGCACAGATGTCTGTAAAGAATCCAGCGATATAATCATAACCGATAATAATTTTATATCGGTCGCGAATAGTATCTTGTTGGGACGTACGTTTATGCGCAACGTGGTAAACTTTTTGCGTTTTCAATTACCAATAAATTTCAGTTTGGTAATCATCAGTATGTTGTTCCCGATTTTGTTGGGTTTTGATGCGCTGACTGCGGTTCAAATATTGTTGGTAAATATTGTTATGGACAGCTTAAATTCGCTTGCCTTTGGTGGTGAACCGCCGCGTTCAGAATATATGCAGACACCTGCGATGGGCAAGAATGCACCATTGTTAACACGTGCGACAATGATAAACGTTGCATGGTCTACGATAATATTTACTTCAATATTTGGTTTGACGTTGCTGCCGTTTGTGCGTGATATATTTGGTTCGCCGGATACGTATTTGTCTGGACGCTTTGCCTTATTAATAGTCATGGCAATAATGAACGGATTCTTTGTGCGTACAGATGGCTATAATATCTTCTATGGGCTGCGTCGCAATCCGATGTTTATTGTTGTTGCATTTGGCGTTATAATAGGCTGTGTCGCGTGTGTCCAGTTTGGTGGTAACATCTTGCAACTTGTTCCATTAACATTGTCTCAGTGGGCAATTGTATTTGGTTTGTCTTTGTTAATCATCCCGTTAAATTATATACGAATATTTCTTTCGCATATTGGGAAATAGACTTTCTTTTAACCGCGCATATGTGCGCGGTTAAAAAATGATAAAATATCTTGCTGGCATGTATTGATTAATTGATCTGATTGTGCTTCTGGACACACAATATATTTTATACGGCTTGTGTGATGCGCAGTTGGGCCCAATATGCCATATTTGTTTCCAATAATTAATAACGGGCATTTAACAGTGCGCCATTTACGTGGACGCATATGTTTGATGTGCGTCGCGATACAAACGCCCCCAGAATATAAGTTTGAATTATGTGCTAATTCGCAAATTGTTTGTTGGTTATGACTGTCGCCCAATACGAACAATGGGATCTGATATATTTGTTTAATCATCGATACAAATTCCAATCGATTTTGGTCTTTGTGACACGGTATGGCAATATATCGATTGTCATTTAAAAAAGAACAAATTTTATCGCATTGATTTGGGCTGCGTGGTTCGTCTTGTATTATCAGAACCGCGCCGATTGGATTTTTTATATGTCCCCATATATCAAGATCATAGTTTGTATTATTTGTCGCAACAAATGTCATTGCTTTCACCTTTTTATTCCTGTGTGTGGGAATAATGGTAAAAAACAAAAAAATAATATCACTAGGTATGTTTTCGCGGTCTAAATATTTCCGGCATTTTGACCTGCGACGCGACCGCTGGCCCATGCCCATTGCAGATTAAATCCGCCTAAATCGCCTGCTATATCCATAACTTCGCCGGCAAAGAATAGTCCCCTGCATAACATAGATTCCATCGTTTTTGATGATATTTCACGTGTGTCAACACCGCCGCGAACGATTTCTGCACTTGCCATATTGTGCAACTTTATTTTATCCCCTGGTATGATGATGTTTGTAATACGTGTTGCGATTTTCGCAATATCTGTATCCTTTATATCGGCAATATTTCGTGTGTCGTTTCCTGCAATCCACTTTGCTACACGGTTGGGCAAATATTGGGTCAGTATGTTTGTGACATTCTTTTTGCCAGACGTGTGTTTCGCGTCGCGCAGAACATTTTGTACATCGATATTTGGCATCAGATTTATAACAATGCCATTGTGAATGTCGCGCACACTCGCGCGGTATGCCAATGGACCACCAATGCCAAAGTGCGTAAACAATAAAGAATCGCACAGTTTGGTCTTTCCGATTTTAATTTCTGCATCTATTGAAATCCCCGCCAGTTCAGACGGTATATTTGGAATTGATAGCGCGCACAGGGCAGGGCGCACAGGTATAATTTTGTGTCCAAACGTTTTTGCGATTTTATATCCAATATCAGACACGCCCAAACCATCAAAAGATATACCACCTGTTGCAACAATCACGGATTTTGCGCAAAAGGTATTTTGATTGGTGCTTATAATAAATATATCCGTTGTTTTTTGAACAGATTTTACATTCGTGTTGTAAAAAATATCAATTCCGCGAACATCGTTCATCAGTGCTTCTACCACGGCGCTTGCGCCATTCTCGCAAAAGTATCGTCCCGGCGTCTTTTCAACCAATGACAATTTCTTGCCGTTTGCCCATTCAATTATATCGTATGCAGAAACACGACTTAATGCGCCACGCACAAAATTTGGATTTTCACCAAAATATCGCGTATGATTTGCATCTGTATTTGTAATATTGCAACGTCCACCACCAGATGCCATTACCTTGCGTGCCGGCGTTTCGCCCATTTCCAGCACGGCAATACGTTTGCCACGTTCGCGTGCAGCTGTGGCCGCGCTAAGGCCTGCGGCACCCGCCCCAATAATAATAACGTCATATTGTTTCATAGGTTGTATTGTATCATGAACGATAAAAAAATCCTATAAAAAACCCCACGTGTTGTACGTGGGGTGGGAATTACCATGTTGTATAACCTGGTGCACATGTATGCTCGCACTTCTTTCGTGACGCATTCCACTTTCTGGAACCCGTTTCATCCGAATATGTATCGCAGATTAAGCGGCACTCATTATCTTCCAGATTGTACAATTCACCTTGGTACATACAGGATGCGATCTCGCAACCGCGTACATAGCTACTTGCGGCCAATTCTCCGTTCGCGCTATACATATTGTTGCAACGACCGCACTGTTTCCAACCTTCGTTTGTCAGACTGCTGTCATTCGTATAGCCTGGATTACATTCGATCGCGATACATTCACCCCATGTATTTGTATTATGGTTCCATTCGCGTACACCAATACCATTTTCCAGTTCGCAGACTTGTTCGTCAACTTGGCATGCATTTGAACCAAGATGATAACCTTCTGCACATTCTGTAATTACGCATTCCCCAAACGCATTTTTATTAGAATCCCACTTTTGTGTTGCGGCAATTGCATTTGGCGCAGAACATTCAATCACATTGGATTCGCACGCTTGGCCATTTGGATGGTATCCAGAAACACACGATTCAACAACACAGTTTCCACCTTGCTTATAAGATATTGCATTTTCACGCGCACATGGTGTACATATGCCATCGATTAATTCAAAGTTGTAATTGCACGATGTTTCAATACATACATTATCGATAATGTCGCATGGGTTCCCTGTTGGCGAACGTCCTTCAAATTCGCATTCGAATGGATAGAATACGGTATCCTCGACTGGTACGGCTGTACCATTTGTAACCGCGTATTCTTCGCATTCTTTATAACATGCATCTATTGATGACGCGCCTGGGGCTGACATTGTATACAACCCACCTGTCAGTTCTGCGCACGTTTTTGGTGTATTGCCCGGTTCATCTGTTGTGCATACGCTGCCTGCCGGACATGTCACACACTGACCGTTGTTCAGATAGAATCCAGCTTTGCACGCGGCAATTTGGCATGTGTCTGCAACGTTGTCGCCGTAATAGTCGCGTCCAGACATCTGAGTTGCGTTTTCACCTAAATCACAGTCAGCATAACAGCGCGCAACATCCGTCGTTCCTGCATCCGCATACGCATATGCGCCGCCTGTCAGTTCAGAACATGTTTTTTGTTCGCCCCCAGAACATACATTATCTGCCGGGCAACCAATACACGTGTTACCAACCTGTGAAAAGTTTTCATCACATTCTGTCACAATACATGTTGTGCAATCTAATGCATACGCACCTTTCGTGTCATCATAATGACATGTGTTTTCACCTTTACCATTTGTAATATCACACGACAGTTTTTCTTTATAGCATTCTGTTATACGTCCGGCGGTTGTTGTGTTCGTTCTGCCACCACTTGGGCATTCCTTTAGCAGTGTCGAAGACCCTGGTTTTGCAGACAATGGTTGTTCCAGTTCGTCGGTAAAGAACGCTTGTTCTGGACTGTAATGATGATTGCCAACTGGCACACAGTCGCGAACCCCGTTTTCATTTACAAATTGTCCATCATCATAGTACCCTGCATTACATGCCACAATTACAGGCATTGCGCATTGATAACTATATCCTTTATCAACGTTTGTTTCGTTTGCATCATCAATATGATAGCAACTTAATCTCTGTGCACCATTTGTTGTCTCAACCCATCGGTCGCCCAGATAACACTGCGTTACTGTTTCAGATGTTGTGCTTTGTGTGGTTACGTTATCAACTTCGCCCAGGTTTGGACATGCTACGCGTCCCAGACTTTTTGCAGCACTGTAATATCCGTATCCAACCTCTGTACAATCTATGTCTTTATTGCTTTCCAACCAATGTCCTGCGATACAAGACATAACCTGTATGTCATCACAATTCACAGAATATGAGTTTGTCGCGTCATCATAATAACATGTTTGTCTACCACTTGCACGATTTGTACCGGATACATACTGTACATTTGTTGCATAACAGTCCTCCTTTTCATCAGAACCTTTAGCAGATGATATAGATACTTCTACCGGTCTACCATTTTGATTTATTACTTCAACATATGTACCATTTAATGCCTCGCAGTATTCGATACCTTTATCAATTTTGTCGCCGTTTTGGTGGGTCGTAACACCCCCACAGTATGCGCCCTTTGGACATACAACACACGCGTCTTCAAAACCATCATAATACATACCTTTATCGCATTTGATGATTGGATTTTCACCCCATACCGCAGTTAATGTAGCATTCTCACTAAATATAGTATAGTTCGAGCTAAGGCTGCCGTCTGGATTAATGACAACTTCGTCATTCAAAGCCTTGTATCCACCGAATGAATAGTTTTGTTTCTTAGGTACTGTGATTGATTCAATCCGATTTGTCGCGTCTGGTTGACCGTTTGCGCCAACCGTCGCTTTTGAATACCAACCATCGTTATATTTCAAATATATTGTGTCGACTGCCTGTGTCACATCTTCTGCGCCCTTATCAAGTGTGATTGTTAATACTTTCGGGTAACATACATCGCCCAACGCCATATACCCTGTGTTGCATTTTGTCTCATATTCACACGCAGGTATCGTGGAATCGTCATAATACACATACGGTTGTTTTGGTACGCGTACGCCATTTTCAATACTGATATTACTGCATGTATTATAGCATTGTGTTGGTGTCGATGCGTTGTCTACATTGGTTGTCGTGGTTTCATTTGCACCATCTAATGTTTCACACAACTTTTTTTCAATGCTGCCCTCAACACTGTATGCGCCAATTCCAACCAACGCACATGTTTGTGAATTTTCTGCTTCGCGGTATCTGCCGGCGACACAACTTGTAATTTTAATATTGCATCTTGCATCATATTCACTGGTCCCGTAATAGCACGTCTGATCCCCCGCACCAGTTTTGTCGCCCAGTTCAACGTTCGAACGAACCGCATAACAGTCTGTTATATCATCGCTATATTCAGCAGACGATACATTGCCATTAATTTTATCTGTCGGGCACAGACGCATACATCCGGTGTTTTCATCGTATTCTGTGCCTGCATCAACCCAACCGCCCGGACAATAGTAGCCTGGCTGGCAAGCCGAGTCGTCTGCATCTTTGCCGACCTTACATTCCGTTTGCAGGCGTTCCCACTGCGCCGTAATAACACCGTTGCTTGTAAACAGATTACTTGCGCCTGGATTTACGATACCGTCCATATCAATAACTTCCGTACCATCCAAGAAATAACCCAAGAATCTATAATTTTCTCTGGTTGGTATTTGGATAGTGTTCAGTGACTTTGTGGCAGCCTCATCAGAGAACCAACCTACAGTATACTTTTCCCATATTAATGTTGTGCCACCTGTGCCACCAGTAGGATTCAATTCTACTGCGAATACCCCCGGATCACACGATGCCAGAGTTACCGCTGTCGTCGGAGAGCCATTAAGAGTACGATATGAACCATACGTTATATCCCCAGTTGTGCTAGCAACGTAACCCGCATTACATGTGTATGTAAATGTACAAGGTCTAGAAGGCGTGCAAATGGTCTGTGGATACCATCTGTATGACTGAATTGAGTCGTTGCTCTCAGTATTATCGGTGCAATTCGCGTTCTTTGGGCAATGATTGATAGGGGTGTCATAAAAAGTGCCATCAGAATAAATCAGGTAATCGTTAAACAAATCGCATGTTGCTTTACATCCAAAACCATAGCAAGCGTTAGTGCCTTTTGAAGGAGTTGCTTTAGAAGAGGAGTTCCAACAACTGCCTGTTGTTCCATCATGATTTTGACATTGACCGCCCAAGGATTCACAACTATTTGAACAATCATTTGTTTCTTCAGAAAAATAATGTGATGTATCGCATACGTTGTCTTCTGTACCTGTTTTTATAGGGCATGTACGCTCGCCGATTTCTACATTATCCCCAGAGGAATAACGTTTAACGGTCAGTGTCGCTGTAGTCTCATATGCGCATCGACTAAAATTTTCTGGACATGTGGTACATCTCGAAGCACCCCCACACGGATCGTAACACGCCGTTTCCACCATTGTATAACATTCATCTGCGGATTTGGCGCCTGCGTCCGATTGGGAATATGTGCCCACTTCATCGGCAGAACCCACTGTGGCACAGTCAACCAAACCCTGATCCACAGAACTGTTCAGGGTAAAGTCATTGCTGCCTGGGCAATAGGCGCCTTTTTCACACAGTTTACAATTTGCAGCACTGGTCGACTTTGCCGGCAGATAGTAGCCTGCGGAACAACCAACGGTATTTGCAGACCAGCATGCATAATACGTCAAGGATACTGGTGTCGAACCGTTTGGTTTGACAGACGTTGCCTTGGTATTGCATGTTGTATCCGTACCCCAGCCATTAAATGCAAAGCCTGTACGTGTCAGCGATGCGCCACTTAATAGTGTGCACTCTGCATGACCTGCATCACTAAGATAGCATTTTTGTGTCGCAGTATTTTTTTCGGCATCTTCCCCATTTAATGACCCAATACCGCTATTTTTATTAAACGTAATTTCACCATAGCATTGCGCGTGACTTGTAGAACCAATATCAGAATATTGATAAAATTCACCATAATCAGCAGAACATTCATACGCATAGTCTGATTTGTCGACCAGACTCTCTTTATTATAGTGAACTTTCATGCCACCAGTATTATACCAACCAGATTCCATATAGTCGATTTCGCCGTTCAGGCCAATAAGTTGTCTACCTGCTGGTACTATGAAATAACAGTTGGTTATGTCTTTGCTGCCTTCGATACTTGAAACCAGATCTTCATATTCTGTGCCATCAAGCGCCGTAAACGCATTTGTTAGACAGCTATTGCGTCCAGTTGTTGTCGCAGAATTTGTCTCGACGGTTGTTTCGCTGTCACAGTAATAGCCTTGGGTACATGTTGTACATGTTTTTGTGTTGCCGTCATAATATTGTCCAACTGGACATGTTACGAAGTCTGATTCCCATACGGCATAACAATCAACAGCTTCGTCATTAGTATATTTCTCGGATTCGCCTGGCTTAATTTCATAATTTTCACACATCCATTGCGTCACGTGATAATCGCTTTTATTGCAATAGTATTCTGCGGTTTCTGATTCTATGCCGTATAACTCGCCGCCAAATGTCACTTCGTTTGGTTGCGCTAATGGATCCGGGTCTGTTGCCAGGACTTCCTTTGAATCATCACAATAGAATTTTATAACAAATTGCTTCGGGCTATATTGAGCTTCTAATGTAACGAGATTATCACCATCTTTTGCCAACGGTGTCAAATCATACCCCGCAGGTATCGTAGTTTGATAAGCAACAAAATCATCGTATTCGGTTTGTGCATACGTAACCAGCCATTTGTCGAAGTTGTATCCCGTTTGTGGATGTGGTGCCTGCACTGTGCATACAGATGATTCGGATTCTTCGCCATATCGACATGTTTGTTCTTCTGGATCAATTACCCCTGGGAACGCTTCATAAGTCACCCAAACAGCATTTGGTTCATATTGTGCAACAAATACAACATCGTCGATAGTATATTGCCATGGTTCTATCGTTTCACCTGGGTCAAGGCTTATGCCCTGTGTCTGTTCTTGCCAGGTGCTAATAAAATGACCTTCTTTTGTACATTGGTCATAGCCGGGTGCGGTTAATTTGCCACCATAGGTCACAGTGCTTAGTTTAGCTGTGCCGTTACCATCGCCACAACTAAATGTTACATTGTATTCCCCCTGTGATGCGACCGGTACAAATTCCATTTCATAGTCCGCATTGCCTGGACAGATAAACAGGCCAGATACATCGTCGCCCGGTGCATATATTGTACCAGCATTAAGCAGATCAGAAACGATAGGGTCATTGCACGAGTTAGAAATCATTTTCCAACCCGCAAAATTATATCCTGAAACCGGTGGCCACGGCAATTCTAGTAATGTGCATTCTCCGTCATATGCGGAACAAGTTATGTCATACGATGTTGAACCAGAATACGGATCCGCCGGACTTAAGGTTATTGTAACATCTGCACCAGACCGCAACGCGTATAGTGTTGGTGTTTTTTCTTCTGTACTGGTGTATTTTATGGATTTGTATTGCGGTGATGCACTGGCACCAATTGTGGTTGGTTTTGTCGTTGACCAATCCCCAGTCGGATAAATACCATCAGGTCTAACAAATGCGGATGGCGTCGGCAATACATACGATACATTATAGTTAACCCATACTTTCTTTTGTGCGGTTGTGTTTGTGTCTGCCCATGTCAAACCATTAGAATCTAAAATAATTTCACGTTTACAATCTGATTGTGCGCCCGCGCCCGCATCAGACGTCCAGTTCGCTGGACATTTGTTTTGTGTCACACTGGTCGACCCCGCCGGACAGTAATACCCCGCCGTACATGCCGCCCATACAGCATACAGGTCATAGGTTCCGTTGTTGACTGATATCAAATTACTGACAGATTCTTTGTCTGCGAAATCTATAACAGTTGCGTCTTTGTTTGGTGACCAGCCCTTAAATGTATAACCTGCACGTGTAAACGTGTTGGCGGTCAGGTTCTGTGCCGCGTCATACGTAAAGGTTTGATTTGCCATTGTCCCTGAACCACCATTCGCATAAAACTTAACTGAATACGTATTCGCCTGCCACACCGCATACAAATTAACAATTGCGCCATTTGTTTCGCTTAGATTTTTAACAGATTGTTCGTCGCTGTATGTTGCGTTTGTTGCCGTTGATGATGTTGCCCAGCCTTGGAATGTATAGCCTGTACGTGTAAACGTATTCACACTCAGGTTCTGTGCCACGTCATACGTAAATGATTGACGCTTTGCAGCAGAATTTGTTGCGCCAGTATTTGAATAGAATACAACTGTATACGTATTCGGCTTCCATACAGCATACAGATTAACGGTTGCACCATTTGTTGTACTTAAATTTTCAACAGATTGTTCGTCGCTGTATGTTGCGGTTGTTGCCGTTGATGATGTTGCCCAGCCTTGGAATGTATAGCCTGTACGTGTAAATGTATTTGCGCTTAGTTCCTGTGCCACCCCATATGTAAATGACTGACGTTTTGTGGCGGCACTTGTCGAATTGTCATTTGAATGGAACAAAACTGTGTATGTATTTGCGGTACATTCATTATTATATACGTGATATCCGGCGGTGCACTCACTCCATCTTGCATAAATTGTTGTGTCCTTCGTCACCAACCATGTTTCATCAGAATTGAGGCCATTGCCATTAAATAATTTTGTTCCGCCGACCACCGCCTTGGATGAATATAGCCCATTAAAGACCTTGTTTGTCGCATTTATAGTGAATCCATCCGCCGGCCCCGACAGAAATATTTCAGTACATTCAGAATCTTTGTACCACCCATTTAGTCCTGTTTTCTTGTAAAGCACATTCGGTGTGACAGTACCCCCATTTCCATCAATTGTAATCTTATTACATCTTTGTTCCGGGCAACTGTTGCCAGCATTACAAATCCAACCTTCGGGACATGTTATACAAGAATTCTCAGGGTCGGAGGGTGTTATATTCTCTCCAACATTTTCTAGCAGTTCGTTTAATTGGGTTCCACAATCACTAAGATAATACCCATCATTACACTCAATATATTTCTTTTTTGTCGGACAACTAAAGCCATCCGCGAACGCATTCGTGCCAAAAAATACGGTTGCAAAAATTGTTAGAATTCCCAGAAATCTGCGGATTTTCCCCATGTTCTTCCTCTCTTTTATACTGTATGGTAGAAAATTTATAGCCATATGCGCAAGGGAAAACGTGTATATACAATGAAAATATTTCTTTGTCGGATAAAAAATTAAGAAATAGAAATTTTTGGCTTGCATGATTTTTATAATATATATATAATGACCGCCGTGGGTTAGTAGCTCAGTTGGTTAGAGCGGAGCGCTCATAACGCTTTGGTCGTGGGTTCAAGTCCTACCTAACCCACCAAGATTAAAATCTGTCCAAACGGACAGATTTTTTTATTATATTTATTTTGTAAATATGTAATTATGACGCACATGAATGGAATTGCCCCAATTTTAAATGAAACGCAAATGGCCGCCTTTAACGCGGTAGAGCGGACAAATTCAAACGTTTTAATCTTTGGACCTGCCGGTACCGGAAAATCAACGTTTGTAAATTTCTTAAAAAGCGCGTCAAAGAAACGCATCGTTTGTGCGTGTCCGACGGCGGTTTCTGCATTAAACGTTGGTGGTCAAACCATACATTCATTGTTTCAGATTCAGCCACGTGACTTTATTATGCCCGAATTTTTAAAATTAAAGGCAAAGCCACGTAATATATTAAACGCCACAGATGTCTTGATTATCGATGAAATTTCAATGGTTGCGCCTGATTTGTTGGATGCGATTGATATCTTGGCGCGTATGGCGCGCCGAAATAACGAACCTTTTGGTGGAATTCAGGTTGTTGCAATTGGTGATTTATTTCAGTTGCCCCCCGTAATAACGCGCGATGCGACCCAGTATTATGCGTCTGAATACGGTCATGCAAATTCATATTTCTTTGATAGTAATGTCTATAAGCGCGCAGATTTTATAAAATTCGATTTTGATTTTGTATATCGTCAGAACGATATGCCATTGTTAGAGAATCTGGTACGTCTGCGACAAAATCAAACAGATTCATTGGAATTTTTTAATGCCTGTCGCATTGATGATGCTGAGCGTCGATCGAATGCAGTAATAATTACACCTTTTCGCGCAGTTGCAGAACGTATAAATGCAACGCGTCTGGCCCAAATTCCAGAGACAGAGGTTGCCTATAACGGTGTCCTGACAGGAACCTTTTCAGAACGCGATGTTCCGGCACCACTCAGTTTGGTATTAAAAGTTGGTGCGTTGGTTGTTTTTGTTAAAAATGGTGATAAATGGCACAATGGTTCCATGGGTATTGTGCGAAATCTGTCTGCGCGTGAAATTGTTGTGCAGCTGTTATCTGATTCCCGGGAATTGGTGACGGTTAAACCAGACAAATGGCAGAAAATAGAATACAGTCGCGATGAAAACGAACGCTTGGTTGAAAACGAAGTTGGCTCATACAAACAATTCCCATTAAACCTAGGGTATGCCATGACAATACACAAGGCCCAGGGAAAAACGCTGGACGCGGTTGTTGTTGATATTTCGCGTGGCGCATTCGCCCATGGCCAGGTTTATGTTGCATTGTCGCGTACACGTCGCGCATCTGATATGCATATTGCGTCGCCGTTGCGACCACGTGATGTCATATTTGATAATCGTGTATTGGAATTTGTGGGTGATTTATAATTCTTTTTTCATCATGATTGCATCGACCCCGTCATAGTACTTTGGGCGAACGCCGACCTGAACATATCCATTTTGTTCATACAAAGAACGGGCAGGGCGGTTATCTTCTGCAACCTCTAAGAAAACATGTTTTATTCCATTTTTGCGCAGTTCGTTTTCCATAATCCCCAGCATCGCCGCCGCAATTCCGCCACGACGTGCATCGGGCGCAACGCCAATTGTAATCAGTTCTGCTTCGTCTGCAACCGCGCGCCAAACAATAAAACCATTTTGACTGGCGATAATTTCACATCCTGACTTTTTTAAGTCAGCAAAATCATCCGCAGACCATGGTTTGTGCGGAAAGCATTTTTGATGAAGATTCGCCAATTCATTTAACATTATTTTTTATTTTCTTCTGCATAACTGGGACGCAGATACATTGGCACCGCAGGTTCATTGTCGCCATTTGCAATTTTTTCTGCGACAACTTTTACCCCCAGTTTTAAATCAAATGGTTTGTGACCAACGGTACGTGGCCATTCCATTTGTTTTGTTTCTATTTCTTCGATTTGCATTGTCTGCGGTTCTAATCCATTCGCTGCGACAAAGAAATCACCACGCCCCGAATCGATTGCAACAAAGGCATCTGGTGTCGCCGCCAGATATAAATCAAATGCACTGATACCAACAACTGGAATATTTAACCCCATTGCAATCCCTTTGGCGTATGCGATACCCAGGCGAATGCCTGTAAAACTGCCTGGGCCAACAACGATACCAATTGCGCTGATGTCGCGCCATGACGCGCCACATTCTGTTATAAACCTTTCGCATTCAGTCGGCAATGCAACAGATTGCTTTTCTACTGCAACAGATTTGTATTTATCATCCAATACAAATTCTAAATCTTTGCCTGATGTATTAATAATTAAGATCATCTGCCACGCTCCTTGGCATTCAGTGTTTCAAATACGGCGCGTGCCAACATTCCACAACCATCATATTGCAACGTCTTTTTGTTTGCAGATTCGACATGTTCTACACGCAGTCTATATGAATATGGTGCGTTTGGATATCTGATATCCGCAATACTTCTTTCAGATATTATGTAATCTGCGCCGTGCTTTATTTCGTATCTGTATGTTGCGGACAAATTACTGGTATCATATTTGCCCTTTGGTTTTATATCTTTGAATTGTATGTTTTCTAAAAGTATCATCAGTTCCAAGGCGTTCATTTTATATATCCCTTTTCATTTCTATGCGTGTGCATGAAAGCCAATTTTTTTATTAAACCCGGCAGATTTACGAACAGATAACAATTCATCAATTTTTTCCGGTGTAAATTCTGTCTTGATATCTTCGCAGTTGTTTTCCAACAATGAACGGCGCAGAATTGCAGTCAGTTCGCGCTTAATTTCACGAACGCCCTGTTCGGATGTATAGTTTTGAATAATGTGTTTAATTGCATCGTCAGAAATAACAATGTTTTCAACATCCCATCCTGTATCACGTGCCGAGCGTTCAATTAAATGTTCGCGTGCAATTTTAATTTTATCGTCCATTGAATAGCCCGGAATCTCAATAATTTCCATACGGTCTTTCAGCGCGTTTGACAGGTTTAGACTGTTCGCAGTCGCGATAAACATAACCTTAGACAAATCGAAATCAACTTCTAAATAATGGTCGCGAAATGTTTTGTTTTGTTCCGGGTCCAGGATTTCCAGCAATGCGGATTCTGGGTCGCCGCGCCAATCGCGCCCCATTTTGTCGATTTCATCCAACACAATAACAGGGTTATTTGTTTTGCAACGTTTTAATGCATCCATAATACGACCTGTTTGTGCGCCGATATATGTTTTGCGATGGCCGCGGAAATGTGCTTCGTCAGATATTCCACCCAATGATATACGTTGATATTTGCGTCCCAACGCGGTTGCAATTGATCTGCCCAACGATGTTTTTCCAACACCAGGCGCACCAACAAAGCACAGTATTGTACCTTGATTGGATTTTGTTTTTTTCATAACCGCGATATGTTCCAAGATGCGTTCTTTGACCGCCTGCATTCCGGAATGTTCAGAATCCAAAACTTCGCGTGCTTTTTTTAGGTCAATTGGCGCCTCGTCAGATTTATCCCACGGCATCGCCAACAGTTCATCCAGATATGTTTTTAACAAACCGCCTTCGTTTGACATTGGTGACATGGAACGCATACGTTTCCATTCATTCATCGCTTTTTCTTTGGCGTCATTTGGCATCGCAGACTTTTGTATTTTCTTGCGAATGTTTGCAGTATCCATTTCGCCGTCGTCTTCGCCCATTTCTTTTTGCAACGCGCGCATTTTTTCTTGCAAGATTGCTTCGCGGCGTCCCTGTTCCATCTGTTGATGGATGCGTTTGTTAATTGATTCTTCAATCTTAACAGTTTCTGCCATTAATTTGACTTCTTCTAACAAGATTGTCAGTTTCTTTTCCCAACTGTCTGCGCACAAAACCTTTACCGCAACATCTGTGTCAATATCAGCAGTTTGAATAACAGAATCAACAAACGCGGGCAGGGGATAATTATTTAACACATTGCGTAATTTTTCGGCTTTGAATTTACGTGTCGATGATGCTAATGCCTGCATATTGTCTGCCAGAATATCGCGCAACATTTGTGTCTGTTCTGCGTTCATGTCGTCGGCAATTTTTATTACCTCTGTTGTGGCAGAAAACAGGCCGTCTTTAACCTCAATCTCGCGCAGGGCAACAACATCTGTTGTGCGGACCAATGCATGAATCGCGCCATCTGGCATGGTTAAAATTTGAACGACGTCCGCCATTGTTCCAAAGTGATAAATATCATCAACATTTGTTGGGTATGACCAACTGTGTTGTGGAACTAAAATCAATTGATGATGTCCTGCGCCTGTCGCGGTTTTAACGCATGATACAGACATCTGATTGTCTATTAACACTGGTACGGTCAGCCCAGGCGACACGACCAAATCACGAAATGGTAAAATATAGTTTCTCATAGTGAGATAAATATAAAACTTTTTTATATTTTTTCAAGATATACTTATACAGATAAAAAACCCACCGTTTGGTGGGCTTTTTTATTAGTCAATGTTTGTGTATTCACAAAAGCCTTCATTCGTATCACAGCGTGAAATTGTTCCTTCGCTGATGAAATAGCCTTGTTCATGCAAACATGCTGGACATACTTTTGGTGCTTCTGTTCCAATATGCCACATGCCACAGTTTGTACAACGCCACATAACGATTTTATCTTGTTTAAAGATTGTACCGTCTTCGACTGCTTCGGCCAATGCACGGAAGCGTGATTCGTGATAGCGTTCTGCATAACCAATGTTTTTCAAAATTTCTGCAATTGCCGGAAAACCTTCCTGCGCTGCGATTTGTGCAAACTTTGGATACATTTCTGTATTTTCTTCGTGTTCACCATATGCCGCTGCTTGCAGGTTTTCCAATGTTGTGCCAACCTTGCCGGCTGGGAAAGAAGCTGTAATTTCAATGTCGCCACCTTCCAAGAATTTAAACAAGCGTGATGCATGTTCTTTTTCTTGGTCTGCGGTTTCTAAAAAGATTTTAGAAATTGCTTGAAAACCTTCTTTCTTTGCAGCAGACGCAAACATTGTATAGCGGTTACGTGCCTGTGATTCACCGGCGAACGCAATCAACAGATTTTTTTCTGTTTGTGTACCTTTCAGTGATACCATGACTTGTTTTCTCCTTTATGGTTTGTGTTTCTGCCCCAGATTCTAGCAGAGAAAACAGAAAAATGCAAAAAATTATTTTTTCTGTTTTGTATCTTGCATAACCTGTGACACAGAATGTATTAAATCTTGATATTCTTCGTATAATTTAATACCTAAAAAAGCACGCGCTTGTTCAATTGTGTCGCCATATGCCCAAAAAGTGCCGCGATTGGTATCGTATTTTGCAACGATTCTGGATGCATTTGGTATCAAAAAAGGACCATAGCAGTTATATCCAACCATTTGCGCACGGTAAAATTCAAAATGATTTTTTTCTTGGCGTGGCAGACGTTCTGACAAAACGAAGTCCCGATTACGAACATGTTGGATTTTGTATGGAAACGATACCTGTACGCGCCACAGCCCGCCAATATATTCAACGCGCGATACGTCAATATTTGACAATGGTGTTTTTGAGCCGTCTGGATAATATGCCATTACATGATTCGCGCTGTTTGTACATGCACGATAATAGGCATTTTCCTTTTCTGTGAATGTTTTATATTCTGACAGTTTGTTCTGTATCATTTTGTTCAATCCCCAGGAATTTCTTTTCGATTGCACTAACCAGTTCTGCAACCCCCAATCTCCCCGCGGCACTGATTGTCATAATTTCAGGTTTCTTTTTGCGACCAAACGATTTTTTGAACGCTGTTAATTTTTCTTTTAGTTCATCGTCATCAATCGCATCGATTTTATTAATTACAACCATTTCTGGTTTGTCTGTTAAATCACCGCCATACGAATCCATTTCGTGACGGATTGCCTTGTATCGCGCGCCCCAGTCTTCTTCGGTTCCATCAATAACATGTAAAATCATTTTTGTGCGTTCTGCATGGCCCAAGAACTGATCCCCCAGTCCGACGCCTGTATGTGCCCCTTCGATAAGCCCTGGCAAATCAACCAGTACGAATTCACGATCGTGTGCGTACATAACACCCAGCTGTGGATTCAAGGTTGTAAATGGATAGTTTGCAATTTTTGGACGGGCCGCTGTCACCGCAGATAACAATGTCGATTTGCCTGCATTTGGGAATCCAACCAACCCAATGTCTGCAATCAGTTTAAGACGCAAAACAACCGTTCTTTCTTCCCCTGGCAGACCGTCATTTGCCTGCTTTGGTGCGCGGTTTGTTGGGCTTTTAAAGTGCAGGTTTCCCCACCCACCATTACCGCCACGCGCCGCACGATATTCCATGCCGTCTTCATTCAGATCGGCATATTCGATTTCTTCGTTCTCAGATAAAATAACAGTGCCTGTTGGAACAGGTAATACCAATGTATCGCCAGATGCGCCGGTGCGCATTTTTCCCATGCCGTTTTCACCACGTTCTGCAACGAACTTTGTTTTATAGCGATAGTCAATCAGCGTATTAACATTTGGAACTGCGACAAATACAACGTCGCCGCCGCGTCCGCCGTCGCCACCATTTGGACCACCAAATTCGATATATTTTTCGCGTCTAAAACTGGCGGAACCATTTCCGCCATCGCCTGCCTTGATATAAATTTTTGCACGATCTAAGAACTTCATTTTTTAACCTTTTGCTTTAATTATAACTTAAAAACTTGCAATTTCCAGTCCAAAAGACTATAATTATCTGGCTGCATTGCAGTGATGATTCTGAACCCGTTGTGAAATAGTCATTATGGACTGGGGGGCGGTACCCCACAGCTCCACCATTTCTTGATACGATTATTGGTCGTATTTGGGAATGGGGCTGACATAGATTCGACAGATGATGAAAGACAAACTGGCTGAATCCGACATGGCGTCGTTAAAAGCCGACTAAAAACTGAATGGCGATAGAATCGCTGCGAACGACAATGTTCGCCTTGCAATGGCTGCCTAATTATGGCGTTGAATATGGTTGGCGATTGTTGACCGTATTCGTTTAAGCAATTGCGGTGTTCGCCGGGTACATGGCACCAGAAACCCGGCATTTAATTTTATTTGTATTTAGCATAACGTATGAAAAGGACAAAAAATGTTTGGAAAAATTAAAAAAGTATTCTTCACAGGCGTATTTGGCGCATTATACATTTCATTCTTGGCACAATTAGTATGGATTGTTGCGTGTCTGGGCAACTTTGATGGTGAATTAGATGTAAAGTTATTGGGGTTGGCTGGTTTGTCTTTGGAATGGTTGATTTTGATTGCTGCACGATATCTGTCAAAGCGTTCCAGCAACAATGCACAATACAATGGCGGATATGGCCGTCGTCGTTAATCGTGTTATATTGCGATAGATTTACCCGCCATCGGCGGGTTTTTTTATTGCGTTATCTTATTGATTCCAAGAAAAAAATCCTGTAAGATGCACTTGTGAATTGGAGAGGCTAACTCATGGCAACAACAAAAAAGCAACCTTTGATTTCTGTAATTATTCCGGTTTATAACGCGGAATCCTTTTTGTCGACGTGTTTGGAATATTTGATTCATCAAACATATAAAAATCTGGAGTTTGTCATTGTTGATGACGGCAGTACGGACAATTCTGCATCTGTATACAAGAAGTATGCCAAACGGGACAACCGTTTTAAAATCGTGCATCAGGAAAATTCCGGGCCCGCAAATGCACGAAACAAGGGGTTGGCGATGGCGACTGGTGACTATGTGCATTTTCATGACAGCGATGATTATGTCGAACAGGATTATTATGAAAAAATTGTGAATGCAATCACATTAAGTGATGCCGATGTCATCTGTGGCGAGGTTGTTGAAACAGGTTATATGTTCCCCACGTTTGATAGGGTGCATATCTTGTGTTCATTAATGGATAAAATTGTCGTCACGCGTGCAAATTTATTTAATGTTGTTTGGCGTTTTGTTTATAATCGCGCATTCTTAAAGAAGCACAAATTGAAATATCCGACCAATATGTTTATTGGCGAAGATACCCAATTTATGATGCGTGCGACGTATTATGCAGAAACAATCGCAACTGCGCCGGGCGCAAAATATCACTGTATCAGTATGCCTTCGTCGCTGGGTAAAAACGCCGCAAAGATTATGCGCGGTCGTGCAAATGGTGTTAATGCAGAACATGCAGAATATGATCGTTTTATGACAGACAGCGGTATGCGCCAAGCAATATCTGAAATAAATCAGGGGATTTTGGTTGCACGCGAACGATTTGAATTTTTGCGTATACCATTGTTTACACGTAAACAGTCTCATAATCGCATCCAGTACTTTGTTTGCGGGTTGTATGTATTTCGTCGCTATACGCGATCTGCATAATAAGATGTAATTTAAAAAAGTCCCCAATTGGGGACTTTTTTGTTTGGTTATTTGCTGACGCAGTTTGCAAATTGTTGTGCGACCGATGACATTTCGGACGGTGTCATTTGTGCCACCTGAACAATAAAGCATCTTGCGCCGTCGCGGATAATAAACACTTTTGTCCCTTTTATGTACGCCTGTTGCATATTATCAACCTGTGTAGGTGTAAAGAACGAATTCTGTGTCAGCGCAGTATTTGTTAGCGCAGCCTTTACCGCTTGTTCGGCGCGATCATATGTGTACATCTCTTCGCTGGACGATTCTATTTCCATAAAAGTCGGCCAGAACTGGTACGGATTTTCTACCTTTTTTTGTTCGCCTGTACCGAATGCAACGCCTGTTGCCAGTGCTGCAATGGTTTGCAGGTTGCTGGGCTGTGAAGAACCAGATGTTGTTGTTGCCAAATTTAGCTGTAAATTTTCGCCACATGCAAGATTCATCCGGTTGGCGTATCCTGCCAAAACAGAATTTACAGCAGCTTCCCAGTTTTCGCCCTTGTTATTCATTTCCAGGCTAACAATTTTCTCTGCCCACCCCCAAACGCTGGCACCTGTATTCCCTGCGTTGGCAAAGCGTGTCACCATTTCGGCACTGCCACCTGGTACACCTGCACCACAATAATCATTCAATTGTGTTCTCAACATGCTATCTGTTTCGTTGCCGTATGCCATTGCTGCTGAATGGCATGCCATTGCCGCTTCTAATTCTTGGCGACGTTGCAGGCACAAATCAGAATGTTGTTTTGATAATTGATTTGCCATATTTGCCATTGATAGATAGGCCATCAATTCTTGTTGAACATATGATGGGCATAAACGTGCGGCTGTATTCATGCCGTTTTTACCATTCATAGTATTTACGCCATATTGTGGTAATAAAATACTGGTGTCGCGTTGCAGACACAGCAATGTATAGTTATATAATTCACTTTCTGTTGCGTATTGGCACTTTGATTCGCGTACGCCCGGGACAACAGCTGTGTCACCACAATAATCTGTTAGGCATGCGAAAATACGTTCGCGACATGCCGTGTCAACGTCAGGCTGATTAATCATAAAATAGTTATTTCTTTGATTTGTTTGGTATACATTTGCCAAACCCGCATTTCCACGTAATTGTGTGGTCGTGTTATAACCTGCATAATTGGTATTCTTTGCTTGTGTGTTAACCCCTGCGGGTGATGCGGAATTCGCGGTATTTGCCAACAAGCATGCACCAATAAATCCAAAAATACAGAAAAATTTATTCATTACAGTCCCTCTCGTTGTGATGATTTTAACACAAATCAAAAAAAAAGGCAAACATTCATTTGATTTACCAACAATAAAATGTTAGTATCAAAATTATGATTATTGTTTCAGACGTTTTATCGCAAATCTCAGACGACATTTCTGCCGTCAGGGGGTTTCTTTGACCCAGAAAAACTGCAAAAACAGATTGATGAATTAAATGTTCAGGTAAATGCCCCCGATTTATGGGATAATCCTGATAATGCGCGTGCTGTCTTGCAAAAGAAGTCTGGTCTGGAAAAGACTTTGAACGAATTGCTGTCTATGGAATCAGAGCTTTTGACCCTGCGTGAATTATACGAAATGGCCCCAGATGACCCAGATGTTGTTTCTGCGGTTGAAACATTGGCAGATGTTGCGCATCGTGCAAAGTTTATAACGTTGTTTCGTGAACCTGCGGATAACGATGGTGCATTCTTGTTTATTCAGGCGGGCGCTGGCGGGACCGAGGCACAAGATTGGGCGCAAATGTTGTCGCGCATGTATTCACGCTGGGCAGAACGCCATGGTTTTATTTGCGAGGTTATAGAAGAACACGAAGGTGATACTGCTGGTATTAAAAACATAACATATCGCATATCAGGCACGCGTGCATACGGCTGGTTAAAGAATGAAATCGGTGTTCATCGCCTTGTTCGCATATCACCATTTAACGCCAATGGCAAGCGTCAGACCAGTTTCGCATCTGTCGACGTATGGCCAGATATTGATGATACTATCGAAATTGAAATTAATGACAAGGATTTACGTATCGATACATATCGTGCATCTGGGGCTGGCGGTCAACATGTTAACAAGACTGACAGTGCGGTTCGTATTACGCATATTCCAACAAATACTGTTGTTACATGTCAGAACGAGCGCAGTCAAATCCAAAATCGTGAAATGGCGATGAAGATGTTGCGCAGTAAGTTGTACGAACTTGAAATGCAAAAGCGTGCCGCCGAAGAAGATGCCGCCAAGGCCGCGCAAAAAAAGATAGAGTGGGGCAGCCAAATCAGAAATTATGTTTTGTATCCATATCAATTGGTCAAAGATGTGCGCACAGGTGTTGAAAAAACAGATTCAGATGCGGTTTTGGATGGCGATTTAGATGACTTTATGTTGGCGTTATTGCAACGCGGATAAAACTTGACTTTCGTGATTTTGACAATAAAATATTTCTGACAACTAAAAAGATTCACGAAATGAAACGGTATAAACTAGAAGATTGCATATATACGATTAAAGACATGTATTCTGATGGCGTCAAAATCAAAATGCCAAAAATTACAGGGACTCAAAATAATGTGTTTTTTGTGAACACAGGTGATGACAGGGAAGTTGTTTTTAAATTTTCGGCACCTCAAATGGTTATGAAAAATGCGGCGGTTAGTTCGTTGTATTATAAACATGGTATTCCTGCGCCCATTATTTCTGCGAACAAGCACAAGGGATTGTCTTTTGAAAAGTATGACGTTTTGCCGGGGTGTACTTTCTTCGAAGCAATTAAAGACGGTATGACAGAGGCTCAGATAAAACAGGTTTATCGTGAAATTCTGGTTGAATTTGCCAAGATGGCACAAATTCGCCCGAACATGTTGGCCCAAGATCTTTTAAAAGATATCAATAATGTCGTATATATGCACGTGTCAAATGTTCATAATCCTGCGATGGGTGCTTTATTCGCGGCTGTTGCTTATTTGTTAAATGTTGGGCGTGACGAAAACAATGCTGTCTTTCATTCTGATATAACGCCAAAAAATACCATTGTATCCCCAGACGGACATTTGGTTGGGTTTGTAGACATTGATTCTGCATCTGTTTGTAATAAAAGGTATGCATTTGGTGCGCTGGCGGCAAAGTATCAAGAACTGGGTTTTGATATGACAGAATTATTTGATTTTTATGAAAATGACACCACGGATGTGCGAAAATTAAATCGTGACAGAATCAAAGCAATGGCGAACATCACTAATTTTGGCAAGCGTTTAATGTGGAAATGTTCTCAACACAAGGCGAAGCGTTCAAAATGAATCCGCGGTCACTAGAATTTTACCATGCCGCGATAAAAAATGCGTATCCTGATGCAGCGTGTATCAGACAGCCAGAAATCATAGGTATGGTTGCGCCTGTGTTCTTGGCAGATGTCCTAAATCGTACTGTTGTATGTCGTTTCAGTGCGCCACAGATAATATTTAAAAACAAAATAGTAAGTGATTTGTTTCGGGATTATGATATTCCTGCACCACAGACGCGTGTGCATGCATATGTTGGTTCTTGGTTCGAAGCCTATGATTATTGTACGGACAAAACGCTGTATGAGCATATGCAGTCCGGCTTGCCAGACGACAAGATTTTTGATGCGTATACAAGTGTTTTTAAAATACAAGATAAAATTTCTCGAATTCCCACGTACGAATTTTTGCCAAAAGACTTTCGGTATCATGTTCAGATGTTGAACGCAACATCGCCTCGTCGTGACATGCTTAGCAAACTGTATGCAGATTTTGTATATTCCAGATCTGCGCGTGGTGTGCAACGTTTATTGCATAATGACATACATTCAAAAAATATTTTGTATTCCCCAGAAACTGGTTGTGCGCGATTGATTGATTTAGATGCTGTATCGCTGTGTAACGAAAATTTTACAATGCTGATGACCGTGCAACGTTATCCATTAAAGAATGTGCGTCAATTAATGTCGGCCTATCAAGATATAACAGGGCGCAGTTTGGACATAAATAAAATTTTGTTTGCGTGCAATATGATGCAGGTGTTACATGTCTTGCGTCATCCTATTAAAGCATGGCAGGAACAAAACCGTCAAAAATGACGGTTAAATTTTTGGCGCACCCGGCGGATTTGCTTGACATTATAATGTCTGTGCGGCATTCGTATACGCTCAAACATCGCGTTGCTTGTTTTCGCGAACTCATTGTCGAACGCGGCGCGTCCAAATCGCGGGTTGCAATACAAAAATAAAACCGTCAAAAATGACGGTTAAATTTTTGGCGCACCCGGCGCGATTCGAACGCGCAATCCCCGCCTTCGGAGGGCGATGCTCTATCCAGTTAAGCCACGGGTGCGAATGTCTGGTATTATATACGTGTTTTAAGTGATTTGCAAGCGTGCCATTTTATAAGATATTTTTCCTTGTTGTTTTTGTGTTAACTATATAAAATATCGGCAAAGGGGTATGGTATGCGTAAAATTTCTGTTTTATTGATAGTGGCACTGGGGTTGTCTGCCTGCAACAGTGTCTATGTAAAGCCAAATACATTGGATACAACTCAGGTCTTCTATGTCGACAGGGGCGGTGCTCAGTTAAAACACGCTATAAAAGAGCAGTTAGAACAGCGTGGTTATAATGTTACGGTTGGGCACAAACGGTCTAGTATTTCAACTACATACATAACAGCAGAAAGCAATGAATCTGTAATAGATGCTTCGGATGTTGGTCGCGCGCGTTATATAATTCAGATTAGTGAGTCTGCGCCAATCCTTAGACCTTTTTGGTGTTCATTGAATGGGTTCTGGTGGTGGCGTTTTAATATGTCTATTGCTGATAATGTGACGGGACAAGAATTGTTAGGATGGTCTGGTCGTGGTTGTGCAAACAGTTCTGTTCGTAAGTTGAACAAGATTTTAGATAAAATGGAACAGTGATTTTTATTACACTTGAACGGGGGTGTGAATTTTGGTATAATAACCTAAAATGAAAATCAGCAGAAGAAGTCTTTTAAAATTCACAGGATTGGGGGTTTTGGCGGTATCCATGTTACCACGCGTGGCGTTTGCGGCACGCAACAGTCTGCGTTCCTTGCGTACGGGGGTTCAGCCTGGTGATAAAACGCGTTTGGTAATTGAAACAGCAACCCGCCCGTCATATTCGTTAAGTTATACTGCAACTCAATTAATTGTGAATTTATCAAACACTGCGTCGAATCCCGGGGCGTCCGCATCATTGGCGTCAAACGGTCTGGCGAAATCAATTGCCCAGGCACAAAATGGTGATTCTTTGCAGTTGATTGTTGAATTAAAGAAACCAATTGCCCAGATTCCGAAATCGCAAATTATGATTCTTGAACCAAATGGCGATAGTGACTATCGTCTGGTGTTGGATTTCGCCGCAGGCAGTGGTGCCAGCCCCACAACATACACTACGTCTTCTGCTGCGACAACAACAGCAGTGACGGCGTCGCGTAAATACATTGTTGTGGTTGATGCGGGCCACGGGGGCAAGGATCCCGGCTGTATCGGCAAGGGCGGAACCCGTGAAAAGGATGTTGTGTTGTCCGTTGCAAAAAAATTAAAAAACAAACTGGATGCGAATGGATTTAAGACATATTTGACCCGCAATAATGATACGTATTTAAAATTGGCGGAACGTGCCGCCATCGCAGAACAACGCAAGGCTGACCTGTTTATATCGTTGCACGCAAACGCAAATCCATCGCGCAAGATGAAGGGTTTTTCGATTTACACATTATCTGAAAAGGCATCAGACGAAGAGGCAAAAAAACTGGCAGAGGCTGAAAACGCCGCCGATAAAATCGGGGTAGAGGGCTTTACACAGTTCGAAGAAAACATTCGTATTGCCCTGTCTTCATTGCAACAACATGCCGTCGCAGAAATGTCCGAAGAATATGCAAATGGTTGCGCAAAGTCGTTTAAGCGTGCAGACATTGAACAGCAGCCTGGTCCCGATGTTAGACATGCGCCATTTGCTGTGTTGCGTTCAACGGTTCCGGGTGCACTATTAGAATTGGGGCATTTGTCTAATGCATCCGAAGAAAAGTTATTAAAGTCAGGCAAACACCAGGACAAACTTGTAAATGCAATTGTCCGTTCTGTTAAGAATTATAATTTCGAAGTTTAATAATAAAAAATCCCCATTGCGGGGGGTTTATTTTTCGCGTTCGCGCACATGTTCTCGCTCTCGTTCATACTCGCCTCTTGTGTGCATTTTAGATGTATTACGTGTTTCTGGCGTTTGTACTGGATGTATTGGTGTGCCAGAATCAAAATCAATCACTTTTTGTCGCAGAATACGTGTTGCTTCGTTTATCTTTGTATTAGCATTATTTAGCCATTGCTCATATTCTTCAATAGGACATTTGATTAAGTCGTCTGCGTTACGTGACGCGATAATTTGAATGTGCCATTTTGCGCGATGTTCAAATACGGCATTCCGCATAAAGGTTGTTGCAGGATTATTTTGTGGAATTTCGAAAATCATATCGCGCAGTGTGTCCAGCGCATTTTGCCATGCGTCGCGCAAAACGCCGCCTGCCAACCAGTTACGCAGCGACAGTCCTGAAAATAACAGGTCAATTGCATTTCGTATTTGGGTCTTATCACGTTCAGTCAACTGATGACTTAGAAAACTATCAACTGTCTGACCGCTAAGTATCGCCATTGTTTTTTCAAATTCTAATGCCATGCCTTCACCTTTGTATCTTATGACACACACCGAAATAAATATAAATACAAAATATTAATTTTCAAGAGTACAGCATCAGCGCAAGCAGGTGGCGGCGATGAATCTCTTCTCGCCACCAGGGTAAAACCAAAACCGCCCATTCGGGCGGTTTGTGATTTTAAATTCCTGGCGGAGACGAAGGGATTTGAACCCTTGATACGGGGTTGCCGTATACACGATTTCGAGTCGCGCGCATTCAACCGCTCTGCCACGTCTCCGGTGTGGGGTATTATAATTGCACTGGGATTATTTTGCAAGACCAAATATTTGACATTTTTATCGTCATTGATAAACTAATAATCATGGAAAAAACATTCAATGAAAAAGTCTATGATGTTGTCGCGCGTATCCCATCGGGACGCGTTGCAACGTTTGGTCAAATTGCACAAATGATTGGGCGACCACGCTGTGCGCGTTTTGTTGGCTATGCGTCAAATAACAAGGCGTCATGGCACCTGCCGTGGCATCGGGTTGTGTTCAAAGATGGCAGTCTATGTTGTGGTTTTGCTGCCGAACAGTATCGCGCCCTGCGTGCCGAAGGTGTCAAATTTGACAAAGAAAAAAAGGTTGTTATGTCTGATTTTCAGTGGAACCCTGAACGCGACGGCGTGCCAATGGACATACGTGACTTTCCGCTGGTATTTTAAACCAATAACAGACAAAGTTGTCCGCCCCGGGGTTACTTTTTGTCACCGTGTTTTTTGCATATTTTTTCATAAATATCTCTTTCGGCTAATTCTTTGTATCTCAGGAACCATGGGCTGACGTTCCCGTGTTTACGCATTGCGCTGTTCGTTATCGGTGCAGGCGTTAAAACATCGTCGCCCGGTTCCCAATTAACAGGCAATCCAACACCAAATGCATCGCTGGTTTGCAGACCTATAATCATACGTCTAATTTCCCACAGGTTTCGTCCCAATACGGATGGATAATAAAGTATTGCGCGTATGATGCCTTTGGGGTCGATGATGAAAACAGCACGCACTGCGGATGTGTTTGACGAATTTTCGTGTATCATTCCATACAGTTTTGCAACCTGCATATTCATATCATCGATTAATGGAAATGTAATGGTTGCACCATTATACATTTTTGATATCGAATCAAACCACGCCAGATGCGACGACAATGTCCCAACAGACAACCCAAGTAATTTCGTGTTAATTTCTTCAAAGTATTTTAAATCGTTCTGAAATGCGATAAATTCCGTCGTGCAAACAGGCGTAAAATCAGACGGGTGCGAAAACAGCACAACCCATTTGCCCGCAAAATCATCTGGGAATGTTACGATGCCGTCTGTTGTGCTGGCCACAAAACTGGGGGCGCGATCGCCGATTAATGGCATAGAAAATTGTTCAGAACAGTCACACAGGTCTAAGATGTCGTCCATAAAAAACTCCTTTTTTGTCATATTAAAGGCTATCATTTTTCTGGTTTTTCTGGCACAGGAACGTATTCTGAACACATAAAAAACTTTATTCTTGATAAAATGTGCTAAGATATGAATAATAAAGGGCAAGAATAAAGGATATAAAAACATGAAACGATCAGACATAGTACGTTCTATTCAGGTTAAATTTAAACACATGCGCGCATCTGATGCTGCGGCGATTTTAGACACGGTTTCAGATCATATGATTGAATCTGTTGCCAATGGTGACAGAATTGAAATTCGTGGCTTTGGTACTTTTCAGCCACGCGCCCGCGCAACCAAGATTGGTTATAATCCTTGCACTGGTCTGCCAATGCCGTTGCCGGCCAGCACGACCATATTGTTTAAGCCCAGTCGTGAATTAACAAAAAAGATGAATGGATAATAAAAATGTTATTTGGTAAAAAATCCGGTATAAAAAACCGCAATCGTGAACGTTATGAACGCGTTCGTCGCCTGCTGTGGATTAAGTGCGAGGCATGCGGTCGCCTTGTTTATTACAAAGATTACAAAGAAAATAAATATATTTGCCCGAACTGTGGTCGTGCGTTTATTATGACGCCAAAACAGCGTTTCGATTTACTGTTTGATGACAATACATGGGAACGCCTGACACCACCAACAATATCGGATGATCCGCTGGAATTTACAGATCGTGTGTCGTATGCCGATAGATTGGCTGACGCACGTTCTGAAACAGGTTCTTATGACGCAATCACAACCGCAGACGGCACAATTGGTGGCGTTCCATCAACTGTTTGTGTATTAAATGGCCTGTTTATGATGGGGTCAATGGGACGTGCCGCCGGCGATGCGATTGTTGCTGCAATGGAACACGCAATTGCAGAACGTCGTCCATTTATTATGGTGACGTCCAGTGGTGGCGCCCGTATGCAAGAAAATATTTTATCGTTGATGCAGATGGCACGCACAACGGTTGCTGTGAACAAATTGCACGAGAACGGAATACCATATATCGTGTTGTTAACTGACCCAACATTTGGTGGTGTAACTGCATCCTTTGCGATGTTGGGTGATATTCATATCGCTGAAAAGGGTGCGCGAATTGGATTCGCGGGCCGTCGTGTTATTGAACAAAATATTCGTGAAAAATTACCATCAAAATTCCAGACGGCGGACTATTTATATGAACATGGTATGGTTGATATGGTTGTCGCACGTGGTGATTTGCATGATGCCATTGCGCGAATTTTGCATGTCTTAACCAAACAAGAATGCGAACCAAAGACAATCAAGACAATAACGCCACCACATGATGCGTCAAAGAAAATACGTGGCATGGGTGAAAACGAGGCCTATGACAAAGTTTTATTGGCGCGCAATGAAAACCGTCCGCATTTCTTGGATTATATTGACGGCATTGTTGATGAATGGACATATTTGGCCGGCGACAGATTATTTGCCGAAGATGCCGCCATGGGTTCTGGTATTGGATATTGGCGCGGAATCCCGGCTGTAATTATTGGTCAAGAACAGGGACGCACAATTGAAACACGTCAAAAACATCGCTTTGGTATGGCAAATCCAGACGGCTATCGCAAGGCGCAACGTATGATGCGTCTGGCAGAAAAGTTTAATTTGCCACTGATATCGTTATTTGATACCGCCGGCGCATTCGCAGGCCGCGAAGGCGAAGAACGTGGTCAGTCCCAGGCTGTTGCATCATCTATCTCGGTTGGTCTGTCTATCAAGACGCCATATGTCGCCGTTAACGTGGGGCAGGGTGGTTCTGGCGGCGCCATCGCGATTGGTACGGGCGACCGTGTCTTGATGATGGAAAACGCAATTTATTCGGTTATTGCGCCAGAATCTTGTGCCAGTATTTTATGGAAAGATAATAAGTTTAAGGCAACTGCCGCCCAGGCAATGAAGTTGACTGCGCGTGATATGGCGAATCTGAATGTTATCGATGAAATTATACCGGAACCGGCCGGTGGGGCGCATACAGATTGGCAAACGACAATGGAATTGTTGGCAAATGCTGTGGCAAAACAGATTACAGAATTGCAGCAAATTCCGGCAAATGAATTGCCGGCCCGTCGTGCTGAAAAGTATATCGCAATGACGCGCGATGTCGAAATATATCAGCCTGACCACGTCAGTGACGAACATTAAAAAAAATCCCCACAAATGGGGATTTTATTTTTGTGCTGTGCGTTTTATTCTTGCAATATATCGTACCATATTGTGATTTGGATAGCGCGCAATAATTTCGTCTTGGTTTTGTGCAATTTCTTTGCATGCGTCTTGGGCAACTTGTTTGATGTTTGTGTGACGTACAATTTCAATCTGGTTCGCGCCACATTGCCACAGTTCTGTTCCATCAGGTGTCTGATTCTTATAAATGGTCCCGATTGGCTTAATTTCCAGAAATGTTATTGTTGGGTTGTCATAGTCGATAAAATTATAAACTTCCCAATACCACAACAGCATATCAACCGCATTATCACAAAAATGAAACACAGGCTCTGGTGCGCGTACGCCAAATCCGCCGAAATAATTTTTTCGTGGAATTGCAGTAAATTGACGCCCAGGGGTATACTCTGCGGTGCTTTTTATGTTGAACGAAATGCTTAACCCATCGGGCGAGCTATCAGCTGGCCAAACCATTTTATACGATTTGGCAGCATATATTTCTTCAAAATCAGTATTTTTTTCATTCATGATGTTTTTAATATAATACAATAATACAATTCGTCAACCGCAAAAGCAAAAAATTAAATCCCGCCGATTTGGCGGGTGAATTTTCTGGCGGAGCGTATAGGACTGTACTCCCCATCCCCTTACGGGGTGGGGATGCCCCTATCCACTCGTAACGATTTGTGCGCGTTTCACTTCCCAAATCTACTTCGTATCGAACCTTTTACGGTTCTCGTCCAACGTCCGCAGACATAAAATTACCCGCCGATTTGGCGGGTGAATTTTCTGGCGGAGCGTATAGGACTCGAACCTATGGACCAAAAATTTCGGTCACAGATTAGCAATCTGCTGCATTACCACTCTGCCAACGCTCCGTGCGAGGGTTATTATATATAAACAGAAAATTAAATGCAAGCAAGAAAATCTAAAAAACGCCTTGACCCAGATTGGCGTGGCGTGGCATAATCAACGCATGACAATTCGTTTTATAAATTTTTACTGTTGTCGCTAGTATTTATTTTCTGCAAACTAAATTTGTTTGCATTTCAATCACGCAATTATTAAAATTTCAAAAACATAAACTGACAAAGGACACATATCATGACGATTAAATTATATAATACATTAACGCGAAAACTAGAAGAATTCAAGCCATTGGAAGCAGGCAAAGTTGGCTTTTATTCATGTGGTCCGACAGTTTATCATTATACGCATTTAGGGAATTTGCGTACTTTTTTACATAACGATTTTTTAAAGCGTATGTTCTTGGCAAATGGCTATGACGTTCGTCATGTTATGAATATTACAGACGTCGGTCATTTAACCAATGACGATGATGATAGTGGCGAAGACAAAATGGAAAAGGGCGCTGCACGCGATAATAAGTCTGTATGGGATATTGCAAAATTTTATAAGGGCGAATTTCTGCGCGATTTTAACGACTTGAACATGATTGCGCCAACTGTTATGCCACATGCCACAGATTACATTGCAGAGCAAATTGAATTGGTTCAAAAGTTGGAAAAAATGGGGTATACATATGAGATTCCTGGCGATGGAATATATTATGACACCTCAAAATTTGCTGCATATGGCGCATTGACTGGTGGAACTTTATCTGGGAATCGTGCCGGTGCACGTGTTGGTTTTAATGACGCAAAGCGCAATCCAACAGACTTTGCTTTGTGGAAATTTTCACCAACAGACGCCAAACGTCAAATGGAATGGGACAGCCCGTGGGGTGTTGGTTTCCCTGGTTGGCATGCAGAATGCAGCGCAATGAGCATGAAATTATTAGGCGACCACTTTGACATTCATACCGGCGGCGAAGATTTATCGCGTGTTCATCATGCAAATGAAATCGCGCAGAGCGAACCAATCACAGGTGCACCGTGGGTAAATACGTGGTTGCATTACAGCTTTTTGTTAGACAAATCAGGCGAAAAGATGGCAAAGTCTAAGGGCGAATTCTTAGGAATGGATGCCGTGCGTAATCGTGGGTACGATCCGATGGTGTATCGTTATTTTGTCGCCATGGGTCATTATCAGTCACAGTTGGCGTTTTCGTGGGAAACTATGGACGCAACTGCAAAAAGTTATGCAAATTTGGTGCGTCGTGTATCTGAATTACTGAACTCAGAAAAGGGACAGGTTGACGACACGGTTTATAACAAGTGGCGCAACGAAATGATTGAAGCGATGTCTGATAATTTAAAAACCGCGTCGGTTTTGGTCTTGTTGCAAGAATTTATTAAATCAAGCGATATAAATGATGCAACCAAGTTGGCATTAGTTCATGTTGTTGATGAACTGCTGGGTCTGCAATTTATTGACCGCGCAACAAAATTGGTCGCATTGGAAAATGAATCTGCCCCGGCGGAAATTGTCGCGCTTGCAGAAAAACGCGCAGCTGCCAAGGCGAACCGTGACTGGGCGACTGCGGACGCGTTGCGCGCCGAAATTGATGCGGCGGGCTGGACAATTTTGGATTCCAAGGACGGATACAAAATCGTAAAAAAGGCATAAATTGCCAAAAAACAATATTTTAGTAAAAAACGGTTGAAATTGGGGCAATATTGGTGTATATTGCCCCCAGTAATTAAGAGGAAATTTCCATGAACTATCCATATATGCCAAAATCAACAGCCCTGTGGTTAATTGAAAATACTGCCCTGACATTTGAACAAATCGCAGAATTCTGCGGCTTGCATGAGTTAGAGGTTAAAAACATCGCAGACGCTGAAACATACAAAATTCAACCGTTAAACCCAATTCTGAGTGGCCAGGTCACACGTGAAGATATCGAAAAATGCGAAGCAGATTCTGACGCACGCCTGACATTGCGCAAAGAAATCGTTGATGCCCAGCAAAAGCAGAACAAGCGTGGCGTTGGCTATACCCCAAAATTACATCGCCAGAACCGTTTGGGTGGTATTTTGTGGATTCTGAAAAATTATCCAGAATTGTCAGACGGTCAGGTTGCACGCCTGATGCGCAGTACAAATCCAACGGTTGCGTCCGTCCGCAATAAAACGCATGCATCTTATTCAATCATTCAAATTCAAAGCCCGATTGTTTTGGGTTTGGTTTCTGAATCTGCCATTCATGATGCGGTGGCCAAGGCGCAAAAACAGGCCAGCAAACCGGCAAAAAAGAAGAAAAAATAATATTATTTTCTGAAAAAAACTAAACGCACAACATTAAAGACTGAAAAAGGCTGATTGATGGTTAAAAAACTGGACGAAGCAACAAAACTATTAATTGATTCTTTGCCGGAAAATCTGCAAAAACTGGCAACCAGTGCGATAGAGGTTGGATATCTGTCGCGTATGGATTTTACCGCCGCGACCGACGCGGACGAGGTTCCATCCGAAGAACACGATGAAGTTTTGGACTTCTTTCAGCAAGATTTAGGTCTTGAAATTCTGGAAACAGATAATTACCCCCAAGATTTGGGGCGTTATTATGATACAGATGATGACGAACCACGCGATAAAACGCGCAATTTGTTAAACGCAGATGCCGAACAGGTTGATGTTAATGACGATGATTATGAACACTATGCAAAACAATTGGAACGCAGTCAAACAGGTTCGCTTGTTTTGGGTGTTCAGGATTCTGTTCAATCTTATCTAAAACAAATTGGTACTGTTCAGTTGTTAACCGCCGCAGGCGAGGTCGCAATTGCCCAGCGTATAGAGGCGGCGTCCCGTCTGATGGTATATGGTCTGTGCGAAAGTCCAATGACAATTCAGGCAATGTTGGATTGGTATCAGCAGTTGTTAAACGAAGACATTCGTTTGCGCTATATCGTAAATCTGGAAGTTATGTATTCCAGTGATTCTGAACAAAAATCCCTGGCCGCATTGTCAGAGGCTTTAAAGTCCAAAGGCGTTGAACATGTAGACGAACTGGACGATGATGAATTGGACGATTTGACTGATGCCTCTGTCGAAGATGACGAAGATGAAGACGACGAAGATGATGAAGATGGTATCAAAAAAGAAGACACGCCACGTGGTACATCTGGCGTTCCAATTCCTGTGATGGAAGAATCTTTGATGCCAATGATTACCGAATTGTTTGCCAAGATAAAGCGCATATTTAACAGCATGCAAAAATTACAGGCAAAACGTTTGGACAATTTGTTGTCGTCAGACACACCAGATGCCGCGTTGGAAAAGAAATACACAAAAATGCGTCTGGAATTGTTTGAACATGTCAGCAAAATCCGCCTGAATGACGATCGTATCGCAGAAATCTTGGAACAGTTAACCAAGCGTGACCAGTTGTTAATGGGACTGGAAGGAAAGTTATTACGTTTGGCAATGGCAAACAAAATCAAGCGCGAAGATTTCCTGGCAGAATACGCCGGCAATGAATTAAATCGCAATTGGGTTAAAAAGTTGGCGAAACATAAAAATGCAACTTGGTCAAACTTTGCGAAAAAGCACGAAGCAGATATTTTAAAGATTCAAGAAGATATCACTGCAATCGCGGTTGAAACGGGTCAGCCAACATCA
>JAFTTY010000040.1 GCA_017466525.1 Alphaproteobacteria bacterium
ATGATACACGTGGATTTCAGTGGGTACAGAAATCTGGGACGTAGAAATCCCGAAAATAACAATCCGGTGCGATGATGCATCGTTATATACGGCGCGTATCGCACCGTTTCCCGACACAGGTCGGGAAGCCACAGGTTATAAAACAGGGCAATTTTTGCCCGAAGACCGATGGGCTCATCTGATTGTTATGAGGTTTCTAACTTCCCGACCGCCCGATTTTTATGGCGGTTTTTTCTTGTTCTTGATTGGGGTCCTGAATCTCGTTCCATTATGGGCAGATGTGAAGACATTTTTATGCCAATGCATCTGTCCGATTTTTTATCGTATTAAGGTTTGGAAATATGAAAAAGATTGTCAGAAAATTGGTATTGCAGGCGGACGTTGTATCTTTTGATATATTTGATACGTTATTATTTCGGCCATATGTTCGACCAATCGATTTATTCTTGCATATTGAAAAACTCTGTAATGCCCCCTTCTTTATGCCATGTCGTGTGGCGGCAGAGTGGAACGCACGTCAAAAGCACCCAGAAAAATTAGATATTACGTTGGATGATATCTATGACGAAATTGATAATAACTTTAAATCGTTTAAGCAGATTGAAATGGATTGGGAACGGATGGTCCTGCGCCCAAACCCAGAAATGAAAGAAGTCTGGGACTTTGCACGTGAAAAAGGCAAGAAAATCGTTGTGGCATCTGATATGTATTTGCCAACCGAATTTATCGCAGATGTATTAGATAAAAACGGTTTCGGAAATTACGACAAACTGTATGTGTCGGGCGACATTAACCAGACCAAGGCACGTGGCGTGCTATTTGACACAATAATCCAAGATATGGGGGTGCAACCGAAAAAGATTCTGCATATCGGTGATAACAAGCGTTCAGACTATAAACGGCCACGTGAACATGGTTTGCGCGCGTATCTGTACCCACATTTGGTAAAGACGTTCCTGCGGGACAATATCCGTATGTCCAAGTTCTATCGCGAACAGTGGGACAATTTAGGGGCCAGTATTTTGGTTGCAATCGCGGCAATGCGGGACCAGCAGGCGCGACTGGGGATGAAGATTGCCAAAAATTACTGGGGCAAAATTGGTTATGAATACGGTGGGCCGGTAATTTATGGTTATACACGTTGGATTGAAAAGACAGCCGCAGATCAAGGGATAAATCACCTGATGTTTGTGGCGCGCGATGGCTATACATTGCAGCGTGTGTTTAATACGTTTAATGATACGATAAAAAATTCATATATCTATGCGCCGCGATTCTTGAACCTGATTTGTCGGTTGGATTATTGGAAGAAAGACACCAAGCAATCTGGGGCAATTATCGAATACTTTCGTAAAAATGATGCGCGTATTGAAAAATTGGCCGCGAATCAGCGATTTGAAAAGTGGGCGGCTTTTCACGACTTTATTCAGAATAATATTGATTTATTTGCAGAATTGGCAGGTGTTGAGCGCGAAAATTATAAACGGTACCTGTTGCAGAACGCAAATGCAGATGACAAGATTGGGGTAATTGATACGATAACCTCTGGTGCCTTGTCATCACAAAAGTTAATACAAGATGTATTGAATACTGAAATTCATGGAATGTATTGGTCTGTTCTGAATAACCGTTTTGCGCGAATTTATAAATATTCACAACTGCTAAAGAAAGATAGAGAAGATAAGTACGTTATCACTAAAAATTGGAATTTTATGGAATTTCTGATGACGGCACCAGAATATCCAATTAAAAACCTGACGCATGATGGGTTGCCGGTGTATGACCCGAATCCGACGGATGCAGAAAAATTCCGTCGTGAAATTTACCCAGATGTATCCGATGGTGCAATCGACTTTGCAAATGATATCAAGGATTTGTTTGGTGGGACCAATATCTATTTAGATGGGACAACGTTGGTGCGTTGGGTTAATTGCCTGTGTGATAATCCAACCAAAGAGGATTTTAACAACATGGCACAGGTAAAGCATGCATACGACAGTGGGCACAGCGATTATCAACCACTGTTTGGAAATAAAATTCCAGTGTCATATGTCATAAAGCATCCACTGCGCGCGATAAAAATGGCGCGACATGCAAAGTGGAAAACACCAATGCAGACGGCGGTAAATTGTCTAACATCACCGTTGAAAATCAGACTGCGTGGGTTAAAGCAAATTCGGATTCATATCTTTCCGCGCCTGCAATACAGATATGTGAACTTTGTTGTGCGCTTTACCCGCAGATGCTTTTACCAAATTTGTATCGGAAAACCACAGGAGATTAAGTCGTGAAAAAATTATCTGTTATCATACCTGTATACAACGTAGCGGAATATTTAGCAGAATGTTTAACCAGTGTATGTAATCAAACACTGACAGATATTGAAATTATTTGTGTCAACGACGGTTCGACCGATAATTCTGGCGATATTTTGCAAGACTTTGCAAAACAAGACACAAGGATTCAAATTATTAATCAGGAAAATGCAGGGCTGTCAGCAGCGCGAAATTCAGGGCTGAACTACTCAACAGGTGAATATATTACAGTCTTGGATTCCGATGATTGGATTGCATTGGATTACTATGAAA
>JAFTTY010000041.1 GCA_017466525.1 Alphaproteobacteria bacterium
TCTGGACGACCGATCGTACTTTTAACTTGTTTTACAACTATTTTAGCCATAATTCAAACTCCTATCAATTGTCCAGATTATTTTGCTTCTTCTGCAACTTCTAATTTTTTACCATCGCGACCGGCAATGATTTCTGCAACTGTTTTGCCACGACGTGCTGCCACAGTTTTTGGAGAATTCATTTTATTAAACGCCAAGAAAGCTGCACGGATCATGTTGTTTGGATTATTTGAACCCTGTGATTTAACAACAACGTCCTGAACACCCAAGCATTCAAACACCGCACGCAACGCACCACCAGCGATAATACCAGTCCCCGGAACAGCCGAACGTACAACCAATTTACTTGCGCCATATTTTGCTGCGCTGTCATGGTGCAATGTACGACCTTCCTTCAAAGGAACGCGGATCATTTTTGCTTTTGCTGCTTTTGTTGCTTTCTGCACAGCGGCCTGAACTTCCAACGCCTTACCTTTGCCAAAACCAACGCGACCAGCCTTGTCCCCGACCACAACCAGTGCCGAGAAAGACATATTACGTCCACCTTTTACAGTTTTAGATACACGATTGATAGAAACTAATTTATCTACCAAGTTATCCGTCTGCAATTTTTTATCATCAAAACGTGCCATTTATATACTCCGTTATTCCTGATATTAGATTCTTACACCACCTGCGCGGATTGCTTCGCACAGTGCTTTTACACGACCATGATAACGATAACCACCACGATCAAAATAGCAGTTGTCAGCAATTTTAGCAGCCACAATACGTTCTGCCAATGCTTTACCAACCAATTCGGCACCTGCAATATTCCAGCCCTTGCCCGCAAAGCCCTTTTCTTTGGACGATGCTGCACAAACTGTGTGGCCTTTGACATCATCAATTGCCTGAACTTCGATATGACGTCCAGAACGGAAAACCGACAAACGAATCTTGCCAGGATTTTTTCTTTTCAACGCACCGCGATTTGCCAGTGTGCGTCTTTCTTCTGTAGACAAATGTTTCAACATTTTCTTTTTCCTTTTTTCCAATCCCCGTAACAGCGGGAATTAATTAGTTATTATTTCTTTTTACCTTCTTTGCGGCGGATTCTTTCGCCCTTATAGAAGATACCTTTACCTTTATATGGGTCTGCTTTGCGAACCTTGTGGATTTTATCCGCGAATTGTCCGACCAAGCATTTATCAATCCCCATCACGGTAAATTCAGTTGGTGTTTCACCCATAACAACGGTCAAACCCGCAGGGATGTCCATAATAACATCGTGTGAATAACCTGCAACCAAAACTAATTGATTACCCTTAACCGATGCTTTATAACCAACACCCTTCATGTACATAGGTTTTGCAAAACCTTCGGACACACCCTGAACTGCGCTGCGAATATTGCGGTTCATTGTACCCCACATCGCACGCGATGCTTTATCTTCTGCATCTTTTGGTGTAACTACAACCTGGCCTTCTTCAATCGCAATGTCAACCAAGCCTGCATTTTTTGTGTCCAAGGTTAATTTCAATTCACCCTTTGGCCCTTTTACGACCAACGCGTTGTCCGCCATTGCGACACTAACGCCATCTTTCAGTTTAACTGGATATTTTCCTGCACGAGACATAATTCAATCCTCACTTTCTTAGATAACCTTGCACAATACTTCACCGCCAACGTTCATCAAGCGTGCCTTGTGATCAGTCATAACACCATTTGGTGTTGAAACGATTGCGATACCCAAACCGTTCAAGACTTTTGGCATTTTTGCACTGCCTGAATAAACACGACGACCTGGCTTTGACACAACAGAAATTTCCTGGATTGCGCCGTTGCCACCGACGTATTTCAATTCAACAACAATATTTGCACGGTGTTCATCAATTTGTTCAATGCGGAAATCCGTGATGAAACCTTCTTCCTTCAGAACAGCCAAAACTGCTTGACGCAATTTGCTGTTTGGTACTGTGACGAATTCTTTACCTGCATTCTGTCCATTACGAATACGGGTCACCATATCGCCAATTGGGTGTGATAATGACATCTTATACTCCTTGTATCTGTGGGTCGCCCCACACTACGTTAACCAACTGCATTGTCCACAATTGGATTGTTCTTGTTTTTACCAACTTGACTTACGTACGCCTGGCAACTTACCTTCGGATGCCAATGTACGCAGCTGTTGACGACACAGACCGAACAAGCGAGAGAACCCGCGTGAACGCCCTGTCACACTGCAACGATTACGCAGACGTGTTTTGTTCGCATTGCGTGGCAATTTTGCCAACTTTTTCATTGCGTTCAAACGTTCTTCTGGTGTTGCATTAACAGACATTTGTGCCTTAATCGCATCGTGCTTTTTTGCATACTGTGCGACCAGCTTTTCACGTCTTTTTTGTTTGTTTATTAACGCTAATTTAGCCATCTTTTTTTACCTTTTTATTATTTCAAAACCAATGGCAAGCCGATTTTAGTCAGCAATGCACGTGCTTCATCATCTGTTTTCGCTGTTGTTGCGATCACGATATCCATACCGCGAATAGCATCAATCTTGTCAACAGAAATTTCTGGGAAAATCAAATGTTCTTTGATACCAAATGCATAGTTACCACGACCATCAAACTTTGATTTTGATAAACCACGGAAGTCTTTTACACGTGGTAATGCAACTGTGATTAATTTGTCCAAGAAATCATACATACGTTTACCGCGCAATGTAACCTTGGTACCAATGGCTTGACCTTCGCGCAGACGATATGTTGCAATTGATTTCTTTGCACGTGTGATAACTGATTTCTGGGCGGCAATCGCGGTCAAGTCCGCAACCGCTGCATCCAATTTCTTTTTATCAGATACTGCTTCGCCAACACCCATATTCAATACAATTTTGGTCAGTTTTGGAACCGCCAACGCATTTGTGTAACCGAATTCTTTTACCAATTCAGGCACAATTTGTTTTTCATAAATTTCACGCAATCTGCTTTGCATTTTTTATTCCTTAATTTTATCTGTTTCCGTAACAGCGGAAACCATTGTTTTATATTTCAGCGCCAGATTTTTTTGCAACGCGAACTTTTTTGTCACCTTCTACTTTGTAACCAACGCGTGTTGCTTTCTTAGTTTTTGGATCAACCAATGCAACATTGGAAACATGAATTGGTGCTTCGCGGTCAATGATGTGACCTGGTTGTTCTTGTGTTGGTTTGATGTGCCATTTACGACGATTGACACCTTCTACTACAACGCGGGATTCAACTGGACGTGCTTCCAGCACTTTGCCTTTAACGCCTTTGTATTTTCCCGAAATAACTACGACTTCGTCGCCTTTTTTAATTTTCATTTTGTGACCTTCCATCTGTTATTAGATTACTTCCGGTGCCAAAGACACGATTTTTTGAACGTCATATTTACGACGAACTTCACGGGCAATCGGACCAAAGATACGTGTACCAATTGGTTCGAAATTGTTTTTGTTAATCAAAACAACCGCATTGTCATCGAAACGGATAATAGAACCGTCTGGACGTTTTACTGGGAACTTTGTACGAACGATGATTGCACGTTGTACAGTACCTTTTTGAACCTTGCCACGTGGAATGGCTTCTTTAATTGCAACAACGATTTTATCACCGACTGTTGCATAACGACGATGTGAACCACCCAATACCTTGATGCACATTGCTTTACGTGCACCCGAATTGTCAGCCACTGTCATAACTGTTTCGTTTTGAATCATTTTTTTACTTCCTTGTCCTGCGAACAGGGCCATCCCCTGCCGCTTTGTTATATGGTTCCGACTGCCCCCATCCATCCCATTGAGGCCTCAAAGAACCACCAGGTTTACTTATTCAACATCAACCGCTTCGTCTTTGGAAACACCAACGCGACCCTTAACGACCCAAGATTTAGTCTTGGAAATTGGGCGATGTTCTTCGATTGCAACGATTTCACCAACTTTATATTCGTTGTTTTCATCGTGTGCTTTGTACTTTTTGTTCTGCTTAACGAACTTACCATACAGCGGATGACGGAAACGACGTTCCACTTCGACAACAACAGTTTTGTCGTTTGCTGTACTTGTTACTGTTCCTTGCAGTATACGTCTTGGCATAACTTTTCCCTTACTATTTTCCGATTTCACCCGGTTTTCTGCGACATTTTACACCATTGGTGGCCGCAAAAAACACGGACAAAATCCTTGTTTTATTAACTGAGCTTCGTATATGATAACTAAATTTTTAGAAATCTCAACAAAAATCAGCAATTAATTATTATTTTTTTGCCGCGTTCAATTTTGTTTTCACGCGTGCAATTTCGCGACGGGTCTGACGCATAACATGTGTTTTTGGCATCTGACCAGCAGCGTGTTGAAAACGCTGGTTCATTTGTTCTTTTTTCAAATCAACCAATTTGCTTTCCAACGCTTCGACCGTCAACGCTTCTTTTTCGATTTTCTTTTCTGCCATTTTATCTTACCTTCGCGTTTAATTAGTTTGCTTTACGTTCAACGACTTTTGTTTTCACTGGCAATTTAGCAGCCGCCAAAGCAAATGCTTCGTATGCAACTTCTGGTTTTACACCGTCCAGTTCAAACATAATACGACCTGGTTTAACACGGCAGATCCAGTATTCAACCGCACCTTTACCTTTACCCATACGAACTTCGGCTGGTTTAGAAGTAACAGGAACATCTGGGAAAATACGAATCCACAGTTTACCCATACGTCTCATGTGACGTGTGATTGCGCGACGCGCTGCTTCGATTTGACGCGCGGTTACGCGTTCTGGTGACATTGCCTTCAGTCCAAAAGAACCGAATGCCAATTCACTGCCACCTTTCGCAACGCCGTGAATACGGCCTTTGTGCTGTTTGCGAAATTTTGTTTTATTTGGCATTAACATGACTTAATCCCTTACTATTTATTTATTAGTTCTTTAGTGTTTTTTTCTTTCGCTGCTGCCGGCATATTCTGTTGGGCGTGCCATTTCAGATGCCAACTTTTCTTTATTAACAACGTCGCCAGTGTAAATCCAAACTTTTACACCGATAACACCATATGTTGTTTTTGCTTGGATTGACGCATAGTCAATATCCGCACGCAGTGTATGCAGTGGAATACGACCTTCGCGAATTTGTTCGCTGCGGGCGATTTCTGCACCATTTAAACGACCAGAACACATAACTTTGATACCCTGGGCGCCTGCTTTCTGTGCGTTCTGAACGGCTTTTTTCATTGCACGTTTGAACGAAACGCGGCCTTCGATTTGTTGCGCAATGTTTTGTGCAACTAATTGCGCATTCAGGTCTGGACGACGAACTTCGTAGATGTTAACTACGACCTGGTCATTTTTAACCAGTTTTTTGATATCGTTACGCAGTGTTTCGATATCGGCGCCGTTCTTACCAATAATCATACCCGGACGCGAGGTATGGATTGTAACAACAACCTTTTTGGCAAAGCGTTCAATAACAACCTTGGCCAAGCCGGCTTTTTTTAACTTCTTTTCAATAAACTTGCGAATTTTAATATCTTCGGCCAACAGATTTGCATAATCTTTTTTGCCCGCGATCCAACGAGAATCAGTAATCTTGTTGATAAATTCGCGCAGTGAAATTGGTGATACTTTCTGTCCCATTTCTTTTTTCCTTAACTTTTGTGGGGGCGTTCTTGAAGCTTTCGCTTTATTCAGGAACTTTTCATTCCATACCGCCCCACACGACTTACATTATTTTGCTTCTTTTTTTGTTGTTTTCTTAGACGGTGCGCTACCCGATTCCAAAACGATTGTCAAATTTGAAAAAGGTTTCAAAATTGGACGTGCGCTGCCACGTGGTCCCGGCATAATGCGTTTCATTGTCAATGCTTTACCACACCAAATTTCTTTAACAAACAGTGTATCTGCTGCCAATTTTTTGTTGTGTTCTGCATTTGCAACGGCTGACAATAAAGTTTTCAAAACTTCGCCGGCAACACGCTTCTTCGAAAATTTCAAGACATCAACTGCACGGTCAACTGGCAAACCACGTACCAAATCACAAACCAGGTTTAATTTCTGGTGGCTGATGCGGATCATTTTGTTGAACGCACGAACTTGATTATCTTTGATTCCATATCTTGCTGTTGTCATAACTGTTACCTTTTGATATCAGAATTATTATTTCTTGCCTGCTGCGGCCTTTTTATTTGCAGCATGGCCTTTGAATGTACGTGTTGGTGCAAATTCACCCAATTTGTGACCAATCATATCTTCTACGATTGACACAGGAATAAATTTGTTACCATTGTGTACTTCAAATGTTAATCCAACCATTGGTGGCACAATTGTGCTGCCACGTGACCAAGTTTTAATTGGCTTATGGTCATTTTTTTCGTTCGCCGCGGCTGCTTTTTTCAAAACAGATGGGTGAACATAAGGCCCTTTCCATACTGAACGAGACATCATTTACTCCGTTTTTTTATTATTTTTTCTTTGCCAAATGTCTGCTGCGGATAATCATCTTAGCAGTACGTTTATTGCTACGGGTACGATATCCCTTGGCTGGAATACCTGTACGTGATACCGGTTCGTGGCCCTTCGAGTGACCATTACCACCACCCATTGGGTGATCAACCGGGTTCATCGCCATACCGCGTACAGATGGACGGATACCCAACCAGCGTGCGCGACCAGCTTTACCCAAGTTGACATTACGTTGGTCAGGATTAGAAACACTGCCAACAGTCGCCAAACAATCGGAATGAACTTTACGCAACTCACCGCTGTTCATCTTAATCTGTGCATAAACACCGTCTTTACCCATCAATTGAGCATAGCAACCTGCGCTGCGGGCCAACTGACCACCTGCGCCTGGTTTCAATTCGACGTTATGTACGATTGTACCGATTGGCATATTTTTCAATGGCATTGCGTTACCTGGCTTAATATCTTCACGTGCGCCAGAAATAACAACATCACCCGCCTTCAAATCACGCGGTGCCAAAATATAAGAACGCATACCGTCTGTGTATTCAATCAATGCGATGAATGCTGTACGGTTTGGATCGTATTCCAAGCGAACAACAGTTGCTGGAACACCTGTCTTTTTACGTTTAAAGTCAATCAAACGATATTTACGTTTGTGACCGCCACCCTGATGTGGAACGGTTACATGACCAAAATTATTACGTCCACCCTTGGACTTCAAACCAACTGTCAGTGCCTTTTCTGGCGCACCACGGTGCAAATCACTGCGATCGACCTGGGTCAAACCACGTGTACCTGGTGTTGTTGGCTTATAATGCTTTAATGCCATTTTATTTTTCCTCATTTTTATGCCTTGGCAATAACACCCTTTTTTGCATTGGGTTCTCTGCCAAGGCTGTTTATTTTATTTATTATGCATTTTCCGTCAGATTCAATTCTGCATCTGCCGGCAGGGACACATAAGCCTTTTTAACTGTGCGCTGTGTACCTGTGCTGCGACCACGGAAAGTTTTCACTTTACCTTTTGTCACTACGATGTTTACCTTAACCGGTTTAACACCATAGATGGCCTGAACTGCGCGTGCAACATCTTCTTTTGTGGCGTTTGCCGCAACTTCAAATGCAACACCATTGCTTTCAGACATTTTTGCAGCCTTTTCCGAGATTATCGGACGACGCAGTATATCATAAATACCGGCGGTCGCAACGATTTTTTTCTCTGTAGTTACTTTTTCCATCTTATTGACCTTTTTTTATTATTGCCATTATGCCAAGCGGGCTTCAATTGCCTTGACTGCATCTGCTGTCAAAACCAATTTTTCATGTTTCAGGATATCCAAAACATTCAAACCCATTGTCGGCAATACGTCGATATTTGCGATATTTGCCGCAGATTTTTTGAAGTTTTCATCCAATTGTTCTGCACCAACGAACAAAGCAGATGCAATTTCCAGTTTTTTCAACTGTTTTGCAAATGCGCCTGTTTTTGCTGCTGCCAACTTTTCAGAATCAATAACGATTAAAGAACCGTCTTTGACCTTGGAAGACAAAGCCATCTTCAGACCCAGGCTACGAATTTTCTTTGGCAGGTCGATGCTATGATCACGAACAACTGGACCATGAACAACACCACCACCACGCATGTGAACATTGTATCTTTCACCCTGACGTGCGTTACCTGTTTTCTTCTGTTTAAATGCTTTTTTACCGCTGCCCTGTACATCAGATACAGTTTTTACAGCATGTGTACCGGCACGTTGTTTTGCACGCTGCCAAGTAACAACACGATGCAAAATATCTGCGCGTGGATCTAAACCAAAGATGCTGTCGATTAATTCGACTTTGCCAACTGATTTGCCATCAAAATTAATAATATCTAATTGCATTTTTCTACCTCACTTATTTCTGTCGCTTTTATTTATATTATTCCGCAACAGTTTCTGTTTCGGCTGTTTCTGTTACTTGTTCTGTTTCATTGTTTACAACAACTGTCGGAACTGGTAAATCTTTGTGTTCTTTTTTTACCGCATCGGTAACCAAAACGAATGTACCGTTTGCACCTGGAACTGCGCCTTCGACAAAGATCAAGTTTTCAGATGCATCAACACCGAAAACCTTCAAATTCTGAACAGTAACGGTTTCATTACCCATCTGTCCAGGCATCTTTTTACCTTTCAAAACGCGACCTGGCCATTCACGCATACCGGTTGAACCGATTGAACGATGTGCTTTCAATACACCGTGGGTTGCTTCCTTACCGCCAAAGTTATGACGTTTCATAGCCCCCTGAAAGCCTTTACCTTTGCTTGTCGCTTGAACATCGACAAACTGGCCTGCAACAAAATGAGACGCCGACAATTGTGTCCCTGCTGGGATAACACAGTCATCAGTTACGCGGAATTCAACCACCTTGCGATATGGTTTTACACCCGCTTTTTCAGCTGCAACAGCCTGTGGCTTTGCAACATGCTTTGCCTTGGCTTCGCGCAAACCTAAGATATTTGCGACATAGCCATTTTTTTCCTGCGTGCGATTTCCAATGACCGCGCAATCACCAACCGACAAAACGGTTACTGGGTGTGCAACGCCGCCATCATCATACAGACGCGTCATTCCAATTTTTGTTGTAATTAATCCGCTACGTTTCATTTTTTTATGCCTTTTTTTATGTCAGTT
>JAFTTY010000042.1 GCA_017466525.1 Alphaproteobacteria bacterium
GGTGGAATACAATGGACCCCGGCCTAGCATCACCCACAAAATTTTCAATTTTGCAGGACCCGAACGCCGGGGTGACGGCTTTAAGAGTTTCTTAGATAAACTTTTATTTATCGAAATATTTATACTGGGGGCGACAAATGAAAACGTATAAAAATTTGTGGGATGATTTTGTGTCAATGGATAATCTGGAACGCGCCGCAAAAAAAGCAATCAAAAGTAAAAAATCTAAGATTATGGTGCAAAAATTTCTGGCAAATCGTGACACTTTGTTAAAGCAGTTACATGATGACTTGATTGCTGGAAATTTTAATACATCACCATATGTTGTGTTCAAAATATTTGAACCAAAAGAACGGGAAATTTATATGTTGCCATTGTATCCAGATCATGTGGTTCAACATGCACTGATTAATGTGCTGGGGCCGATTTGGCACCGTATGTTTATTCGTGATTCTTATGCGTGTATCCCAGGTCGCGGATTGCATTCTGCATCAAAACGCGTGATGCAGTTCATGCGACGAAATAAATATGTCTTGCAGTGCGATATCCGTAAATTCTTTCCCAGTATAAACCATGATGTTATGATGCAGATTATTAGACATAAATTTAAGGATAAACGTATTGTGGATATACTGGAAAATATTGTGCGTTCGGGTGGGGGTGGAAAAAATCTGCCAATTGGAAATTTAACCAGTCAATGGCTGGGAAATGTCTATTTGAACGAATTGGACTATTTTGTTAAGCATGTATTACGATGGCGGGACTATATTCGGTATTGTGATGATTTCTGTCTTTTTGGTGATAGTAAATCAGAACTTTATCAGGCACGAAACTATATACAAAATTTTTTGGAACGTGAACTAAGACTTGTGTTCTCTAAATCGAATTTATCCCCGACATCGCGCGGGGTTAATTTTATTGGTTATCGACATTTCCAACGATTCATTTTACTGCGACGACGCGGAAAGGTGCGAATTGTCAGACGCCTTAGAAACATAATCAGAACAAATGATATGTCTGTTCGTGCAATCAGCCAAATCGCAGCCGCACGTGGATGGCTGCAATGGGCGTGCAGTTTTAATTTTAGAAAAAAATTATTTGGAAAATATTCGATGCCAATCTGAAAAAATGTCTGGGAAAATGTACAATATTGATTTTTTAGGATGTTTATATTACTATGGTTTGTATATGAAACAACGGGGGGATAAATGACCAAGGTACACAAATCAAAGCAATCAAAATCAACAGATGCAATTGCCGCATCGGTTGAAAAATTATATAACAAAAGCGCGCCATTATTGGTAGCCGAGGCATTATTACTGGGCATCATTGCGATATTTATGGCGTTCAAACCATTGGCGGTTTTAACCACTTTAATGTTTGTATTGGGGTGCGGACTGATATTGTTTGGGTTGTATCGTGCAATTGCCGGGTTCGTTGCCGCGCGTCCATATGGTGGCGGTTGGGTTGATGTTATATTTGGGTTGGTAAATGTTGTGCTGGGGGTTTTGTTCTTGGTTTATCCGGCGGGGTCAATGATTGCGTTGTTGTATGTGTTCTTGGTCTTGTTCTTGTTCAAGGCATTGCGTGCATTGATTTTTGCAATAAATATGGCGCGCGCGCGATTTGGACATTGGGTTTTTGACTTGGTTGTGGCGTTGGCGTTATGTGCGCTGGCGATTGCGTTGCTGTTTTGGCCGATGGCGGGTGCGGTCGCAGTTGTGTATTGGTTGGCGATAACAATGCTGTTTTACGCGGCAGCCGATGTTTATATGTTCATAGAACTGCGTCAGTTAAAGAAAGCCGTTGACGATTAAAATAACACCGCCCCATCGGGGCGGTTTTGATATTTTCTTATGGGATAATGGAAAATTATTTATTCTGTGGGAACATTTGTTCAAATCTGTTAATTATGTCGCCCATTGTAAAACTTACATAATGCCTGGCGCGATTTATAAATTCCTGTGGAACACCATAATACGCATCAGCAATACTGCCCGCAATTGCGGCGATTGTATCACTGTCGCCACCGATTGAAATTGCGTTGCGAATGGCATCTTCAAATGACTGAGATTCCAGAAAACTTGCAATTGCTTGTGGAACGCTGCCTTGGCACGAAACGTCTGTTTGATAATATTCACGCAAATCGTCTATTTCAAAATCTATTTTGTAAAAATTATCGGTTATATATTGGCGTATATCATCTTTGCCGGCACCGGTACGTGCCATAAATATGGCCGATGCCACCGCTTGTGCGCCACGTATTCCTTCTGGGTGATTGTGTGATACTGCTGTAACGGCATATGCCATTTCTTTGGCTTCAACAAGTGTTTCTGCTGCAAATCCACAGGCACTAACACGCATTGCGGCACCGTTCCCCATACTATTATATGGCGCGGGATTGTCGGACCAAATCCAATCTATAAAGTTTCCACCGTATCCACGATGTTGATACATACGTCCAAACCACTGCATTAATTTAATCGCTTCTTTGGATAAATCTGCGCCATTAGATTTATGTTCCATAACGGCACGTGCAACTGCGACGGTCATTACACTGTCGTCTGTGAATCTACAGTCGCCGTGAAATAATGCGAATTGTTTACTTCGCATGTCTTTGCCCTCAAATCTGGACCCGGCGATATCGCCAATAATTGCGCCCCACATAATAAACTCCTTTTATGGTCAATTTATCATCGATATAACTGTTGTCAATGTAATTAATTTTTTTATTGTCCCACGGTATAAATATGGATTTTTTTGTGTCGCTTAAAATACTTCGGAAGCTATACTCATTGGTGTGTAATCTGGCGATTCTTCAATTGGTGCCACGCAATTGTTGCCATCAAAACGATAATCTATAACTGTGTGGTTGTGAATTGTAAATGTTGTTTCGCACCATAGTTGCAAAGTTGTGGGCGATGTGCCTCCAACTGCTGTTGTGTGTGCTGAATATCCTGTAAATGTTGTATGATATGATGGTGATGTGCCAGGAAGCGATACGATTCTTGAATCGCTGAATGTTATGTATTTTATATCTTCAATATCATACGTCCTTATAGGTGTCCCCCAACCCTGAATAAGAGCATATTCGGGTGCGCCTAGCCACGTGCTACACATTTTGTTGTATTCTATTGACTGGTCTACACATGCGCTCAATACGCTTGAAACTATTATTAAACTAACATAGCTTAATTTATTCATTTTTTATCTCCTGTGTATTAAGTAATGCAAATAACTTGCTGTTAAAATATTTAATGTTGCCCAGGTTTCAGCATTTATATGTAGTGGAAATATTGGGTTGTAAGTTACTATAAACAGCATTAGAATTATATACTCTGCTGGGGCTGATATTGTGTGGGCTTTCTTGGCTTTGATTGTAGACAATATGAGTGTTCCGCAAACCACTATGCATAATAGTATATAAAAACTATGCGTCATCGGTAAAAACGCGGCCAGAAGAAGTAATGTGCAGTTTACTGTGAATAAGTGTGTCATAATTTTTCTTTATCTTGTGTGAATCCATCGGTGATATATTCAATGATTTTTGACAGTATAAATGGCGTACAAAATGCAAGAGCTAAATATAAAATGCTGTATAATCCAAAATGTTCAAAAAAATTACAACTATAGTGATAGTGGCATTTCCATTCTGTTGTGGATAAGAGTATGTCCCCTAAGAATCCCGCGACTAAACATAAACGTTTTACACCTGTGTTTTTCGGAGTAAAGTATTTTATACAGTATAATGATATCTTTTTTAACGTAAATATACATATTGGGATAATTGTTGCTATGACTGTAGCTAATAATATTTTAACAGATATTTCTAATGATGGATCATACGAAAAAAACAAACCGCACAATGCTATAAGGGCACTAGTTGCTGCAGCAAAGTAAATAAATTTCTTATATGTCAATTGTAGTTTTTTTGCTAAATACATAGGAATTGTGTGTATGATGCCAGAACAATAAATTACTAACAAAGAAAAGACTATTTTCTCTAAGCCGACAAAATAATCAGATAGCACGGCAGGGATTGTAAATACGCTAAATATAAACAAAATAATGAAACTGAATTTTAACCATTGTCTAGGGAATATATCTTCGTTGTTCATTTTTTTCTCCTGTAAAAAAATAGACCGCCGTGGAATTGGCGGTCGGGGAGTTCGTAAATCAATCACTGATGATTCCGTTGGTTTTTCGGTTGCCCGTATTTTATATACCAAAGGCTCCCCGGCCTGTGTCGGGGATATAACGGTGCGATTACACCGAAACATCGGATTACGATGCATATCGCACCGCAGTGATAGAGCTTACGACAGCCCCGAATCCAATTCCCATCGGATTCAATACTTATTATACATAAAATAGTTATATTTTGCAAACTTGGGGCATTTTTTATTTGTGTGTGCTTGAAATCTTAATAATTTTAATATAAAATGTGCATCGTGCGCCCGTAGCTCAGCTGGATAGAGCATCGGATTTCTAATCCGCAGGTCGCAGGTTCGAATCCTGCCGGGCGCGCCATATTTCGCAAAATGCTTCGTATGGTAAACCAGAAATTCAAACCGCCCCTTTTTGGGGGCGGTAGTTTTATAATGTATGTTGTTTGGTGCGGTTGGTCGCGTCCATAAGTTTTTGTTTTTGATGATGATACGATGTATTACGCATATGGACCAGGGATGGAAATGTCAATAATGTTTCGCCATTGGCCATCGGAACATATTCGTTCTGTAACGGTTCGCGATCTGGCCACAGGGCATGCGCTAAATCGGGTTCAACAAATAAATAAACTTTGTTCTTTTCAACCCAACAATAAACACCATTGTCGTATGCCAGGGTCGGTGATTGGGTTTTTGCGGAAAGGTCTATGGCCCGTTTGATGTCATCGTGTGTTACATGTTTTGCAGTACGATGACCGTTGGCATCAAATGCACTGATGTATGGGATGCCGGGTTTGAATTCTATATATTGATAAATAGATGGGTTTTGTTTAACGATTTTTAAGAAAATATCTTCGTTTTTCATTACTTTTACTCCTTGAATACTT
>JAFTTY010000004.1 GCA_017466525.1 Alphaproteobacteria bacterium
ACAGAATAACGCCGGAGTTGGCACTGTGTTCGACACATATTTATAATATTGGTGGAACTGAAAATGTTCCCAGTGGTAATTCAGACAAGCAGTTGATGCGTGATGTTGTGGCACTGAAAACAACGGTTATGACACAGCAAATGAACAAGCAGTATGAATATCTGGAGGCGATGATTCGCCGCTTTAAAACCCAGTTGGAAAAAGCCGTTTTGACCACCAGTTTGCAGGCCAAAGGCGCATCCAGCAGCAGCGGTGGCAGTTCGTCCAGTTCATTTAAATCAAATGATCGCAGTATTTATCTGGCAGGTGTTAGCAACTGTAATAATGAATTGACATCAATTAAGGTGTTTGAATGTCTGAATAATAATTTGAATCAGATATATAATATGTCAAATAATGGAACAAATTTGACGATGGAATTGCGCAAACAGTTGGCAAATGATTACAGTGTTGCAGCAGCAAATTATTCGGGGTGGAGTGGCGCAGATGAAAAGTGTAAGGGGGCGAAGAATTTGTGATCGCGCAGCGTTTTTCAGGGATGTTTAGATGGATTGCGCGCAGGTGTTCGTCAGGGGTACGAGGCGGCGCAACGAAATGCAAAACAGCAAGAAAAGAAATAATTGTGATATTTCAATCCCGCGGGTGCGGGATTTTTTTGTGATTTGTTTCCCAGATTTGTATGTTGCGGTTGTGTGATGTTTGTCGTACAGTATGCCTGTATACAGGAAAGGGCATGAAGATGAATTTTATCAAAACAGATATTGATGGGGTTGTAGTTGTTGTGCCGCGTGTGTTTCAGGATGCGCGGGGCTATTTCTTTGAAAGTTATAACGAGGCCGAATTTATCAAAAATGGAATTCCAAATAAATTTGTTCAGGACAATCAGTCAAGGTCTGTATACGGCGTTGTGCGTGGGTTGCACTGTCAACTGGGGGAATTTGCACAGGCAAAATTAGTGCGTGTTTTGCAGGGGCGGGTACTGGATGTGGCGGTGGATGTGCGACGTGGTTCGCCAACATTTGGCCGGCATGTGGCCGTTGAATTATCTGATGAGAATATGCGCCAATTATTCATTCCGCGTGGGTTCTTGCATGGGTTTTCGGTGCTGTCAGAAACGGCGGTGTTTGCGTACAAGTGTGATAATCTGTATGCGCCACAGGCAGAATTTGGTGTTCGCTTTGATGATCCGGATATTGGGATTGATTGGCAGATACCGGCCGATAAAATTATTGTGTCAGATAAAGATAAAAATGCCAAGGGATTGAAAGATGTTATTGATTGTGGGATGTAATGGGCAGTTGGGTCGTGAATTGGCAATGCGGTTGCCAGATGCAATTTGCACAGATGTTGATACATTGGATATTACAGATGCGGTGGCGGTGCAAAAATTTGTGTGTGAAAATAATATTGATGTGATTGTTAATTGTGCGGCCTATACGGCGGTGGACAAGGCCGAGGATGATGTGTCGTTGGCAACAAAAGTCAATGTTGCGGGTCCCAGAAATTTGGCGCAGACAGGTGCAAAAATTATTCATGTGTCGACAGATTATGTCTTTGATGGTTGTGCGTGTCGTCCGTATGCGGTGGATGCACCGACGAATCCGGTGTCTGTGTATGGTCGGACCAAGCGGGAAGGTGAAAATGCGGTGCTGGAAAACGCAGATGTGGCGGTGATTATTCGAACAGCGTGGCTGTACAGTGCGCATGGTAATAATTTTGTTAAAACAATGCGTCGATTGGGGGCAGAAAAGGATTCAATTAACGTTGTTGCAGATCAGGTTGGAACGCCAACGTATGCAGGCGATTTGGCGGATGCGATTGTTAAAATTATTCCACAGATGAATGCAGAAAATTCTGGAATATATCATTTTACAAACGAAGGCGTGTGTTCTTGGTATGATTTTGCAACAGAAATTATGGCGATGTCTGGGTTGGGGTGCGCGGTAAAGCCAATAAAAACCGCGCAATATCCGACGCGTGCGGTGCGGCCGTTTTATAGTGTGTTGGATAAAGATAAAATTAAGTCGGTGTTTGGTATTGAAATTCGTCATTGGCGATGTGCGCTGGGGCAGTGTTTGGAACAGTTATAGGTTGTGCTTTTTTATTCTTTTTCACAGACTGGATTTGTGATATAATTTTGGTCAAAGGAGTTATTAATTATGAAAAAATCATTGTCTTTGTTTGTTGGTTTGTTGGTGGCAATGGGCGCAATTAGTGCAGAGGCCGCAACAAACTGGGGTACGCGCGCAGGGTCCAGTGCAGACCTGTCCGGTGCGCCGGCCACACGTACACGTGAAAAAGTTAACTATGAAAAATATCAGACACGTACGTTGACCAAAACGTACGAAGCCAAGGATGCAGGTGATTTGTACTATACCAAACCGGCAAATCTCAGCGCGCTGTATAAACAGTACGAAGGGGCTAATTCGTCCGCCGCACGTGCAACCAAAACGACCAAACGTACAACACGTTCGGAACAGGTTGTAAATAAAATGCGTCGTAAATATTATTTGGCACATCCGTTCTTTCAGCCGTTGGGCGGGATGTTCGGTTCAATTACGGATTTTTCATATACAATGAATTCGTATGATTTCACAATTAATCAGACGTTGCCTGTGTGGAATACTGGGACGGGTGCGTATGAAAATGTGCTGAATGGTTTGGGTGGCAAATGGGATATGACACGATTTGCCGTCAAAGAAGATTTTAGTTATGGTATTACTGATCGTATCGCTGTGTTGGGTATGTTGGAATACGACATGTCTGATTACAAGTTCGAATGGGATGATGATTCACCAGATGATAAAATGGATGACAGTGGTGTGAACTTGTTCGGGTTGGGGGCGCAGTGGCGTTTCGTTGATAATACAGACTGGATTGCAACAGCCAGTGCATACTTTCAGCATCAAAAAGATGTATCGAATAATTTCTTTATTGAATTAAAGGGTGGGTACAAGGTATCAAAGTCA